>NZ_JALNUL010000021.1:0-83509 GCF_026540775.1 Methylobacterium sp. GC_Met_3
GTAGGCCGCTGACCTAGGCTGCTAGCCCGCGGTGCCGCGCTCAAGCGAACCATGATCGCCCTGCCCGAACCGCAGTGGGCGTCCGTGAGCTTGAGGTGGATTGGCCGCCAAGTCCTTGCAGATGAAGCAGGGCAGCCGCCGTGCCACGCAACTCCATGGCACGGATGCGCTGACTGCGGGCCAGTACGCGCAAGGTCGGAACGTGCACGTCCCCGGGCCAGCGTACCGCCAGGTCCGCCAGGGCATTGGCATGGATCTCGCGCCCGACGGCCTCGTCCAGCAGGCGGCGCGTCAAACCGTGTGTCCCGTCGCGCATCCCGTTCCGCGTCGCTTCGTTGCCCGAGGGCTTGGGCCCGCCGGAGTGGAGATGTCGGCGCAACAACGGCCAGTCAATTCGATCACTCCTTGGCAGGCCTTGCCGTCGCCGCTTTGTCATCACATTGCGCGCCCGACGTATCCCGGCGCGGGTGGCCGGCATCATCCCCCCTACCGCCATAGACGAAGGAGAGCATGCGTGGAGCGAGCCGCGAACCTGACGGCGGACGACTTCCGCGCGCTCGCGGACGCGCTCCCGCAGATGGCCTGGGTCGCCGAGCCGAGCGGCGACATCATCTGGTACAACCGGCGCTGGTACGACTACACCGGCACCACCATCGAGCAGATGCGCGGGTGGGGCTGGCGCGACGTCCACCACCCGGACCACGTCGAGCGCGTCGTGGAGCGCATCAGCGAGGCGTTCCGAACCGGCGAGCCGTGGAAGGATACCTTCCCGCTCCGCGGCGCCGACGGCGAGTACCGCTGGTTCCTGTCGCTGGCGCAACCGCATCGCGGGCCGGACGGACGCATCCTGCGTTGGTTCGGGACCAACACGGACATCACCGAGCGCAAGGGCATGGAGCGCAGACTCGCGCGCCACGCCATTGACCTGCGCCGCTCGAACGAGGAACTGGAGCAGTTCGCCTACGTCGCCTCGCACGACCTGAAGGCGCCCCTGCGAGGGATCGAGAACCTCGTCGGATGGATCGAGGAGGACCTGGAAGGCTCGCTGACCGGCGACGTCCTCACGAACATGGAGCTGCTCAAGAGCCGGGTGCGCCGGCTCGACAGCCTGCTCGACGACCTCCTGGCCTACTCGCGGGCGGGCCGTGGCGAGTCTGCCGTCGACCGGATCGACACCAGGTCGCTCGTCGAGGAGCTCGCCGACCTGGTCAGCCCGCCCGAAGGGTTCACCATTACGGCGGATAACTCTCTGCCGACGCTCCAGGCCGCCCGGGCACCGCTGACCCAAGCCTTGCAGAACCTGATCGGCAACGCCATCAAGCACCACGACCGGCCGGCCGAGGGTCATATCTCGGTCGAGGCGAGGCCGGCGGGGACCGCCGTCGAGTTCGTGGTGACGGACGACGGGCCGGGCATCCCCGAGCAGTTCCGCGAGCGCGTCTTCGGCATGTTCCAGACGCTTAAGCCCCGCGACGAGGTCGAGGGCAGCGGCATGGGGCTCGCCATCGTGCGAAAGCTGGTCGACCGCCAGGGCGGCAAGGTCTGGCTCGCGGACGGGCCGGACGGTCGCGGGTTGGCGGTGCATTTCACGTGGCCGCTCGACAGCGGGAAGGGACAGGCGGATGGGCTCGACGGTTAACATCCTGCTGGTCGACGACGACGAGGTCGACGTCCAGGGGCTCAAGCGCGCCTTCAAGAAGAGCAAGATCGGCAACCCGATCACGGTGGCCCGAGACGGCATCGAAGCGCTGGAGACCCTGCGCGGCGAGAACGGCCGCGAGCGGTTGCCCAAGCCGCACCTGATCCTGCTCGACCTGAACATGCCGCGCATGAACGGCATCGAGTTCCTGGAGGCGGTGCGCGCCGACGAAGACCTGCGCTCGGCGGTGGTGTTCATGATCACCACGTCGAAGGCCGACGAGGACCGGATGCGCGCCTATGGGCACAACGTCGCCGGCTACATCGTCAAGCGCGATCCGGCCAACACCTTCATGGAGGCGGTGGCGCTGCTGGAGCACTACTGGAAGGTCGTCGAGTTCCCGGCATAGCCACCCCGGTGACGACCCCGACCCGCATCCTGCTGATCGACGACGACGCGGTAGACCGGGCCGCCGTCCGGCGGGCGCTCGCCAAGTCCGGCCTCGCGCACACCCTGGCCGAGGCGTCCGGGGGCGAAGAGGGCCTGCACCTCGCCGCGGCGGAAACCTTCGACTGCGTGCTGCTCGACTACCGGCTGCCGGGCATCGATACCTTCGCGCTGCTCAGGACCCTGCTGGCGGCCGAGGGGCAAGCGCGGGCGGTGCTGATGCTGACCGGCGAGGCCGACCCCGACCTCGCGACCCGGCTGATGCGGGCCGGCGCGCTGGATTACCTGGACAAGGCGGAGGTCACGCCTTCCGGCCTGGCCCGTGCGATCCGCTACGCGGAGGCCAGGCAGGCCTTCCAGGCGGAGCTCGCCGCGGCGCGCCGCGAGGCGGAGGCGAAGTCCCTCGAACTGGACACGTTGAACCGGCAGAAGTCGCTGCTGTTCTCCATCATCGCCCACGACCTGCGCAACCCGTTCCAGGCGCTGCTCGGCCTGTCCGAGGTGCTCGGCAAGGCCGTCGCGGCGCGCGACCCGACATCCATCGAGCGCCGGGCGAAGGGCATCCACGCGGCGGCGACGCAGGCCTACGCCCTGCTTGAAAGCCTGTTCTCCTGGGCGAGCCTGCAGATGGACACGATGGCGGTCACCCTGACCGACGTCGACCTCGCCGCCGTGGCCGCCGAGGTTGTGCACGGCGCCGCGGAAGCCGCCGCCGACAAGGGATTGAAGCTCGAAGCCTCCTGCGGCGGGATCGTCGTCCTCGCCCAGCGGGACATGCTCACCACGGTGCTGCGCAACCTCGTCGGCAACGCCGTCAAGTTCACGCTGCCCGGCGGGACCATCTCCGTCTCGGGCCACCGCGACGGGGACGAAGTCGAGATCTCGGTCATTGACACGGGAGTCGGCATGCCGCCCGGGAAGGTCGACGACCTGTTCCGGCTGGACCGGCGGACAACGACGAACGGCACGGCGGGGGAGCGTGGAAGCGGGCTCGGGCTGTTGCTGTGTCGCGACCTCGTCGAGCGACAGGGCGGCGTGCTCACCGTGACCAGCGCCATCGACCGCGGCACGACCTTCCGATTCCGGCTGCCGACACCCCTCCTGCCCGGACAGGTTCACGCCGACTGCGTTCCGGCATCCTGACCGCCCGGAAGGGGTCGCTCCTACGCTTACGCGATTGACGCCGTCGGCCCGCTTAAAAAAATCGAAGCTCGCCCCGGGGCTTCGGCGCGAGTTGTCAGGTATCGGACAGCTTTGCGCCAGGAAGTCCGCTACTGGACAACCCGACCGCCGCCTCTGCGACCATCCCCGTGAACATCCGCCCTTCGTCCACTATCGACGGCAACCTGCTGCTCGAAGCACTCGATGCTGACGACCGTGGCCTGCTCGCGCCTCACACGGAACGCCGCGAGGTCCGTCGCGGCGACGTGTTGTTTCGCGCCGGCGACGACGTCAGCCACGTCACCTTCCCCGCGCACCATTGCGTCGTCACCCTGGTCGTCCCGCTTATGGACGGGAAGTCGGTCGAGACGGCCACGATCGGCCGCGAGGGCGCCATGGGCGGCGTCGTCAGCCAGGGCTACCTGCCGGCTTTCGGTCAGGCGGTCGTTCAGGTCGGCGGCTCGGTCATCCGAATCGACGCCGCCCGCTTGTCCGAGGCAAAGCAGGCGTCGAAGAGCCTGCGCGACCTTTTCGTGCGCTACGCCGACTGCCTGCTCGCGCAGGTGCTGCAATCGGTCGCCTGCAACGCCGCCCATACCATCGAGCGGCGCTGTTTACGCTGGCTTCTGACCCTGCAGGACCGGATCGGCACGCCAGAACTCCCGGTGACCCACGAACTTCTCGCCGACATGCTTGGGGTGCGCCGCGCCTACCTGACCGAGGTGCTCGGGCGCATGCAACGGGACGGCCTGATCACCATCGGCCACGGGCGCATCACCCTCCCGGATCGGGCCCGCGCGGAGGCCGGCTCGTGCGAGTGCCACGCCGCGGTCCGGCGACACTTCGAGGAGGTGATGGGCGCCGTCTACGCACCCGGCGGACGCATCGTCGCCGTCGACGTCGGCGAGCCGGAAAGACTGAGGTCCCCATCGGCGCTTGTGAAGGACGCAAGCCCGTGAACCAAGTCATGCGGCCCGCCCGGATCGACGAGGACGCGCGGCTGAGCGCGCTCGCAGCGTTCGACGTCCTCGACACCCCGCCCGAGCGCGGCTTCGACGACATCGTCAACCTCGCGCGGCGCCTCTGCGCCGCGCCGGTGGCGCTGGTCAGCCTGGTCGACCGCGATCGCCAGTGGTTCAAGGCGCGTGTCGGCTTCCCAGCGTGCGAGACAGACCTCGACCGCTCGGTGTGCAAGTTCGTCCTGACGGAACCGGCCGTCCTGCAGATCCCGGACCTGACGAGGGACCCGCGCACCCACGCCAACCCGCTGGTGACGGGCGAGTCTCACCTGCGCTTCTACGCCGGCGCCCCGCTGCGTACGCCCGAGGGGCAGGTGCTCGGCAGCCTGTGCGTGATCGACCACGTTCCGCGCCCGGGCGGCCTCGCCGCGGAGCAGGTCGAGGACCTGGAGGCGCTCGCCCGAAAGGTCATAGACCAACTTCTTCTGCGCCGGTCTCTCTCGGACCGCGACCGCGCCGGTCGCCAGGGCGAGGCGGTCGCGGTGACCCTAGCTGGGGTCGCTGCGGCGGGCGGCGACCTCGAGGCGAGCTTTCGAGCCGTGCTCAACGGCGCGATGCGCGCCGTTCCCGCCGCCGAAGCCGGCGCCGTCGAGATCCGCGAGGGCGAGGACCTCGTCTACCGCGCCGTAACGGACGGCCTCGCGCCGCAACTCGGCCTGCGCCTTTCGATCCAGGGAAGCCTCGCAGGCGCCTGCTACCGGGACGACGTCCCGCTTCGCGTGCCGGACGTGCTGCGCGACCACCGGGTCGAGCGCGATCTCGCCGAGAAACTGCGACTGCGTTCCTGCCTGATGGTGCCGGTGCGCAGGGGCGGCGTCGTCGTCGGCGTCCTGAAGCTGCAGTCCAGCCGTCCCGACGCCTTCGCCGAGGATGACCTACAGGTTCTGGGCGTCTTTGCGGGCTCGGCCGCGTCCGGCCTCGCCGAGGCGGGCGAACGCGAGGCGACCCGGGCCGCCGCGCTCACCGAGTACCGGCGCCGCGCCGTGTTCGACAGCGCGCAGGACTACGCCATCATCCTGCTGGACCTCGACGGGCGGGTCACGGACTGGAACGCTGGCGCCACCCGCATCCTCGGGTGGCGCCCCGAGGAGATGTGCGGCCAGACCGCCGACGCCTTCTTCACCCCCGAGGACCGGCGCGACGGCATCCCGGCGCAGGAGATGCACTCGGCCTTGGAGAAGGGCACCGGCATCGACGAGCGCTGGCACCTGCGCCGGGACGGCGAGCGCTTCTGGGCCAACGGCGAGATGATGGTGCTGCGCGACGAGGCTGGCACGGCCATCGGCTTCGTGAAGATCCTGCGCGACCGGACGGAGCAGAAGGAAGCCGCCGCCCGCCTGCAGGAGAGCCAGGACCGCTACAGGCTTGCGGCCCAGGCGACCAACGACGCGATCCGGGATTGGAACCTCGTCAGCGACCACGTGCTCTGGAATGGGGCCCTCTCCGACGCCTACGGTCACGCGCCGGGGGCCATGGAGCCGACCGGCGCCTGGTGGATCGCGCAGGTCCATCCTGAGGACCGCGACCGCGTCGACGCCTCGATCCACGCGGTCATTGACGGCAACGGCACGACCTGGACGGAGGAGTATCGCTTCCGGCGCGCCGACGGCTCCTACGCGCACGTGCTCGACCGGGGTTACGTCATGCGCGGCGAGGACGAGCGCGCCTGCCGCCTGATCGGGGCGATGCTCGACCTGACCGAGCGCAAGCGGGGCGAAGACGCCCTGCGCGCGAGCGAGCGCCGCCTCGGGCTTGAGCGCGGCTTGTTGGAGGCAATCTTCCGCCAAGCCCCCGTCGGCATCTCCATCGCCGGGGTCGAGGCCGGCATGCCGTCGTCGCTGAACGCCAAGGCCGAGGAGATCCTGGGCCACGGACTCGGCACGGAGGGCGACGCCCGCTACGTCTCCTACGGCGCCCTGCACCCGGACGGTCGCCGGTATGTGCCGGCCGAGTACCCGACCCTTCGCGCCCTGCGGAGGGGCGAGACGGTGCGCTGCGAGGAGATGCGCTACCGCATTCCCGGGACGGGCGAGGTGCGTCTCCTGGAGGTGTCGAGCGGTCCCGTGCGCGACGGCGACGGCACGATCCAGGCCGCGGTGACGGTGCTGGTCGACGTGGATGACCAGCGTCGGGCCGACGCCGAGGCCCGCCGTCTCGCCGCCTTGGTCGAGCAGAGCCAGGACTTCATCGGACTGGCGGGCCCAGATGGGAGCGTCGACTTCGTCAACGAGGCTGGCCGGCGCCTCATCGGCCTGTCCGATCTCGCCGCGGCTAGGGTCATCCCCATCGTGGACTATTTCGTGCCGGAGGAGCGTGCGCGCGTCCTCGACGAGGTGCTGCCGGCGGTCGAGCGGGACGGCTTCTGGGAAGGCGAGCTGAACTTCCGGCACGTGGTGACCGGGGCGGCGGTCCCGGTCCTCTACAACCTCTTCCCCGTGCGGGGCGCCGACGGGCGCAGGCTCGGCTACGGCACCGTCACCCGCGACCTCACGGAGCAGAAGCGGGCGCGTCAGGCATTGCAGGCGAGCGAGGCGTCGCTTCGGGCGGTCCTCGACACCGTGCCGGTCGGTATCCTGTTCGCGGAGGCGCCGTCCGGTCGCATCGTCGGCGGCAACCGGCGGCTGGAGGAGATCTTCCGCCACCCTGTCCTGCCCTCGCCCGACGCCGAGAGCTACGGCGAGTGGGTCGCCTTCCATGAAGACGGCCGCCGGGTCGAGCCTCAGGAGTACCCGCTCAGCCGCATCATCCGCGAGGGTCTGGGACACGCCGAGCTGCGGTGCGAGTACCAGCGCGGCGACGGCAGCCGCGTCTGGATCGAGGTCGTCGGCGTCCCGATGCGCGACGAGGCCGGCTCGACGGTCGGCGCGGTCGTGGCGGTTTCGGACATCGACATCCGCCGGCGGGCCGAGGAACGGCAGGAACTGCTCAACCAGGAACTCTCGCACCGCATGAAGAACCTGCTGGCGATGGTGCAGGCCATCGCCGCCTCGACGCTGCGCGGCGCCACCGACATGGACGCGGCGCGCGAGGTCCTGGGCAGCCGCCTGGTCGCGCTCGGCAAGGCGCACGACGTGCTACTCGGCGGCGCCGCCGAGAGCGCATCCTTGGCGGCGGTGGTCCGCGAAGGTGTCGGGGTGCAGGAATCGGCGGGGCGGCGCGTCGCCTTCGAGGGGCCGGACGTCGAGATCGGCGGCAAGGCCGCGCTGTCCCTGGCCCTGACCCTGCACGAGCTGACCACGAACGCGGTCAAGTACGGCTCGCTCTCGGTGCCGGACGGAACGGTGGCGGTGACGGCGTCGCTGGTCGGGCCGGACGACGCGCCGCGCCTGCGCATCGCCTGGACCGAGCGGGGCGGTCCACCGGTCGTGCCGCCATCGCGAAAGGGGTTCGGGTCGCGGCTGATCGAGCGTGGGCTGACGGCGCAGGTCAACGCCGACCTCTCCCTCGACTACCGCCCGGAGGGAGTGGCGTGTTTCGTCGAGGCGTCTTTGGCCGACTTCCAGGCGGTCGCTTGACGCCGCGACGCAACGAAGGGTCGGGCGGACCGTTGCCGCTCGCCATGACCGATGCCCCGAACGCGAAGACCGCCCTAGTGGTCGAGGACGAGATGCTCTTCCGCCTGGAGGTCCGCGACCTCCTCGAAGCGGAGGGCTACGCCGTGGTCGAGGCCGGCAACGCCGCCCAGGCGCTGGAACGGCTCGACGAGGGGGTCGTGCTGGTGGTGACCGACGTGCGCATGCCGGGGTCGATGGACGGCTTGGCGCTCGCGCGCGAGGTCACGCGTCGCCGGACGGACGTGGCCGTTGTCGTCGTATCGGCGCAGATCACGCCGCGGCCCGGCGACCTGCCAGACCACGTGCCCTTCGTCGAACGCCCGTTCCTGGAAAAAGGCTTCCGCGCCGCCCTCGACAGGGCCGAGGCGGCCAGGACCACGCGCCGATGATGTCCACCGGTCAGCTTGCCCCCTGCCGGCACCGGGCACCGTCCAGACCAAAGGACGCACCCGACTTCCGGCCAAGCGCCCCGGAAGGCGTTGGTCCCAGTACGGATGCCGGGTAGAGACCGAGCCCATGGACATCGAGGATCTTCGGGGGGAGGTCGAGCGGCTGCGTCGGAGCGAGACCGCGCTTCTGGCGGAGGTCGCCCGCCTGCGTGCCGGCCGGACCCCGGACGCACCGTCGACCGCGGCGGAGGCCGGCGTCGGCACCGCCCGGTCCGACCTGCTGTTCACCGCGGCGGACAAGACCCGGATGGCGATGATCGTCACCGACCCGAACCTGCCCGACAACCCCATCGTCTTCGCCAACCGCGCCTTCCTGGAACTCTCCGGCTACGCGGCGGAGGAACTCGTCGGGCGCAACTGCCGCTTCCTCCAGGGGCCGGAGACCGATCCGGCTCACGTGGCGCGCATCCGGGACGCGGTCGCAGCCCGGCGCGACGTCGTCGTGGAGTTGCTGAACTACCGGCGCGATGGCAGCCCCTTCGTCAACGAGCTCTACGTCAGCCCAGTCTTCGGCCCGCACGGCGAGCTCCTGTTCTTCTTCGGCAGCCAGCTCGACCTGACGCGCTTCCGCGAGCAGGAGGGCAACGCCGTCCGGCGGGGCGCCTCGTTCCGCAGCCTGCTGGAGGACGGCGAGGCCGGGTTCTGCATCGTCGAGATGCGCTTCGACGCGCGGGGCCGGGCCGAGGACTACCGCTTCGTCGAGGTCAACGCCGCCTTCAAGCGCCAGTCCGGGCTCGCGGGCGCCGAGGGCCGCTGGATGCGCGAGATCGAACCCGAGCTTGAGCAGCACTGGTTCGATACTTACGGCGAGGTCGCACGCACCGGACGCGACGCGCGGTTCAGGGGCACGGCGTCACGGCTGGGTCGCATCTTCGACGTCCACGCGGTGCGCATCGGCAGCCAGGCGCAGAACCGGGTGGCGGTACTGTTCGAGGACGCCACAGCCAGGCAGGAAGGCGAGGAGCGGCGGGTATCGCGGGACCGCGACCACTTGGTCGAGCGCGACCTGGTCTGGCGGACGAGCCGAGACCTGCTCGTGGTCTGCGGCCTCGACGGGACGATCCGCGCGGTCAGTTCGGCCTGGACGGAGCTGCTCGGTTGGCCGGCGGGGAGCCTCGTCGGCACCCGCATCGAGGACTTGGTGCATTCGGACGACCTGGAGGCGGCGACGCAGGCGTTCGAGCCCCTGCGGGTTGGACGGTCCCTCTCCGATCTGGACGTCCGCTTCAGGACCGCGGACGGCGGCCATCGCTGGATCTCGTGGAACGCCATCCCGCAGGGGGACCGTTTCCATGCCACCGGCCGCGACGTGACGGAGCGTCGGACGCTGGAAGAGCAGCTGCGGCAATCGCAGAAGATGGAGGCGGTCGGGCAGCTCACCGGCGGCGTGGCGCATGATTTCAACAACCTGCTGACCGTCATCAAGTCCTCGACCGACCTGCTGAAGCGACCGAACCTCGCCGAGGAGCGGCGGGTCCGTTACGTCGACGCCATCTCCGACACGGTCGACCGCGCCGCCAGGTTGACCAGCCAGTTGCTGTCCTTCGCGCGCCGGCAGGCGTTGCGCCCCGCGGTGTTCGACGTCACCCAGTCGGTGGCGGCCATCGCCGACATGGTGGGCACGCTGACCGGCGCGCGCATCCGCGTCGAGACGGATACCGATGCCGGGATGGACGGGCTCGGCCACCGGCTGCCCTGCCACGTCGATGCCGATCCGAGCCAGTTCGACACGGCGCTCGTGAACCTCGTGGTGAACGCCCGCGACGCGATGAAGGGCGAGGGGCGGTTGCGCATCGCGGTCAGGCGCGCCGACCGCATCCCGGCCTTGCGCGCGCACCCGGCCGTGCCGGGCGATTTCGTGGCGGTGTCGGTCTCGGACACCGGCGCGGGCATCGAGGCGGACCTGCTGGAGCGCATCTTCGAGCCGTTCTTCACGACCAAGGGCGTCGGCCACGGCACCGGGCTCGGCCTCAGCCAGGTGTTCGGCTTTGCCAAGCAGTCGGGGGGCGACGTCGCGGTGGAGAGCGTCGTCGGCGTCGGGACCACCTTCACCCTGTTCCTTCCGCGCTCCGCCGACATCGAGGCGCGTGAGGTCGTGCGGGACGATCCGGGACCGCTCACCGAGGGACACGGCACGCCCGTCCTGGTCGTCGAGGACAACCTGGAGGTCGGCGCCTTCGCGACCCAGGCCCTGATGGAACTCGGGTACAACGCCGCCTGGGTGAAGGACGCGCAGTCCGCCCTCGCCGAGATCGAGGCGTCGGGCCAACGGTTCGAGGTCGTGTTCTCGGACGTGGTGATGCCGGGCATGAACGGGGTCGACCTCGCCCGTGAGATCCGGCGCCGATGGCCCTACCTCCCCGTCGTACTGACCTCGGGGTACAGTCACGTCCTGGCCTCGGAGGGCACCGACGGCTTCCCGCTGCTGGGCAAACCCTACTCGGTCGCCGACCTCAGCCGGGCCCTGCGCAAGGCCCTGAGGGAGCGGTCCGCCCTGACCTTCGGCTGAGCGGGAACCGAGCGGTGGAAAGCATGGGCCGGCAGCGCACCCGCGGCGGCCCGCGCGCGTTGACGTGCGTCGCCAGGTCGGCGGACAAGGGGGACAGCCATGCAGTCGGATACGCCACGCCCGGGTGAGGACCCGTTGCCGCCCATCGGGGATCCGCCGACCGAGCCGCCAGCGCCGCAGCCGCCCGGCCCGATCAGCGCGTCCTGACGGGACGCGTCTGCGGACCGCGACGCCATGGTTGCGACGCCGCGGCCCGATGAACGTGGTTCCCTGGCGGCCGGACATCCGGCAAGTCGTCGGACGCTTCGGCCCGTAGCCGTTTCCCGCCCCCGGGTGTAGCCGACGACCGGGCGCATCGTCCGACCGCCGGACTACGACCCTATGGCGACGGCGTCGTCACCTCCCGGGGAACCTTTCAGCGGTACTTCACCCCAGCCGAGCTCAAGGACATGGTTCGCGAAGCCCTTGGCGTCGAAGGGTTCGCCGTCGGGCTCGGCGTCGTCTTCGCATTCCGGGATGCGGCGGACGAACGGGAGTTCCTCTTCCGGAGGCAGGTGCGCCGATCCGAGCGGGCCGTCTCGTTCCGCCCGCCGCGCGAACGGTCGGTCCCGCTTCGGGAGCCGCTCGTCGAGCGAATCAAGCCAGCCCTCGAAACGCTATGGCGTTCCCTCCTCGACTACGGAATGGCGCCCGTCTCGGACGAGGTTCCGTCCGACGTCGCCAAGGTGCTCAGACAGTCCAACGTATCGCTGTCTCGAGCCATCGCTTGGTGCGAGGGCATCTACGACCGCGACGATTTCATCAAAGCAGCGAAAGCGCGGAAGGAGGATCTGCTTTAATACTTCGCCCTCGTCGCTTTCTCGAAATCCGTCGCCCTGAGCGACCTCGCTTCCGGCCTGCAGCGCGATGCCCGCGTTTTCTTCGGGGGCGTGGCCAAGGCTAAGGACGCAGCCTTGGCCTACCTGTTCACGCTTCGAGACGAGGTGCGCATCCGGGAAGCTTGCGGACAAGCGGTTGAGGCGGGCATCGCACATCGCGACGGTGACAGGGCGATACATTTCCGGCGGGACGACAAGGACGACCTGCCACTCCACCTGCGCGGCTTCGTCGGGTGTGCAAGCGTCCTGTACGGCGACCTAGATGACGTTGACGTCATACACATAGATACCGACAAGATGCTGGTCTCAATGTTCTACATCGAGAATTTTGACGCTAAGTTGCCAATCATTCTTAGGATGGCACGTGTCGACTTGAAGCGGCAGACTATAAGAGACCAAAACTTCGATGCCTCGGATCGGCGTGTATTTCTCGCTCGCTCCGCCTACGCGACGGACCCTGGCGACAGGGCGGATCGGACGATGATCGAGGCGCGTATTCGTAGTTTGATTAACCTCGGGCAGCACGTCTCATCAGTTAAGTACACTGAATTAGTTCAAGTCCTCAGCGAGGCAGCAAAGAGAATGTAGGGCACTTCACCAATCAAAGGTATCGATCGTCCTGACGTACGTCAAACGTAATCAATTACCGTACATTAGGGCGTATTTTACAAATTTATCCATCGCTTTCAAAGATAATATTGATCGGTTTTTCCGATATCTATTAGGACCGGCCGGAAGCTCGGCGAGTGTTAGGATGGCAAGACCTATGAGGCCACGGGGCGAGCAGGTTTTGCAACGGACAACCCCCAAGGGGATGGGGCTACGCGGGAGGGTTGTGCTGGAGTTCCCAGGCGAACCTTTCGCCTATCTCCAGCAGTTGGCGGCGCAGGTGCGGTACGGTCACGACGCTGCCTGCGGTGGCGTTGATGCGTGCCACGACCGCGTTGGCGAATGGGAGGCCCCAACTGCCGTACCGACCCAGGACCGTCTGAGCGGCCATGAGCGAACCGCGGATGCAGCCCTTTAGCTCGCCATCGAGCTCAGCCAGGATGGCCATACCGGGCTGCCCGAAGGCGGCCAGCAGCGCCTCGATGCCGGCCTGTGCGCCCTCGACGGTGGAGGGCCACGGGATCTCGGATGGGAATCCGTCGAAGTCGCTGCTCATACTTGCATACGTCAGCCTGAGCAGCCGCAGGGCGGCCGGCATGCGGCTGACGCTGCGATGGCTGATGATCTCGTCCATCAGATCGAAACACGGGACCATGTCCGGATAGTAGGACGGCTGGAACGTGGCGACCAGATCTGGCGCCGGCGACGTGACGGCGGGCATGGCGGGCTCCGGCATGGCTACGGTGGGCGGGGGCGCAGGGACGGGCGCGACGGCGTAGGGACGGCCTGGACGGTATCCAACGACATCGGCGAGGACCGCGGCCTCCCAGGCGGCAGGCGTAGGTGCCGTGCACAGGGCCGCGGCGATGCGCAGGACGCGCTGACGGGCCGGCGCGGGCGCGGCCCCGGAGAGGCGCTTGCGGTACGTGTCCGTGGCCGTGACGTCGGACCATGCTTGGCCGAGGTCGTACGTCGTCGCGGTGTCTATCAGGCCCGACACGAACGTCGCCGCGGCCTCCACGGCCGGGTCGCCACCACCGGACAGGAATGCGAGGTCGCCACTCTGCCGGCCGCGGACCTTCGCAATCCATTGCACCGTGTTCCGGTGCATGCGGTCCGAGTAGAGCGTCGTGACGGCCAGGAAGGCGTCGCTGGCCTGGCCGTGCCCGGTGACGTGCAGCACGCGGGCCATGTCCTCATCGCCACCGTGCGAGGCGATGAGGCGGCACGTGGCCTGTGCATCGAGGCCCTCCTCGGTCCCCCACGGACCCTGACGCATGTGCATCATCCCGCGAGAAAGATGCCGGACCCTTCCCTTGGCGACGGCGCTAGCGACTACGGCATCCGGATCGACCGGCATCCGGCACTGACGGGCGACGACGACATGGTCCGCGAGCACGGCCACGTGCAGCCCGATGCCAGCGGCCTCGATGGCGGCCGCGGCCTCCCGGAGCCGGCGCCGGTGCTGGCGCAGGGCCGCGGGATTCCGTGACGGAGCCCACAGTTTCTGTGCCAGGGCAGCCAGCGTGACGACGCTGACGCGCTTGCCCGGCATGCCCTCGTTCTCCAGGAAGTGCACGACGTCGCGCGCCGTCGGCGCGAGGGCGTCGATTGCGGCCTCGCGCTCGGGCTGCCCCCGGAGCCGCTGCAGGGCGCCGCGGACGGCTCCGAACGTGACGGCCACCGGGACGAGGGACAGGGTGCCGTCCGCATCCCGCTGCCGGGCGTAGCGTGTCCGCAGGCCCTCGATCCGGTCCCGCACCGCCTTCGTGCTCAGGTCCTCGCCTGACACGGCATCGCCGTGCACGATGCACCAGGCTGCAAAGTCGAGCTCGGACCTGGCAGCGTCGGTCGCACCCGGCTTCGTCGTCTCCGGAGCCACCGCGGTCATCTGCCCGTAGAACGCGACCAGCCGGTCCACGAGGCCCGTGTGGTCGTCGTCCGCGAGGGCGTGGCCAGGCATGGCACGGTGGGCCGCGACATCCGCCTCTATGCCCGTGCGCAGGGCCACACGGTCAACCGGGCCACGCTGGGTACGACGCAGGACCTTGGCCCGTTCCCGGGCAAGCGGGCGGACCGCATCACACAGCCGCTGGTTCGAGACGCTGAACCGCGAGACCCTAAGACGCTCGGTGCAGAACCGGATGACCGAAGCCTTCACGTCTCGGACCGTCCCCTCGGTCAGGTCCGAGACGCCGCCGCTCTCCCGGTACCGGGATACGGTCTCGTCGAGAAAATGGTTGAGGGCGATGGGGTCGACGGCGCGACGCGTGTCACGGACCTGACGCCGGGTGAAGGCGTAGGCGGCCGGGCGGATGGCGTCGAAGAGTTCGGGATTGGCTGACACGCCGGGGACAGATCCTGAGGGGCCGAATCCCCTGTCCGATTACGATAGCCCCCGGTGAACATAGGCACCAGACCATCTGCACGATTTCTCCTGTTAAAACTGTATTTTCGGACCCGTTTGGGATTGTCACGCACCATGGATCTCTGAGACCGAGGGGCGGTTCTCGAAACCCGGTCGGGTCGAACCGCGCCACCGACACATGTCCTTCCACGATCACGATAGGGCCCGGTGAACCCGGCACGAACCAACCCACGGCAAGTGCTGGATAAACGTCGGAACGGGTTGTCACGCCACGCTTGAGCTTTGCGCGTCGCAGCTAGATACATGGCCCGCGGAACAAAGAGCGATTCGCAGGGCCGGGGGTTTCCAGGATGAGTGGCGGGCAGGTTCGGGCATGTCGCGCGGACAGCTATCTCAACATGCGAGACGCGGCGGTCGACGCCGCCCACGACCTCATCCGGGCGCGGGGATACACTCCGGCCCAACTGACAACGCTTCTCAACAAGTCGTTCGCCGACAACGACGGTGCCGCCCCCAAGCACGTCGAACTCGTGGAGGCCGTCCGCGACCGGATCGAGGCCAAGGGCTACGCGCTGAGCGAGCTCGCGACCAAGATGCCGTCGGTGCGCCGCGACTTCGTGAAGCGGTTCATGTCGGGGCGCGAGCTCGTCAGCCTCGACCGGTCGATCAGCATCGCCGAGGCCGTAGGGCTCAAGGCGCGCATCGTTTGGGAGGTTGACGAAAGCATCGCGCCGCGCCGTCGTACGGACACGCCCCGTGCCGTCTACGAACGCTGCAGGCCAGATCCCGTGTCACCGCCTCCGACCCATCAGCGCCGCGGCATCTATCGGGCCCGGCGCGCCGTGCACTCGCTGAAGGCGAAGGTCCTGAACGGATGGGCCGAAGGCCTGAGCAGGCAGGCGTGTGCGGACCGCTGCGGCATCGAGCTCGGCTACGTCGACCGCATCATCAGCGTGGCCCGGCAGCAGGGCGACCCGCGGGCCCATCGGCGCCGGGCTCCGAACGCGAACTCGAACGTGCCGGCTGCAGAGCGGGGGTTGTCCGTTGCAGACGCTGGCCGCCCCCTCAGCGACACGGCATCGTCGGGCTGAGGGCCGGTCCCCCCGTCCAAACGCGCAAGCGTGTCCCCGCGTCCGGCGGTGCCGACCACTGACGGGGAACATCATGAAACTGGATCCGAGATACGTCGCGGCCGTCGTCGCGGCGGCGCCGCAGCAGGGCATCGAGCCCGCCGCGCTCCTCGCCGTCGTCGAGACGGAGACCAACGGCCGGCCGTTCGAATCCGCCGACCTCGACCCGAGCGACGGCATCGAGCCGGCGATGCTCTACGAGCGCCACGTGGCCTACCGGGGCTTCGCAGCCAAGGGTGCCGACATCCTGGCCGAGGCAAAGCGCCAGGGCCTTGTGGTGCCGAAGTGGCAGGGCCCGCGCAGCGCGCAGTACGCCGACCAGGGAACGTCCGCTGGCCGTCTTGCCCTGATCGCCCGCGCGGCTGCGCTCGATCCCGAGGTGGCGTACGCCTCCTGCTCGATGGGTTGGTTCCAGGTCCTGGGCGAGAACCACAAGCATGCCGGGTTCGACAGCGCTGTCGAGATGCACTCCGCCTTGACGCGCGGCGGCATCGAGGCCCACCTCGCTTGCGGCGTCGCCTTCATGCGGTCGACCGGGCTCATCCGGCACTTGGCCGCGCATGACTGGGCAGCTTTCGCCCGGGGCTACAACGGCAAGCAGTTCAAGAAGAACGGCTACGACACGAAGCTGGCCGCGGCCTACGCCGAGTGGACCACGAAGCTCCCGGCGGCACCGGCGCCGGCAGCGACGCTGGCCGACGCCTCGACCCTGAAACTCGGCGACCGCGGCCCCCGCGTCCGGGCCCTGCAGGAGTCCCTCGCGGCCTTCGGCACGCCGGTCAAGGCGGACAGCATCTACGGGCCGGCCACCAGGCGCGCCGTCGGCGCCGCACAGGTCGAGCTCGGCCTCACCGGCGACGGCGTAGCGACGTCGGACTTCGTGGCGAAGCTGGAGGCGGCGCCGGCGCTGGCCAAGGGCGAGCGCGAGGTGGCGCCGAAGTCCGAGGTCAAGGAAGTCAGTTCGCTGCGCGCGCCGGCGACAACCTCAAGAAGGTCGGTGGGGTCGGTCTCGCTACCGTCTCAGCCTACCAGGGCTATCTGACCCAGGCGCAGAGCGGCGTCGACCAGCTCAAAGCCGCACGTGACAGCGTCAAGGGTCTGGTCGGCGACGGCATGCAGGCGACCGCTACCGCCTGGTTCGTCGAGCACTGGCAGGCCGTGTTGCTCGCGGGCGGATTCGCGACAGCGATGGTGCTCGGCGGGTCGCTCGTCGAATCCGCCGTCCGCGCCTACCGGTCCGGGAGGCTCGTCGCCTGATGGGCACGTTCTGGGTCTGGCTCATCCTGACCGCAGGCCTGCCCGCGGTCGTGGCCCTCGTCGTCGTCGTGCTCGGCTTCGGCCCGGCGTTGGCGACCTTACTCGCCAACAGCAAGATCGCCCGCGGCGCCGGCATGCTGGCTGCGTTCGTGTGGGCCCTGCTCGTGGCCGCGGCGCGCATCCGCTCGTCGGCCCGCGACGAGGCCCTCGAATCCGTCCAGCGCGCCAACGCCGCCGCCCGGGAAGACCGGGAGCGGATCGAGAAAGACGTCTCCCAACTCGACGACAGGGAGCTGACCCGTGAACTTCAGAGGTGGTCTCGATGACAAGGCTTCACAGGGCGCTGCTCGCCGCGCCGATCCTGACATCAATGCCCATGGCCGGGCAGTGCTCCACGCTATCCGGGGGGCGGGAACGGGCGGAGCCTACTGCGACATCGCTACTCCGATGCTACCGTCCCAGTCTCAGATCGCGACAATGTCAGTCGCGGAAAAGAAGCAGGTCCTGACGCAGCTTCGCTACGGGCAGCGTCACTGCGGCTGGCGCCAGGGCCAGTGAACGTCGTCACGGTCAAGCCGAAACTCACCGTCTATACGCCCTCCCGGGCGATGGAATGGCAGGGCGCAGCCGTAAGCCTGGTGTTCGCGGTAATCCTTGTCCTCGGACCCGTGTTCGACACGGGCACGCAGTGGAATCGGTTTGCCGAGATCGGGACGGAGCGTGAGTGGGGCTTCGGCATCGGCTGCGTCGCTGCGCTGCGACTCCTCGCCCTGATGATCAATGGAAGGGACCGTCGGACGCCCGCCCTCAGGGCAGCTACGGCGCTCCTTGGAGCGGGCCTCTGGGCTTTCGTTGCGGCGCTCTTCATCGTACCGGGCGAGCCGTTGACGACCGGGGTTGGCGTCTACGCCGTGCTGTCCTGCAGCGACCTTGTGAGCGCGTGGCGAGCCGCGAAGGACGCGGCCATCGCCAAATGGATCTGGGGCAAGGCAATGGCGCAGAATCCGCCGGCGCCATCGTATTGGGAGCCGGCGCCCTGATGTCCGTTGCTGTTGATCTGGGTAATGCGTTTCTGGCAGGGGCCGATGCGACTTGGACGGCAGTCAGGCCGTACAAGGAGGCGGTGTTCGGCCTCATGACCATTATCGGGGGCGCCCTGGCCGCGTTTTTCGGCGCCTATAAGAAGCAGGGCCGGCGACCTGAGGAGGCCCTGGACGAGGCCGCAGCGACGCGGCGGATCACGACTGTCACTGTCACACAGCTTCACCTGGATGACCGAAAGATCGTCGGCGAGCTGCAGGAGGCCGTGGTCGACATGACGAGGGCGGTGAAGAAGCTCACGACCACCCTCATCGACGAGGCCGACGAGCGGGAGCGGCACGCCCGTCACCGGGGCGAGCCGGCGACCTGACAGCCCTCAGGGCTTGAACGCCGGCTCGGGCTCCTCGGCCGGCGCGAGGAGGACGGGCCCGCGCTGGCCCTTCATCCTGCGCTCTCGCTTATGCTCTCGGTCCTCTCGGCCGAGGACGTAGAGCGAGCCAGTCTGCGTCCGCGCGTACGATTCCGTCATCTCGACGATGCGGCTCGTCGTCATGATGGTGTCCCCGACCGTGCTGCCCCAGCACAAGCCGTTCAGGCGGAAACCTCCGCCCTGGTGCGGGCGCGTGATCCAGTCGGTCAACAGCGGAGCAGTGGCGGCCTCGTCGCCGTGCGTCTGCCGGAGATGGTCGCGGAGGGCGGTCATCTCAGCGACCTCCGCAGGTGTCTGGTCTCGCAATCTCATGTCGGTCCCCCCTGGATGTCCAAGGCTAGCCCCGGGGAACGCCAGGCACGAGACGGCTCGCCGTGACGTCATTCCGCGCAGAATCGCCATTTGTGACGTGGTTCTGCGCACCCGTGACGTCATTCCGCGCGATCAGTGGTCCAGATACCCAATGGGTTCGTCCGCGCCGTCCGGAGGGCCCATCGCTTGCTCGCAGGTTCCGGAGGCGCTCGACAGGGCCTCCTCGATGCGTGACACGGCCGTCTGTATTCGCCGGAGCTCATGCCTTGTCGCATGGGATTCGTTCGTGCGGAAATCAGCGGCGAGGTTCTCGATGCGCAGAGCAAGCGCCTCGGTCGCCTCAGCCGGGAAGTATTTCTTCCGCGATCTGCGAAGGTAAAAAAACCAGTGCTCTCTCTTCCTTGCCATCTCAGTCCCCTGTGTTGATGTCGCCGGTGCCGTTCGGGCAATTATTGTCCTCGCCCGGTGCGGCGAAGACGATGTGCTGATCGAGGATGCCGTCCCGCTGCTGTGACATCGTCCAGCCCAGGGTCGGGTAACCGGTCGCCGTCATCGTCCCGCCGAGCAACCCACCGCGGGATCGACCGCCCGATCCGGTGCCACGGTACGTCACGGCCTCCCGCCCGGTCGTGAGGCTGACGCGGCCGCACGTCACGGCCACGGTCCAGCCGCCACGCCGGTCCGGGACGGCATCGAGCCGGGCGAATCGCGCCTCGCCGCCGCGGGCCGGGGCGCGCCCCTCGTAGTGCCAGGGCTCGCTCGTGGTCGGGTACCTGTCGGCCAAGGCCGGCGCCGACGCGAGCAGGACTAAGGCGAGTGCCTTCATGACAGGATCCCCCACGCGGCGCCGTCGGCCGAGAAATGAACCAGGTGCGCGGTGGCGACGGGAGCGCCCTCCTCGTCGACAAAAGCGGGCCCGCTGAAGGGGCAGAACCGGATGCGGACCGCCGAGGGCCACTGGCGCGCCTCGGTGATCGTACCCCGGGCGTGCGCCATGACGCTTCGTTGCCCGAGGCGGATGACCCGCTGCCGGCCCGCCTCGCTGACTTGGAAAGTCACGTCCATCAGCGTGACGGCGTCGCGATGGGCGACGAGGCGGCCGCCCTGCCGAACGCTCCAGCAACGCCGCGTCAGGTTCCGGTAGACGTCAACGTGCGACACGGCGGGCCTCCTCAAGCGGGGCCAGCCGGCCGGCGGCGGTGACGGCGGCCTGAGCCAGAACGAGGCCCTCGGCCAGGGTCAGGCCGCGGTCGCGCACGAGGCGGCCGGTATGCCCGACATACTCCTCTAAGATCGGGCCGAGGCGAGCGTCGACGGTACCGGCTAGCCGGTATCCGCGGATGATGCCGGCGAGGTAGTCCCACACGGGGGCGAGAGTCGGATCGATCATGATGGCCTCCCCTCACATCCGTGTCGCGCGGGATTCGCGCATGCTGATCATGGTCTCGACGACGCGCTTGAGCAGGCGGACTGAACCACCCGTCCATACGGCCTGGACGAGCTCGATCTCATCGGGAGAGCAGTCCGGCACCCACACGTCGTCCGTGCCCCGTTCCGCCCGGATCTCGTCAAGCACGCCGCCGATCAAGGCCGGGAGATGCTCGGCCTTGGGCTCGGGCATCTGCACGATGCGGAACCGGTCGAGGAGCGCCTCACCCAACCCGGTTAGAGTATTGGCGGTGGCGATGTGCGAGATGCCCGATAAGTCGACCGCTGTCTCAATCATCGGGTCGAAGAAGCGCGCAGCATCCGGCAGATTCAGGAGGGGCAAGATCGCGTCCTGGAGCCGGCCGTTGTGCTGGGACGAGCCCGCCTTCTCAAGCTCGTCCCACACGAACAGGGCGGACGCCGTCGAGAGCCGCTTCAGGAGTTGCAAGGGCAGGCAGGCCCGGGCTGTGCTCCACTGCCGGCTTGTCCCGAGAGCGGCTGCGTCCGCGACACCCGCACAGGGATAGATCTGCACACCCAGTCCCAGGATCTCGCCCAAGCGGCGGGCGAAGCGCGTCTTCCCGCATCCCGCCGGGCCGACGATCAAAATAGGCTTCAGGTACACGTGGGGGCGGCCGACCAGATCGCGCAAAATGGTGTCGATGATCCGCTCGGCATGCGGGAACTCGGAGACCAGGGCATCCCGAGCCTCGGCAAGGTCGCCAACGGGCTGGAGAGGCCATCTCTTGCCCGCGAAGGGCGCCCACTCCGTTCTCGGTGTCGAGCCCGTCGAGCGACCGGCCCTGGCCCCGTCCTCCGCGCCGCCCGGCAGATGCTGTGTGGTCGCCAGGACGAGTAGGGACGGCCCCGAGAAGTCCGGCAACGCCGTCGGCTCGGTCTGGCTGGACGCCAAGTCGCGCAGGCGGGACGCCGCGAGCTTTTCACGGAGGAATCGCGCAGTCCTGCTGTCCTCCTCCAGGACCGCCGGCACCGCCCCCAGCAGGATCTGCTGACCTTCCTTCCTGGCGTCGGTGAGCGCGCCCAAGGCTCCCTGGCCCGCCCGCCAAGGCTCGCCAGGATCTCCCGACAGCCCCAGAAGCACCCGGGCGTAGGCGGCGACGTGCGGTCCGTCCATCTCATCTAGGTTTTCTGCCGCGCACTCACGGACGTCACGGCGGCCAACGGCGTCGCCGAGCTCCATGAGGCTCAGGGCGAGGATGCCGGTGAGCAACCGGTATTCCTGCAGCAGCTTAGCAAACTCGCCGTCCTGCTCGTCCCAGGGCAGGACGCACGACGAGAGCGACTCGGCGCGGCCGGTGCAGTGCTCGTGCAGTGCCCGCAGGCGCACCAGGGCGGTCTGCTCGTCGTACGACCGGCGGCCCGGCTTGCCGCGTTCGAATTCGGCAACGATGGAGCACGCGCAGGCCCACGCCCAGGCAAGCGAAGGGTCGTCCACGAGGCTGTTACGGAGCAGCTCGCGGGCGCTGCAGTACAGCCCGCCCAAGCGTTCGATCACGACGAAGCGGAGCGTGGCGACGACGGGTTCACCGGGCTCCGGGGCGGCGACGTCGCCGCGCAGCCAGGCGCTCAGGTCGTGGCAGTGCTGGGGTCCCAGCTTGGGGGTCGTGCGCATCGGACATCTCCGGTGCTCCCGGGCGGCCAATGCCGTCCCTTGAGCGGAAGTGCCCCTTATACGTCGGCAGGTCCTAACGGAACGTTGCGCTCAGTCTTCCTGCACAGGTCTCAGCGGTTTTTCCCGTCTCACGGCCCTTAGGACCGCTATCGCGTTGGCGGCCGCACGCTCGGCATCATCCAGGTCCTGGGCCACTCCGACGTGCTCGCCGTACTCGTCGGCGTAGCGGGCCAGGGCCGACAGGACCCAGCCCATACCTTCGGCGTCGGGGAATGCACCCGACATTGCCAGGGCCCGCAGGATCGCCGGGCCCAGCCCATTCTTGGCGATCCGATCAGGCTGGCACGTGCGCCGGTTGAGGCCGAAAGCCAGGGGGAGCGCATGCGTCCAGCCGCCTGGCCACAGGGCGCTCGCCACGGCGTCTACGGCAGGTGCCAGGGCCGCATTGACCTGTCCGACGTCTAGCGCCTCGGGCTCGCCGTCGCCGATCAGGTGCGGCTTGCGGGCTACGTCGTAGGCCAACGCGCGGTTGCCCACGCGCCCGACGACGGTCCACCCGGCCGGCGCCGGCCACACGTCCGGCAGCATGTATTCGAGGATGATCTCCATGCCGTACGCGGTAGCACGGCGAACCCGAAAACATGGTTAACGGCGGCCGCATGGTGCCTTGCCGAGGCGGGGCCTAGCGTAGCCGTGGTGTCGCGCAGACGGGACATCCAGGTCGTTTTGGCGGGGCATGTCGCATCCATGAGTCAGATCGATCTCGTCGAGCTCGGGGCCCGCGTTAAGGAAGCGCGCCGGGTGTCAGGTCTGACGCAGGCCGCAGTCGCCGAGATGGCCAGCGTATCCAGGACGCGCCTGATCGCCCTGGAGCTTGGGTACGCGCCCGACATGTCGATCTCAAACGTCCTTCGCCTGCTGAACGGCGTCGGGCTCGATCTTCGTTTGACGACCTTTAACGCGGGCCGGCCGACGCTCGACGACCTGCTCGCGGAGGATGAGGCCGAAGGCTACTCGCCCCGCATGTAGGCGTGCTGCTGCCTCTCCTGGTCGCTCCGTATCCTCCGATTCGAGGAGACGGGACCATGGATCAGAAGCGTTCGACTGAGGACCTCTCGGCCCCTTGGGAAGCCGGCATCGTCTATCCGGACGGCCGGGGCGCAGTGCTCATCACCCCACGTGGCGGCGTTCCCAAGGCTGAAGCCGAGGCCATTGCCCGGACTTACAAGGATGCTGCTCGCGACGAGGATGGCATTGTCGAGGTGCATAGCCTCAATGGCTATCCTTCACGGGCCATCATCTCCTTCACTCTCGGAATTAGCCAAGTTAACCTTCTTCGCCGCACAGGAAGTCGGTTCACACTGAGCTTCTTCGGCGGAGTGCTGCGCTCGTGTCGCGACGACGGGTTCCACACCGCGGCCCACATCCCACCGACCCCGCAGCAGACCTTCCGCCGAACGGAGAACGAGGCGGTCGGCTCCGATGCCGTGACGCCTCCTGAGGAGCGTGACCGGCTCAGCTTCAAGTTCCGCGTCGAGGATGAGGTCGACGCCTTGGTGCGCGGCCAACCACCGGCTGGCCGAAATGGTATCGGCGTGGCGGGCCAGGCATCCATGAACCCCCGCGAGATACCCACCGACGGATGGTCCATCGAAGACGAGGTGCGGGCTGAGCGAATCCGGACTGAACGCGCCATGGGCCGGGTCGTCATCTACGATGAGGTCGATAGCTTCGACACGGCAAAAGCGCTGCCCGAGATACCCGAACGGTTTCGAGGCAAGGCCAAGGTCGTCATGACACCTGCGGGCCCCGACCCGCTGCGGGAATCCCTCGTGACGCATGCTTACCAGGAGATGTTCGGTCCGCGCACGACCACGAGAAACAAGGGTGGCTTGGGAATTACCGAATTCACCCGGCGACCTGGGTTCACATATTCAACTAACGAGGAGGAACCATGACCCGGACGCAAACTCACACCGTTGCTGAGCTCGAACTTCCCGGCGCCGCCTACGACGAGATCCGGAAACTCCTCAAGTCCGCCGGGTACCAGCATGCGTTCGGCGAGGACGGCCTGATCGACATGACCGGTATCGGGGTAACCCGATGCGACGCCGGCGAACCCTTTAATGGCGACTTCGTCCACTCTCATTGGACCGATCTGTTCGACGGCCCCGAGGCATATCTCGCGTGGCGTGACGGGCAGCGCGCCGGTCCGAGCGAGCCCACAGATTCCTTCGGCGCCCATTTGACCGAGGGGGTCATAGGTCGGATCGGGGACCGCGAAATCGGCCCAGGCCATGTCGTCCTTTCCGAGGAGCGGTACCGCTGGCTGTTACTGAAGGCCGGGCTATCCGCCGAACAACAGCCCGAGGTGACCGCATGACCGACACGCCCCGCATGCTCGCCAACGACTGGGATTCCTTCGCCGCGGCGTGCAGCTCCAGGACACGCCGGACATCCAGAAGCGCGAGATGAAGCGCGCCTTCATGGCCGGCGCCCGGAGCTACAGCGGCCTGATCATGCGCCACGTCTCGGGCGGTGACGAGGTGACCGAGACCGACCTCGCGATGATGGAGGCCCTGGAGGTCGAGATGGCCGCCTTCCTGGCCGACGTCATGGCAGGCCGGGCTTAGGCGCCCTGTAACCCGTCACGGCTACGGTGCACCTAACCAGGAGTGCACCCATGCCAACCATCCGCCGACCGCCCACGCCTTCATGGCGTAAGCGGAAGTTCTTCGGGCACGCCTGCGAGACGCTGATCACTCGCAGCAATTTGGACCTCGAATGTGACCGCTGGTTCCACGAGTCGGACCTGACGGATGCAGCCCGCGAACTGTTTTTGAAACTTAGCCTGACGGCCTGGTTCGTCCGCCTCCCGGGCGAGCGGCAGCATTTCGCCACGCTCGTCGAGCTCACGGGGCACCACCCTTCGAGCCAGGCGATCCGCGATGCGGCTGGCTGCGTCCCGCTGACGGCAACGTCGGTTCGGGGCGACCATCAGCATATCGACACCGGTAGCTGGCACTACAGTTTCATCGCCGGCCATGCCCAGGCTTATCTCAACGGGAATCCCGAGTGGTGCTGGGATGGCCTCAAGCCGTATCTTGAGATGATGGCCATGCCGCCCGAGGATCGCGACGCCTTCAAGGACATCTGATCCACCCCGACCGGTGCGGTCCCAGGGGCATTTGTTGTATCAATGTTGTATCACGCGCCCCCTGGGGCGGTCATCCACAGGCTAAGTCCTTGTGGGATAATGGAGCGGGCGGCGGGAATCGAACCCGCATATTCAGCTTGGGAAGCTGACGTTCTACCACTGAACTACGCCCGCCCACATAAACGGCGTCTGGGGCGGCAAAAGCGGAGCAACCGCTCAGCCCGAACCCGAAGCGTTCATGCTTGGGCATGATCTAGCAGCCGGACCGCGACGGCGTCAAACGGATCATCCGCCGCGTGCGGTCCTGGGAATCAGGCGACCCGCGATACGCTACCGGCTGATTGTTTTTGCGTCTCGCGGGCGGAATCGTAGGCGCGGTTCCGCAATGCGGTCTCGCTGGGCAGCTGATCGATCACGGTGCCGGACGTGGTGTCCACCACCTGGAAGACGATGGCGCTGGTATCGAGATCCTTGATGTATCGCGCCTTGCCGTTCGTCGTGGTGATGTCGAGTTTCACCGCAGGCTCCAACGTCTTGGCGCTCACAGGCGGCTCGGACGGCTGCTGCGTCTCCGCAGGGGCGGCCGTGGCGCCGAGGGCATCGAGGCCCTGCGGTCCCGGCGGGGCCGCGAGCGGGCGGATCTCCATGGCTGATCTCCTGCTGTCCTGTGATCGGAGGATTCAGCTGCCACGCAGCCTAAGCGTTCCTTAACGCTGGCTGGTCATCCACCGGCCGCCAAGCGGTGATCCGGCATGCACTGAACATTCCGTTACCGCACCGACACAAATTCGTGGTCATTTCGGCTGATGCAGGGGCCGCAGCGTCCCACCCGCAAGTGCCCGCGGAAGGAAATCTGGATGCGCTGGGTCTGCGCCGTTCTGGTGATCACGGTGACGTCGCCACTCGCCGCGGCGGACTTGGGCAGTACGGCGGCATCCCGGGCCCGTTTCATCGCGCGGCATTGGTGCGCGATCGCGGAGCGCCTCGAGATCATGCATCAGCGTGGCCTGGTCGAAGAGTCGCGGGACCGCTTCATCATCGTCGCGTTGCGCGGCGCGCCTCAGCGCTACGTGCAGTGCATCTACCACGATCGCGACACACGGATGTTCTGCGAGGCCTCGTCCGGCGCCTACGGTCCAACCGGCGAAGGGCGGCTGCGGCTCGACCCGGCCGAGCGCGCGGCTCTGAACGCGCTCGGCTATGTCCAGGCGAGCCCGCGCAAGAACTTCGCCCGCGAGGTCGAAATCGGGGACCCGCCGGATGTCACCATCGCGGCGGATCTGATGCTCGCGGCTTTGCACGACGGCTACGGTGCCGGCCCGGGATCCGTCATCGAGATCCAGGCTCCCTCCGGCGACGATCCGATCGCTGCCTGTGGCACGCCCGCATCCTGAACGGACCGGGCGTGCCGTCGCCTCACTCGGCGGCGTCGACGTAGAGGTTCCCGCCTTCGGCCAGGAATTCCTGCGACTTCGCCTTCATGCCGGCTTCGGCCTCGGCCTTGGTCATCACGGGCGCCGCACCCACGACCTCGCCGGCCTCCTCCATCGCCAGCACCTCGGCGCGCAGGTCCTGCGTGATCTTCATCGAGCAGAATTTCGGCCCGCACATCGAGCAAAAATGCGCGACCTTGTGGGCGTCCTTGGGCAGGGTCTCGTCGTGGTAGCGGCGGGCCGTATCCGGATCGAGGCCCAGGTTGAACTGGTCCTCCCAGCGGAAGTCGAACCGGGCGCGGCTCAGCGCATCGTCGCGCAGCTGCGCGGCCGGGTGGCCCTTGGCGAGGTCGGCGGCGTGGGCAGCGATCTTGTAGGTGATCACGCCGGTCTTCACGTCGTCCCGGTCGGGCAGGCCGAGATGCTCCTTCGGGGTGACGTAGCAGAGCATCGCGGTGCCGAACCAGCCGATCATCGCGGCGCCGATGCCGGAGGTGATGTGGTCGTAACCGGGGGCGATGTCGGTGGTCAGCGGGCCGAGGGTATAGAACGGCGCCTCGCCGCACTCCCTCAGCTGCTTCTCCATGTTGACCTTGATCTTGTGCATCGGCACGTGGCCGGGGCCCTCGATCATCACTTGGCAGCCCTTGTCCCAGGCGACCTTGGTCAGTTCGCCCAGGGTCTCGAGCTCGCCGAACTGCGCGGCATCGTTGGCGTCGGCGATCGAGCCGGGGCGCAATCCATCGCCCAGCGAAAACGACACGTCGTAGGCCCGCATGATGTCGCAGATCTCGTCGAACCGCTCGTAGAGGAACGATTCGCGGTGCCCGGCGAGGCACCAGCGGGCCATGATCGAGCCACCGCGCGAGACGATGCCGGTGACGCGTCGGGCGGTCAGCGGCACGTGGGCGAGGCGCACGCCGGCATGGATGGTGAAGTAGTCGATGCCCTGCTCGGCCTGCTCGATCAGGGTGTCCTTGAACACCTCCCAGTCGAGCTTGAGCGGATCGCCGCCGACCTTCTCCAGTGCCTGGTAGATCGGCACCGTGCCGATCGGAACCGGGCTGTTCCGGATGATCCACGAGCGGATGTTGTGGATGTTGCGCCCGGTCGACAGGTCCATGACCGTGTCGGCGCCCCAGCGGATCGACCAGACCAGCTTCTCGACCTCTTCGGCGGCCGACGAGGTCACAGCCGAGTTGCCGATATTGGCGTTGATCTTGACCAGGAAATTCCGGCCGATCGCCATCGGCTCCAATTCGGTGTGGTTGATGTTGGCCGGGATGATCGCGCGGCCCCGGGCGATCTCGTCGCGGACGAATTCGGGGGTGATGAAGGGCGGCACCGAAGCGCCGAAGCTCTGGCCGTCGGCGAGCGTGGCCTCAGCGCCCTCCAGCATCTGCTCGCGGCAGGCGTTCTCGCGGTGGGCGACGTAGATCATTTCCTCGGTGATGATTCCGGCGCGGGCGAACTCGTACTGCGTCACCTTTTGGCCGGGCGCCGCCTTGCGGATGGTCCGCTCGGCGGGGCAGGGGGCCACGAGCTTGTCGCCGGCAAAACCGTTATCCTCCGGCTTGACCGCCCGGGGCTCGACCGCCGCGTAGCCGCGGGCCGCGATCCAGGGCTCGCGCACGCCGGTCAGGCCGGCGCTGAGGTCAATGCGTACGTCGGTTTCTGTGTAGGGGCCCGACGGGTCGTAGACCCGCACCGGTGCTTCCTTCGGGTCGGAGAGGGCGATCTCACGATAGGGCACACGGATGTCCGAGCGGCCGGCCGGGCTCGCATAGACCTTGCGCGATCCGGTGACCGGACCGGTGGTCACGGCCTCGGGGTTGCCTGTCACGTCCTTGGGGCGAACGGGTGCGTTCATCGTGGGCCTCTCCTCGCTTCGGAGCGGTCCGGTCCACGCGATGGGTGAGATGAGAGAGCCGGCCGCGAGGCGCGCAGCCGCAGGTTCCCGTCCCTCCGCCGGTATGAGCCGGATCAGGTTCAAGGGTCAGGGCCGGATGCCCAATCTCAGCCCCCTGCGGGGCTCCCCTCGGAACGATTCAAGACTCACGGTTGCCGGTGCCTTTGTCAATGCTGCATAAAACGTCCGAACGACATCCGCTCCGGATGGTCTGGCAGCGTTCCAAGCGGCCCCGATTGCAAGGGCGACCCGGGCGGGCCTAGGGGAGGGCACTCACGCCAAACGCTGCTCACCGCCGTTTCGAATGCGCCTTCTCGCCGCTCTCGTGCTTACCGTACTGCTGCTCTCCGGCTTGGCGCTTGCCGCGCTCGCCCTTGGGCAACGCCGCTTTCTCTATCCGGGCGCCTATCATCCACCGCCCCTCGCGCCGGTGCCGCCGGAGGTCGCGCCGATCACGATCGCCACCAGCGACAGGGAAACCCTGCACGCTCTTTGGCGCGCGCCGCGGCCAGGTTGCGGCATCGTGGTCAGCTTTCACGGCAACGGTGGTCGCCCGGAACCGCATGCAGCGCGCTTCTCTGCAGACCCCTGGCGGGCGGGCGGCTGGGGCCTGCTGACCCCGGCCTATCGCGGTTATCCGGGTTCGACCGGCCATCCCAGCGAAGACGGCCTGATCCGCGACGGTCTGGCCGCCGTGGCGGAGGCGGCGGCGCGGGCGCCGGGTGCGCCGATCCTGCTGCACGGCCATTCCCTCGGGGCAGCCATCGCGGTCGCGGTCGCCGAGCGTTATTCCGCGATCGGGCTCTACCTTGAGGCGCCGTTCGACTCGATGACCCACACGGTGCGGCTGCATGCCCCGCTGGCACCATCCTGGCTCCTGCGCGACACCTACCGCTCGGATCTGCGCATCCGTTCCGGGACGGCGCCGGTCCTGATCGTCCAGGGCCGCGACGATCCGGTGGTGCCGGCCAAGCTTGCTTTGGCGCTCGCTGCCGCGGCCGGACCCCGGGCGCGGATCGAGCTGGTACCGGGCGATCACGTCTCCATCCTGGGCCTCCGGGATCGCGAGGCAGAAGCTACGTTCGGCGCGCGTGTCGGCGGGGGCTGCGCGGCGGCCGAGACGGCGGGGTAGTGGGCGGATGAAGGAGGGCGTGCGTGGTCGGACGGCGGTCCCGGCGCTGGAATGCCGATGATCCCGCGCAGCCGGGCGACGCCGCGCGGGTCGATCCGGTCTGCCCGCTCTGCGAGAGGCCGATCCCACCGCGCGCCCGCTCCAGCCTCCACCATCTGACGCCCAAGCTGAAGGGTGGAACCCATCGTGGCACCGTCCGGCTGCACCAGATCTGCCACTCGGCGATCCACGCCCGCTACAGCGAAGCAGAGATCGCCAACCGGCTCGCCGAGGTCGATGCGCTGCGTACCGATCCGGAGATCGCCCGGTTTCTCGCCTGGGTCCGCGGCAAGCCCGACGATTTTCATGCCGCCACGCGCATGACCCGCGACCGGCGGACCTCGCGCCGCAAGATCTGAGCGGCGAATATTTACGAAGTCTTGGCTACGTCGGCAGATCGATTGTGCCTCGAATCTTGCCGTCAACCACATGGGGTCCAGGATCATCCCTGTATCGGGGATGCGATGATGGCCGGAGCAGCAGACGCACGGGATCGACTGGCCTGGGTCGATATCGCCAAGGGGATCTGCATCCTCCTGGTCGTGATGATGCATGCCGTGACGGGCACCGGCGACGCCATGGGCGGGGAGGGATTCCTCCACCCGGTGGTCGCCTTCGCGAAACCGTTCCGGATCCCGGACTTCTTCCTGCTGTCGGGCCTGTTCATGGGGCGGGTGATCGACCGCGACTGGCGCCTGTTCTCCGACCGGCGGGTGGTCCACTTCGCCTATTTCTACCTGCTGTGGCTGGTGATCCAGTCGGCGGCCCGGTACGGAAAGATCGTCGGCGATGGCGGCCCCGCGGACTTCGCGGCCCATTTCGCGCACGCCCTGATCGAGCCCTATTCCAGCCTGTGGTTCATCTACCTGCTGGCTGTGTTCTCGGTGGTCACCAAGGTGCTGCGCCGCCTGCCGGGCGGCGTGTTGCTGGCTGCGGCCGCGCTGTTGCAGATCGCCGATATCCGCAGCGACTCGACGTTGATCGAGGAGTTCTGCGCACGTTACGTCTACTTCGTCGCCGGATACCTGTTCGCCGACCGGATCTTCACCCTGGCCGATACGGCACGGCGCCATGTCGGGCCGGCGCTCGGCGGACTTGCCATCTGGGCCGCCCTGGAGGCCTGGTTGGCCATGACACCCGCGAGCGATCCCGCCCATCCGACGCTGGCGAGCCTGCCCCTGGTGAGCCTCGCCCTCGGCGCCGCCGGAGCCTTGGCGATCGTGGTGGCGGCCGCCCTGATCGGCTGGGCGGGCGGCCCCGTGGCGGAAGCGATCCGCGCCTGCGGCCGGCGCTCGATCGTCATCTACCTCGCATTCTCGCTGCCGATGGCCGCGACCCGGGAGATCCTCGTGCGCACCGGGATCATCGCGGATATCGGTGCCGTGAGCCTGATCGTGATGGTGGCCGCGGTTCTGCTGCCGCTCGCTCTGGAACGGCTCGTGCGCGGCACGCCCCTGAAGATCCTGTTCGTCCGGCCCGCATGGTTCCACTTGGCGCCGGCCCGCAGGTCGGCGCGTCCGGCCCTGCAGGCGACCTGACGAGCCGCTTCAGCCCTCGAAGGCGATGCCGATCCGCCGGCTTCGCCGCCACGCGACCGTAACCGGACGCGGATCGCCATCAGCGGTCAGGCGCAGCGGGAAACGATCCGGTACCGGCTGATCGTTCTCCACCTCGATCTGAGCGCCCGTTTCGGTCGCGTCCCAGACCAGGCAACTGACCTCGCCGTGTGCGAGGAGCAAGGAGCCGAACGTGAAGGCGTTCCTGCGGAACGTGCCGCGCCGGTCCTCCGTCATAAGACACTCCCTCGGCCGCACCCGCCCGCCGAACCGGGCCTGAATGTCCGGAACCATGGCGGATCGCCGTTAACAGGCTGAATATGGCGGGAAGACGCGGCTATCGGGACAAGATCAATCATCGTCCCGGTAGTCCCGGTACTGTCGCGGTGCAGGCCGGTCGTAATCCTCGTCGTAAGGACGCCGCGCCGGTGGGCGGTCATCATCGCGGTCGTAGCCGCGATCGTCGCGGTAATCGTCGCGGCGCCGGTCATAGCCCTCGTCCCGGGGGCGGTCGTTCGATCCGCCCGCATTGATGCGCGGCGCGTACCAGCAGCTCTTCGGCTGGCCCGGGGCAGGATCCCCGAAGGTCTGGGCGTTGCAGGCGATCACACCGCCCTGCGGGAACGGCCGACCGTTGGTGCGGCCGGGGACGCCGAAATAGACGTTGGTTGGATAGGGCATCTGGCAAACACCCCCCTCCTGCGCGCAGGCGATCAGGTTCACCGTGTCGAGCTGGTAGGCTTGGGCCGCCGTGAGCGCGAGCAGGCCCATCCCCAGCGAGCCGGCCGCGATGGCCGAGGCAATCCGAATCTTCACGTCCACGATTCCCCCGTGATGCGTCATGCCGGGGCCGATTAATCCGGATGGCGGCTTCCGGCCAGCGGCCGTGCTCGCTATGGCGTCGGCTCACGATATCGATTGCGTGAGGACGGGTCGCATAGGTCGGCGCCGGATCGCGACGCATCGGGAGGACTGAGTGAAAGATTCGCCCGCGCACGAGCTTCTGCTGCTCAGCGCCTTGCAGGAGTGCCGGATCGCGCTGGCGGCCGCGCGCCAGGACGAGGCGGCCAGAATGGTCGTCCGCGGCGAACTCGAGGCCGCGCTTCGGCGCGAGGAGGCCCTGAAGACCGAGATCGTCCTCGAACGCGAGCGTACCGAAGCCGTCCGCCTGGTGCTTCAGGCGCTGCTTGTGAGTCTCCGGCGCTTCGGCCTGCGCCGACGCCTGTTCCTGGCGCGCGTCGCTCGGCTCGGCCGGGAGACGCCGGATTTCGGTCCGCAATCGGCCCGCCACCCGGTGCTGCTCGCCGAGGCGCGGCGGGTGATGGGTGTGGGGCAACCTCCCGACCCGGCGCCCGGCGCGTAGAGGTTGACGCGGTCTTAACGGATTGGCGAGCCTTCTCGTCCAGCGTCACCGCGATGCGGTCACAAACGGATTCGACAAGGCGGGCGCGCGGCTGCCGCGTCCTGTCCTGTATCGGGGCGGACGCCGCAGCCTGAGACGCGCGGCAACCGTGCGGCGTCACCGTAGATGGGCGCGCCGGTCCGGATCAATCGAAGACGGGATGCATGGCCAAGGGGCAAGGCAACGGTCCAGGCAAGGGGCGCGGCAGGGTTGAGCCGAACTTCGATGTGCCGGAGGGGCGCACGCGGGATCGCGGCGACCTCGACCTGCGCCTGTCCCGTGACGATCGTTCTGGATCAGGAGAGGGCGTGGCGAATCGAGCGAGTGGGCCGGCACGCAAGCCGGCCAAGGCGTCGGCACGTTCGGCGAGCGCGGGCCGGAAGCGGCGTCGGCGTTCGTGGCTCGGCCGGATCGTCTACGGCACGGTGGTGCTCGGCCTTTGGGCCGTCATCGGGCTTGCCGGGCTCATCGCCTACCATGCCTCCCAGCTTCCGCCGATCGACCAGCTCGCGGTCCCGAAGCGCCCGCCCAATATCGCGATCCTGGCGAGCGACGGCACGCTGCTCGCCAACCGCGGCGAGACCGGCGGCCGGGTGGTCTCGATCAAGGAATTGCCGCCCTATCTGCCCCGGGCGTTCGTGGCGATCGAGGACCGGCGCTTCTACCAGCATTTCGGCGTCGATCCGGTCGGCATCCTGCGGGCGGTCGGCCAGAACGTGACGCGGCGCGGCGTCGCGCAGGGCGGCTCGACGCTCACCCAACAGCTCGCCAAGAACCTCTTCCTGACGCCCGAGCGCTCCGCCTCGCGCAAGATCCAGGAGGCGATCCTCGCGCTCTGGCTGGAGCACAAGTACACGAAGGACGAGATCCTCGAACTCTACCTGAACCGCGTCTATTTCGGCGCCGGCGCCTACGGCGTCGAGGCGGCGGCGCAGCGCTACTTCGGCAAGCCCGCCAAGGAGGTATCGCTCGCCCAGGCCGCCATGCTCGGCGGCCTCGTCCAGGCGCCGTCGCGGCTCGCCCCGAACCGCAACCTGCCGGCCGCGCAGGCCCGCGCCGCGCAGGTGCTTGCCGCCATGCAGGATCTCGGCTTCGCGACCGCGCAGGACGTGAAGGTGGCGCTCGCCCAGCCGGCCAAGCCCGCCAACGCCCGCGGCGGCGGCTCCGCCAACTACGTCGCCGACCTCGTGATGGACGTGCTCGACGATTACGTGGGCAAGTTCGAAACCGACATCACGGTCCAGACGACGGTCGATACCACCCTCCAGGCCACCGCCGAGCGGACCCTGACCGAGGAGCTGAACGCCAAGGGCGCGCGCTTTAACGTCGGCCAGGGCGCACTCGTCTCGATGCGCCCCGATGGGGCGATCCGCGCGCTGATCGGCGGGCGTGATTACGCGCAAAGCCAGTTCAACCGCGCCACCACGGCCAAGCGCCAGCCCGGCTCCTCGTTCAAGCCATTCGTGTACCTGACCGCCGTCGAGCACGGCGCCACCCCCGACACGGTGCGCGACGATGCGCCGATCCGCATCGGCACCTGGGCGCCGGAGAACTATTCGCACCGTTACGAAGGACCGGTCACCCTGCGCACGGCGCTCGCCCACTCCCTCAACACCGTGGCGGTGCGTCTCGGCCAAGAGGTCGGCCCGAAGGCGGTGGTGCAGACCGCCCAGCGCCTCGGCATCACCTCACCGCTCCAGGCCAACGGTTCGATCGCGCTCGGCACCTCCGAGGTGACGCTGCTGGAGATGGTCGGTGCCTACGGGGCCTTCGCCAATGGCGGCACCGGCGTGATCCCCTACGTGGTTACGGCCGTGAAGGGGCTGGACGGCAAGGTGCTCTACAAGCGCGCCGAGAGCGGGCTCGGCCGGGTGATCAGCGCCGATGCCGACGGCATGATGAACGCCATGATGCACGAGACCTTCGTCAGCGGCACCGCCAAGAAGGCTGATATCCCGGGCTGGGACCTCGCGGGCAAGACCGGCACCACCCAGGATTACCGGGATGCGTGGTTCATCGGCTACTCGGGCAGCCTCGTGACCGGAATCTGGCTCGGCAACGACGACGGCGAATTGACCAAGAAGGTGACGGGCGGCAACCTGCCGGCGGAAGTCTGGAAGAGCTACATGACCCAGGCGCTGAAGGGTCAGAACCCGGTCCCGCTGCCGAATATCAACCGCTGGCGCAGGGCGCCGGAGACGACAGCCTCCGTAGCCAGCGCCGGCCAGGAGGCGCCGGGCGGGATTCTCGGCCAGATCTTCGGCGATCCGCAAGCACCTGCACCGCGGCCGGCCGCCGCAGCCCGGCGGGCCCCGAAGGACGATCGCAACTTCATCGAGAAGTTGTTCGGCATCGGCGACTAAGCGCGCAAGCGTCGGCGGGACAGGCCAGACCGTCGGTGCTCAGAGCATCGGCAGCATCCGGGGACGCGGGCCGCGCGGGAAATGCGCATCGATCATGGCGATCTCGGCGGAGCCGAGATGCAGCTCAGCCGCGCCGGCATTCTCCACCGCGCGGCTCGGGCGCCCGGTCTTCGGGATCGTGAAGGTCAGGGGCATCCGGGTCAGGAAGGCGAGGGCGACCGCGTGCGGGGTCGTACCATGCGCCTCGGCGATCCCTGCCAGGGCCCGGCCGCCGGCACTGGCCGGATCCGGGAACTCGCCGCTGCCGAAGGGCGAGTAACCGACCATCGCGACCCCGTGCTTCTCGCACCAGGGCAGAACGGCGTGTTCGATCGCCCGCTCATTGAGATGGTAGAGGACTTGGTTGCAGGCGATGCGGTCCGGCCCCGCAATTGCCAGGGCGCGATCGAGATCCTCGACGTCGAAGTTGCTGACGCCCCACGACAGGATTTTCCCGGCCCGGCGCAGGTCCTCGAACCCAGCGATGGTTTCCTCCAAAGGGTGCTGGCCGGGCCAGTGCAGCAGGTAGCTGTCGAGCCGGTCGGTCCGCAGTTTCCGCAGCGATTCCTCGCAGGCGCGCACGACACCGCGGCGGGTCGCGTTTCCAGGCACAACCTTCGAGACGAGGAAGACCTCTTCACGGCAATCGGTGATTGCCTCCGCGACGATCGCCTCCGCGTCGCCGTACATCTCGGCCGTGTCGATATGGATCATGCCGGCATCGATCCCGGCCCGCAGCGCGGCGATCGCATCGCCGCGGTCCGACCGGTCGATGTGCCACGTACCCTGGCCGATCACCGAGACCGGGACGCGGGCTGCACCGAAGCTCCTGGCCTGCATGGCGTCGTTCCCTTCCCTGTCTCGGCGCTTTTCCGACAGCGACCCCAACGATGGGCACCGGCGTCGCGACCCTGCCGTTCCACGCCTTACTCGCGCCATCATGGATTGTTGAGCAAGGCAGGGCGCATAAAGGCGGCGGTGCACTTCAGGCCATGGCCTGCTGTCATGCTGCGCGGTCTCGCCGTGCCCGCGCTATACGGTCGAACCCGTGAAACCCGGTCCGGTGCGCGGTCGCTCGGTTGGCCATGCTGGAGTTGCGCCGATGCTGCCCGCTCACCGCATGTTCTGGGTGCTGATCCTGCTGGCGGCTGCGGGCGCCGGGCTTTTGTACAACATCATTTTCGCGGCGGGCGCGTCCCCGCTCGCGGGATTCACCTACGGCCTGTGCATGGGCGCGACGGTGCTGGCCTTCGACCGCGGCCTGATCCTGGCCGGCCTGCAGGCGCGGATCCGCCGGTTTCCGGCTTGGCTCTACGTGGTTGCGGCCGAACTCGCCTACGTGCTGATGATCATGGCCGGCAACGCGCTCGGCGGCCTGCTGGTCTGGGCGTTTGCGCTGACGACCGACGACCTCACCTCGGCCACGCGCATGACCGCCCGGGTGCTCGCCTATGCCCTGGCCGTGTCCGGCCTCCTCGTCTTCGTGATCCGGATGCGCGACCTGATCGGCGGCGAAGTGTTCGTGAACTTCATGATCGGCCGCTATCACAAGCCGGTGGCGGAGGAGCGGGTGTTCCTGTTCCTCGACGTAGTCGGCTCGACGGCCTTCGCGGAGGCGCATGGCGATCTCCGGGCCCAGGAATATCTCGGCGCCGTCTTCGCGACGCTGGCCGAGCCTGTGCGCCGCAACGGCGGCTCCGTCGATGATTATGTCGGGGATCTGGCCATCATCACCTGGCCGATTGCCCGGGGCCTGAAGGATGCGCGCTGCGTGACGTGCCTGTTCGACGTCCTCGACCGGATCGAGGCGGATGCTGCGGCCTGGACGGCCCGGTTCGGAACGGTGCCGCGGCTCCGGGCGGCCCTGCACGGCGGCTCGGTCGTCACGGCCGAAGTCGGGGTCGATCGGCACAAGATCGCGTATTTCGGCGATGCCGTGAACGTCACCTCGCGGATCGAAGCCCTATGCCGTCCGCTCGGGGTCGGCATTCTGATCTCGCAGGATCTCCTGGACCGGTTGACGCGGCTACCGGATGGCGTTCGCGCCCGCTCCCTGGGCGCCCACGCGTTGCGGGGTCGCGGCGCGCCGCTCGCGGTCGCCACGCTCGAACGCGGTCACGGCGATATGCTGCCCGTCACCGATCTGGAACCCCGTCGCGTGGCGGCAGCCCGCTGATGCCCCGCATCGAAACGCCTCGAGCCGTTATCCTGACGACCGCGAAGCTAGGGCTGCGCTTCGGCTTGCCGTTGCTCGGCCTGCTGGTTTTCGGACACGCCATCCTGATCTCGGTGGGCGGCGATATCGAGCGCTGGCAATTCGCCCTCGGGGTTCTACTGATCGTAGCGGGCTTCACGTCGAAGCTCGTGCCGCGGCCGTGAGCGCCGATACGGCGGGGCCGCCGATCTTCCTCGATGCCGATGCCTGCCCGGTCAAGGACGAGACCTACCGGGTGGCAGCCCGCTACGGGCTCACCGTCCACGTGGTTGCCAACAGCATTCTGAACCTGCCGCACGAACCCTGGATCGTGCGCGTCGTGGTCGGCTCTGCCCTCGACGCCGCCGATGACTGGATCGCCGAGCGTGCCGGTCCTGGAAGCATCGTCCTTACCGCCGACGTGCCGCTCGCCGCGCGGTGCGTCAAAGCCGGCGCGACCGTGCTGGCCTTCACCGGCAAGCCGTTCAGCGAGTCGTCGATCGGCATGGCGCTCGCGACCCGCGACCTGATGCAGTCCCTGCGCGAGGCCGGAACGATCACCGGCGGTCCGAAGCCGTACTCGCGGGCCGACAGGTCGGCTTTCCTGTCGGCTCTTGATCGCGCGGTGAACCGGATCCTGCGTGAGCGCCCCCGCGACGCGTGAGGCGCGGACGCCAACACGCCAAGCTCAAATCCTGCGTCAGTCCTGACCGGCGGGAATAAGCGCCTTGAGCGCCGCGTTGATGCGGTCCTGCCAGCCCGGCCCGTCCTTCTGGAAATGGGCGAGCACCGTACTGTCGAGGCGAAGGCTCACCACCTCGCGCGTACCGGGCGGCGTTACGGTCCGGGGTGCCGCCTGCTGTGGAGCAGGAGCCTCCGGCTTCGGAGACGTTGCGGCTCTGAAGGCCGCCTCGGCTGCCGCGCGCGGATCGGTGAAGCGGCGGCGATTGCGATCTTCGGCCATCGGCCTCTAACCCTTTGCGGCGGTCTTTTTCGGCGCAGCCTTCTTGGCAGCGCCCTTGCCAGCACCTTTGGCAGCGACTTTCGCGGCGGCCTTGGCTTCCTTCTCGGCCGCCTTGGTCTGAGCGTCCGCTTCTTCCTTGGCCAGCCGCAAGGCCCGCAACTTGAGGGTCTTCTCATCCACAGCTTTGATCGCCGCGTGATGCTCCGCCATCGCCTGCGCACCCTCGCGGGCCATCCGCTCGGCGCGTTCGGCCCGCTCGATGCGATTGTCGGCTCGCGTCTTCGCCTCCGCTTCCGCGTCGCGCGTTGCATTCTCCTCGTCGAGGTCGAACTCGGTCTCGTCGCTCATCCTGTCCCTTTCGCCCCAGCGCAGCGTATCCGACCCTGCGCAACCTGCGCGGGACGGCGACTGGGCAGGTCCGGCCTGTTGGAGGGGGGGCAAGGCCGAATCTTCACACCCGTGTCCCGTCGCCGAAGGCACACGGACGCGTGTTCAAGGTGGCTTTAGCATGCCCGTCGGGTCGATGGCGAATCTGCAACGCTCGTCGGGTATGCCAGCGCACAATATTCGCCAGGATCACCGGAAGCTCACACCAGTCCAGATTCCGGCGTTCTTATCCACGCGTTGTGAGGCCGGGCTTATCTCACTCGAAAGTTGAGCGGGATGGAGACGGACAGGCTCGGCTGCGTCACGCCTGCCGGTGCGGCCGGAAGGCTGCCGCGGACGGCCGAGAGCGCGGCGCTGTCGATCTGCCCGACTCCGCTGGAGCGTGCGAGGCCGGCGGCCGTGACTTGGCCCGAGCGCATCACGGTAAAGCGGACCACTGCCGTTCCACCTCCGGTGCCGTTGGCGGCGCCCGCATTCATGCGGCCGTGGATCGCCGCGCTGATCGCGCCCGTCCATTGGCGCAGGGCGCTCGGATCGCTACCCGCTGCAGCGCGGCCCGCCGCGTTCTGGCGCGACGCCGAGGCGGAGTTGCGCGCTTCGGCGCCCTCCTGAGCCTTCGCCTGACGGGCTTTGGCCTCCCGCGCGGCCTTCGCCTTGGCTTCGCGAATTTCCTCCAGACGTTCCTGCCGCGCCTCCTCGCGCTTCTGCTCGCGGAGCTTCTCCTCCCGGACCTTGCGCAGCTTCGCTTCCCGCTCGGCCTTGAGCTTGGCGGGATCGGGCTCGGGCTTCGGCGGCTCCTCGGTCTTGGCGATCTCGGCGGGCGGGGGCGTAAGCGGCTGGGCCTCCTCCGAATTCGACGTGATCACCTGGCTCGGCGTCTCGACTGCCTGGGCCTGCGGCGGAGGCTCGACCACCGGGGTCTCGTCCGGCTTTACTTCGGCCATCTCGGTCGGGGGCGGCGGCTGGACCGCCTCGTCGGGCGGCAGGTCGACGGGCTTCGTCTCCGGCGGCGCGGCTTGGCTCATCTGCTGCTCGGACGGCGCCTCCGTCGGCGCCTCCGTCATGATCGGCGCCAGATCCACGGTGATCTGTTGCTCGCCGGGTGGCGTCGGCGGCGCAAGCCGCAGGACCATCGCGGCCACCAGCACGAGGGCATGCAGCCCCAGCGCGACCAGGAAGGCCGCGACCAGCCCGGATGGGCGGCGTTGCCCGAATCCCTCGGGCGCATCCGTCGGTACAAACGTGTTCATCGGCTCAGCGGGCGGTCCCGGCAGGGGCGGCGGCGGCCGGCGCAGACGGGGGCGCCGATGCGCCGCCGGGCGACTGCGCGATCAGTGAGACCTTGGTGAACCCGGCCTGCCCCACCAATCCCATGACCTCCATGACCTTGCCGTAAGGGACGTCCCGGTCGCCGCGCACGAGGATGACCTGATCCTTGTCGGCCGCCGCCATCTCACGCAGGCGCGGCACCAGGCTCTCCATCGTGAAGATCTCCTTGGCGATCGAGGGCTTGCCGTCCTTGTCGACCGTGACCTCCTGGGGCTTCTTCGACTGCGCCACCTTCGGGGCCGCGGTCTTGGGCAACTGCACCGGCACGCCCGTCGTCATCAACGGCGCGGCGACCATGAAGATGATCAGCAGCACGAGCATCACGTCGACCATCGGGGTCACGTTGATCTCGGACATCGGCATGTCTTCGAGATCATCGTCGTCGCTCGCGCGAATGGATCCCATCGCCATCGGGCGTCTCCGGTTCGGTGCGTCGGTCCGCGCGTCGGCGGTCCTTTTGAAGCGGCTTAAGGCCTCTCACGAAGCTCCCGATTGCCGGGAGCCCTCCCTCTGCGCGCGGCGGGGCAGCGGGCGTTCTGTGGGAGGCGCCTACTCAGCGGCGGCGCGGTGCGGTGTGCCGGCGCGGTCGCGCGCCAGACGGTTGCCGAGCAGCGAGATATAGGACGAGAAGGTGCTCTGAATTGCACTCACGTCGCCCGACAGTTTGTTGAACGCCATGACGGCCGGGATGGCGACGACGAGGCCGATCGCGGTGGCGAACAGCGCCTCCGCGATGCCCGGCGCCACCACGGCCAGCGACGTGTCCTGGCTGCGCGCGATCGACGAGAACGAGTTCATGATGCCCCAGACGGTGCCGAACAGCCCGACGAACGGCGCGGTCGACCCGGAGGTCGCCAGCAGGGACAGGCCGGTACGCAGGCGCTTCACCTCCATCGTGAGCGCGCCCTTCATCGCCCGCTCGATCCGCTCGCGGCGCTCCGCCCGGGTCTCGGAGGTATCCTGATCGCGCCATGCATCGATGCCGGCCCGCGCGACGTGGCCGGCGATGCCGCTGAGTTCGCCGTCGAGCTTGCCGCCGGATTGGACCAGCGTGGCGAATGCCTTGGCCTGACGCCGGGCGGCGGCGAGGCGGATGATCTTCTCGAACACCACCGTCCAGCACGCGATCGAGGCGATCACTAAGAGGATCATCACGCCCTTCACGATCGGATCGGCCTGAAGGAACAGGCCGAGGAACGAGAAGTCGTGGGCGGCCTCGATCGGCGCTTGTGTCGGGTCCATCGCGGGCTCCTCGCGTTCTGGTCTCACGCGGCCTTGCGCCGCCGTCCTATCGGGGTGCGGCGAATGCCGCTGACCGCCCGGCGATACCTGCCGCCGGACGGTCTCACCGCTTCGTCCGCCGTGCGGCCGAGATCAGCGGTCGAACGGGATGCCGGCCTTCGAGTCCGTCTCGGTCCGTTCGAGACACGCTTCGCGGCCGGCGTCGCCTCCCTCGCAGGATAGAACGTCGTTCAGCAGGACGCGCCCTACTTTGTTGCAGGCGATCCCGGGAAAATCGAAAATCTTCACGAGGGTCTTCCGGGGTGGGAGCGGCCCGAGTTCCACCGCTACACGCTTCTGTGCGACCCCGTCCGTATCGAAGGCGAAGAGATCGACTTTGTAGGATTTGAGATTAGCCCCCTTGGTGTTGTCGATCACCATGGTGATGCGGCACGCCTCGGCGGCCGTCTCGACCTTGTTGAGCTGCAGCTTCAGCGGCCCGGCCTTCTCGGACGCATCCTGCGCCAGGGCCGAGACCACGAGGAGCGCCGAGAGCGCGACGCAGGCCGCCGTGTCGAGGGCGATACGCCCGATCCGCCGGCGGTACAGGGGAACGCTCAAGGCAAGCACCGAACCGTCATCCTCTTCCTCGTCCTGGGGCCTGCGCCCGCCGCTCCCGCCCGATCCCGGAGGGGATTCAGTGAAGTACAACGCCACCGCGACGGGATGCCGGTGCCAAGCGCTCGGCTGCCGCATCGAGCGGATCGACGGCCGCCCGGACCGCCGCCACGAGCCGCGGCGCCGCGTCCCGCCCGGTGATCTCCGCCGCTGCCTCCTCGAGATCCGCCCAGAGCCGTTTCCGGCCCCGGTTGATCAAGTTGACCAGCGCGCATTCATGACCGGTCACGCGGCAGCAACTCGCCGGCATGAACGACCAATCCTCCTCCCGCTCGACCCGTAGCGCACGGATGATCGCCACCACGCAGGCCACGAACCGGCACCCTTCCGCCGGCCCAAGCAATTGCTCGGCCCCGTCGAACGCAGCATTCCAGCAGGCCACATCGCTGGTCATGTAGCCGGCTGCAACGAACCGAGCCACCGACAAGGCCAGAATCTCGGCCTCGTCGCCGCACACGTCGACCACGCGCTGCAGCGCCGCACGGTCCGACAGAGTCTGGGGCGCGTCCATGGGCGCTTTGCCTCGGGTCACAGCGGAAATCCGAGCGATCGCCCGATGTGATCGACCGGTCGCCATCCGCGGCAGTAAGCCACCCGCGCGGCCTTGATCAAGGCCCAGCTCAAAAATCAGAGCAGTTCCAAACTGTTAGTGGGAAGCGTGACGGTTCGAAAACTTGGCAATATTTCCTAACTATCATTGCCGAATATGCCCATCACGGCTGCGCAGTCCGGTGATGGACGAAACCAGAGGCGTCCCTTGATGGCCGGCACCACCGTGGCCATATCGCTCTACTGCCGGCGGCGTCTCGTCCGGCGGAGCGCTGCCCGGGCGGGCTCCCTGTCGACGAGGTGCTCAGGCATCGCGGGGCGGCGGCAAGCCCCGGGGACGGAGGCCTCGCTTTCTGGATGACGGCCGCGATGACGCGCACTTCGCCTTTCGGGCATCCGTTCCTGCTTGGGTTCGACGAGATCGAACAGGCCCTCGACCGGGTCTCCAAGGCCACAAACGATGGTTATCCGCCCTACAACATCGAGCGCCTGCCCCGGACGGAGAGCGAGCCCGAGAGGCTCCGCATCACGCTCGCGGTTGCGGGCTTCACCCGCGAGCAGCTCGACGTGATGCTGGAGGACAGCCAGCTCGTGGTGCGCGGCCGGCAGGTCGACGAGCGCGAGCGGCATTTCCTTCACCGCGGCATCGCGGCGCGGCAGTTCCAGCGTACCTTCCTCCTCGCTGACGGCATGGAGGTCCTGGGCGCGGATCTCGCCAACGGCCTGCTGTCGATCGACCTCGTCCGCCCGGAGCCGGATCGGATCGTGCGCAAGATCGATATTGGCGCGCGCGGGTAAGATTGATCGGATGGCGGCAATCCCCACATGAGCTTGGTGCTGCCGGTGCCTTCGGGATCGGCCGCGGACGCTCTGCCACCCAGGAGGGCTTTGATGACCGTTCTCAATCCGTCGCCCCTGACCCCCGCCGATCTCGATCCCGCCGACTTCCAGCCGGCCGATCTCGCGGCGCTCGGTGAGGGGCACATCGCCTATGTTCGGCCGATCCGGTCCGACGAGGTGCGCCGCTTCTTCCCGCAGGCCCCTGAACTGACGCCCGGACTCGATCTGTTCGCGCTGCTCTCGGCGAGCGGTGCGCCGATCATGCTCGCCGATTCCCGTGCGGTCGTTCTGGCCAATGCTGTCGCGCAGGACTTGCAGCCGGTCAGTCTGCACTGAACCAAACGGGCTCCGGCCCGTCAGGCCATCTCGGCCACCGCCGCCACCAGCCGTGCGATATCCTGCGGTCGTGACAGGCGGTGGTCACCATCCGCGATCAGCGTCATCACCGTGCCCTCAGCCGGCAGACGTCCGAGGATCTTGAGGGCGTGGGCATATGGCACATCCGTGTCGCGCATCCCCTGCAGGATATGGATCGGGCAAGCCGGATCGACGGGGCCTTCCAGCATGCAGTTCCGGCGGCCATCCTCGATCAGCTTCAGGGTGAGCGGGTCCGGTTCGGGCGCGTAGTCGCTAGGCCTGCGCAGGACGCCGTCGCGCATCAGCATGGCGCGCCCTGCCTCGGTGAGGCGTTCCCAGATCAAATCCTCGGTGAAGTCCAGGGCCGGGGCGATGAGCACGAGGCCCGCATTTGGCGCGCCACGCGCTGCCCGGTCGCGGGCCGCAAGGCAGGCGATCCAGCCGCCCATCGAGGAGCCGACCAGGATCGGGGGCTCGCCGATATGGGCACCCAACACGGCCTGCGCGTCCTCCAGCCACGAACTGATCGTGCAATCCGCAAATGTGCCGCTCGATTCGCCGTGGGCCGCGTAATCGAACCGGACGAAGGCGCGCCCGGCTTGAGCGGCCCATTGATCGAGGGCGGTTGCCTTCGTGGCCTTCATGTCCGAGCGGAAACCGCCCAGCCACACCACCGGCGGCCCCGAGCCGGGTCGCACGCGCACCGCGATGCGACGCTGCGTGTCGTCGGTGCCGACCGTGAGGAAGCTCGGCTCCATATCGGTCATCCTGATCTCCGATATCCCCATCCACGCGCGTAGAAACGCCGTCCTTGATACGGTTCGCTTCAACATCCGTTTACCGGACCGTAAAGCGCGACGGTGATGCTGAAGCAATGGCAGCGAGCATTTGGCAGATACCGGCGGGCGGCATGCGCGTCCTCGCCGAGGGACCGCGGACGGGGGCCGAGTCGCGCGGCTTGACGGGCTTTCCCAGCGAGGTGGGTGTCCTGGCGGGGGCGCGGATCCTCCAGATCATCCCCGAACTCGAAGCCGGCGGCGCCGAGCGCACGACGGTCGATGTCGCGGGCGCCCTGGCGTCCGTCGGAGCGCGTGCCCTCGTGGCGACCGAAGGCGGGCGTCTGGTCGGCGAGTTGCAGGCAAAGGGCGGCCACTGGCTCCGATTCCCGGCGGCCTCGAAGAACCCGGCGGCGATGGCGGTCAACGTCGTGCGGCTCATGATGCTCTGCCGCCGCGAGGGCGTGCAACTCATCCATGCCCGCTCGCGCGCACCGGCCTGGGTGGCGCTCGCTGCCGCGCGCCGGCTCGGCCTGCCGTTCGTTACGACCTATCACGGCAGCTATTCCGGCCGGACCAGCGTGAAGGTGCTCTACAATTCCGTCATGGCCCGTGGCGACGTGGTGATCGCCAACTCGCGCTACACGGCCGATCTCATCACGCGGATGCATGCCGAGCAGGCCGGCGACCGGGTGCGGGTGATCCACCGGGGTACCGACCTCGCCGTGTTCAACCCTGTGGCGGTCGGTGCCGGTCGGGTCGAGGCCCTGCGGCGGGCCTGGAACGTCGCGCCCCACGAGCGGGTGATTCTCCTCGCGGCCCGCCTCACAGCCTGGAAGGGGCATCGCGTGCTGATCGAGGCGGCCGCGCAGATGCGCGACCGGGGCGTGCCCGATATTGCCGTCGTGCTGGCGGGGGATGCTCAGGGCCGAACCTCCTACGAGCGCGAACTCGACGCGCTGATTGCGGCCAGGAATCTCGGTGCCGTCGTGCGCCGGGTCGGGCATTGTACCGACATGCCGGCCGCCTTCCGGGCCGCCTCCGTGGTGGCCGTGCCGTCGATCGAGCCCGAGGCGTTCGGCCGGTCGGCTGTCGAAGCGCAGGCGCTCGGGACACCGGTGGTCGTCTCGGATCTCGGGGCTGTCCCCGAGACCGTTCTGGCACCGCCGGATGTCCCGGCCGGACAGCACACCGGCTGGCGCGTCCCGCCAGGCGATGCCGCCGCTCTCGCATCGGCGCTGACGGACGCCCTCTCGCTCGGCGCGAGTGCCCGCGACGCCATGGCGCGCAGGGCGCGTACCCATGTGGAGACGCACTTCTCCCTGGATCGCATGGTGGGAGACACCCTCGCGGTCTATGCCGAATTGCGTGGCGGAACCCGTTGATCGGAGCCCGGTTCGGGACGTGGATGACGCGCGACATCGGTTGTTTATTTTCGGTTGGCGCTTCGGTCAGCCGTTGACTCTGGCCGCGCTTCCCACAACGTAGTATGTCCGGAAGAGACCGGAGCGGCCGGCGGCCAGGTAATCCCTCAGGGGATTGTCGGGTCCGCCATTTCGTCGTTGCAGCAGGAGACCAAAGCCATTCGTAGACCGATGAGAGCCATGCCGGCCCCGCAGAAGGACGGGCCGCGCGCCAACCGTGACATTCGCGGTGTGCGAGAGGTGCAGCTGATCGACGATACCGGCCAGAACCGCGGTGTCGTTGCCTTCTTCGACGCGCTGACTCTTGCCGAGGAAGCCGGCCTCGATCTCGTGGAGATCGCGCCGAATTCCGTGCCGCCCGTCTGCAAGCTGCTCGATTACGGGCGCTTCCGCTTCAACGAGCAGAAGAAGCAGAATGAGGCCCGCAAGCGGCAGAAGACGGTCGAGGTCAAGGAGATCAAGCTCCGCCCCGGCATCGACAAGCACGACTACGACACCAAGATGAAGTCGGTTCACCGCTTCTTCGAGGAGGGCGACAAGGTCAAGGTGACCCTGCGCTTCCGTGGTCGTGAGATGGCTCACCAGGATATCGGCCTGCGCCTCTTGGAGCGCGTGAAGCACGAGACCGCCGAGATCGCCAAGGTCGAGAGCGAGCCGATGCTCGAAGGCCGGCAGATGATCATGATTCTGGCGCCGCGCTGAGCGTCGCCGCGTCCGCGTTTCGAACGTGGACCAACGGCGCTGGGACATTCACCTCCCAGCGCCGGTCCTGACCGTCGGTCTTCGTAACCCCTCAAGTGCTTCCGTGCGACGCCGCGACGGCCTATGGGCTGCGTATGGCCCTCTCTTCCGACGAAATCGAACGCTACGCCCGCCATCTCGTCCTGGCTGAGGTCGGAGGCCCGGGACAGGCGCGGCTCAAGGCTGCCCGGGTGCTCGTCATCGGCGCTGGGGGGCTTGGCGCACCGCTGATCCAATACCTCGCGGCGGCCGGGATCGGTACGATCGGCATCGTAGACGACGATACGGTCTCCCTGTCGAACCTGCAGCGGCAGGTGATCCACGGCACGCCGGACCTCGGCCGGCCGAAGATCGAGAGCGCTGCCGATGCCGTGGCGCGCCTCAACCCGCACGTCGCGGTGGTCTGCCATCCGCTCCGCATCGATCCGGACAACGCGGTCGAGCTGATCGCCGGCTATGACCTCGTGGCGGACGGGTCCGACAACTTCGCCACGCGCTATGCGGTCTCCGATGCCTGCTTCCACGCAGAGCGTCCGCTGGTGACGGCGGCGCTCGGCCGCTTCGACGGCACGCTCACCACCATCCGGGCGCACGAAACCGGCCCGGACGGGATCTCGAACCCCACCTATCGCTGTCTGTTCCCGAACCCGCCGCCGCCCGGCAGCATACCGGCCTGCGCGGAAGCTGGCGTCCTGGGAGCGCTGGCGGGCGTGATGGGCTCGCTGATGGCGATGGAAGTCATCCGCGCGGTGACCGATTTCGGCGAGCCCCTGGTCGGCCGTCTCCTCATGGTCGATGCCCGCGCCATGCGGTTCGAAACCCTGCGCTATGGCTGGGATCCGGAGAATCCGCTCAACGGCACGGGTGCCTCAGCTGAATAGCGCGCCCGGCGGCATCCAGGGCCCTTCGGCCTGCTCCTTGCCGAGGCAGCATTTCTTGAACTTCTTGCCCGATCCGCACGGGCAGGGATCATTGCGGCCGACATCCTTGAACGGGTTGCGCTGCGGTTCGCCCGCTCCTTCGACGGTCCAGTCGAGGGCTTCGACCGCGTTGTCGAGGTAGCCGTATTGATAAGGGCCCAGCCGGTCCCGGTCATCAGGCTTCGTCTCGGCCTTGCGCAAAGCCTCCTTGAACCAGTCGGCGTCGCTGATCTCATCGGTGATCCGGCCGTCCGAACGGGCCGCCGCAACCCGGGGGGCTAGGTCGCGGAAGCCGAGATGCGCAATCGTCTCTTCCCAGCCGGTCCAGGCCGGAGCTTCCTCGACGGCAGCCTGCGCGTCGTCGAAGCGGACGAGAAGGTCGTGCATCGCCGCGCGATCGATCCGGCCTTCCAGGGTCAGGAAAGTGCAGGCGCTGAACAGAGCCATGCGGGCAAAATCATCGACGGTGCTGTCGAGAATGAGTCGGAAAAGGGGGGCGGAATCGTCGTCGAACAGGCTTGCTAGAACCTTCGCGAGGGTTGCGGTGAGGGCATCGCCCAGCACGGCATCGAGGCTTTCCTCGTCCTGCCGCAGGAGGCGCAGCAGCGGCGCGAGGGCGCGCGTATCCCGCGCCTGGGCCATGACGTGCAGGCCCCAGAACAGCAGGTTGGTCTCCTCCGGTGTCAGTTCGCGCGCATCCGCTGCCCTTTCAAGCAGCGGCAGCGTCGCCTCGGCGATCGCGGCCGGATGCTGCATGGCTTCGCGCAACGCCGCGGTCGGCCGATGTTCGGCCGCCGCCAGATCCGCGATGAGAAGGGCGATCCGATCCATCCGGCTTCCCTCAGCCGCGAAGCGTCGCGCCGGTCCGGCGCGAGACCTCGGCGACGATCTTGGCGCTCACCGCCTCGATCTCGGCATCCGTCAGGGTCCGTTCCACCGGCTGCAGCCGCACCGCGATCGCCACCGATTTCGCGCCCTCGGGAACGCCGGGACCCTCGTAGAGATCGAATACGTCGACCGCCGTGACCAGCTTGCGCTCGGCGTTCTGAGCCGCCTTGACGATGTCGCCGGCCGGAACGTCGCGGCCGACCACGAAGGCGAAGTCGCGCGACAGGGGCTGGAATTCGGCGAGCGTGAGCGCCGGCTTGGCCTTGGTCGGCTTCAGCTTGGGCAGCGGCAGCGCGTCGAGCACGATCTCGAAGGCGACGAAGCTGCCCTTGAGATCGAGGGCCTGAAGCGTCCGCGGATGAACCTCGCCGAACCAGCCGATCTCGGTCTTGGGACCGAACCGCAGCGTCCCCGAGCGGCCGGGATGAAGCCAGGACGGTCCGCCGGCCGTCACCTGAAGCCCACCCGTCGGCACGGCGAGGCTGCCGAGCAGCGCCAGCGCGTCGGCCTTGGCGTCGAACGCATCCACGGTCTCGGTCGCACCGTCCCAGTGGCGTCCGGATCCCGACAGAGTCGCGCTGCCCCGGCGGATCGCAGCCGCGCGGATCGTCTGGCCCTCCGGCTCGTCGGAGGCGAAGCACTGGCCGACCTCGAACAGGGCAGCATCCGGGTAGCCGCGGTCGGCGTTGCGCTGCGCCGCGCGCAGCAGGCCCGGCACGAGGCTCGGGCGCATGTCCGACAGGTCGGAGGCGATGGGGTTGGCGAGCGCGAGATCGGCGCCGCCGCCGCCGAACAGGACGGCGTCGTCATGCGACACGAAGGACCACGTCACCGCCTCCATCAGGCCGCGGCTGGCCAGGGCGCGCTTGGCGGTCCGCGTGCGCTTCTGCATCACCGTGAGCAGCGCGCCACCGATGCCGGCCAGGCGCGGCAGGGGCGTCGCCACGATTCGGTCGAGGCCGGCGATACGCACGACTTCCTCCACGAGATCGGCCTTGCCCTCCACGTCGGGCCGCCAGGACGGGGTGCGGACCTGCACCCGGTCGCCGGTGCCGGAGACGTGGAAGCCGAGCGTCTCCAGGATTCGCTGCATCTCACCGGGCTGCACGTCGAGGCCAGCGAGGCGATGGACCTCGGACCAGGGGAAGTCGATGATGCGCTCGGATTTTGGCGGTTCGCCGGCGATCTGTGCTTCGCTCGGCGTGCCGCCGCAGAGGTCGACCACGAGGCGGGTTGCGAGATCGAGTCCCGGGAGCGCGAAGGCCGGATCGACGCCGCGCTCGAAGCGGTAGCGGGCATCGGTGATGATGCCGAGGCGCCGGCCCGATTGCGCGATGTTGGTCGGATCCCACAGCGCCGATTCGATCAGCACGTCCGTGGTGGTTTCATCGCATCCGGATGTTTGGCCACCCATGATGCCGGCGATGGATTCGACGCCGTTCCCGTCGGCGATCACCACGGTATCGCCGGAGAGCGCGTGGGTTCGGCCGTCGAGGGCGAGCAGGCTCTCGCCGTCCTGCGCCCGGCGGATGGTGAGCCCACCCGAGACCTTGGCGGCGTCGAACACGTGCAACGGCCGGCCACGGTCGAAGGTGACGTAGTTGGTGATGTCGACCAGCGCGTTGATCGGGCGCAACCCGATGGCCCGCAGCCGGGCCTGCATCCAGGCCGGTGCGGGGCCGTTCTTGACGCCGCGCACCAGCCGCAGGGCGAAGAGCGGGCAGAGATGCCGATCCGCCGCATCGAAGGCGACTTCGATCCCGACCGGGCAGGGACCTTCGCCACGCACGGCCAGCACGGTCTCATGCTTGAGCGTGCCGATGCCGGCGGCCGCGAGATCGCGGGCGATCCCATGGACCGAGGTGCAATCCGGGCGGTTGGGCGTCAGATTGATCTCGATGACCGGATCGTCGAGCCCAGCATAGAGCGCGTAGGGCTGCCCGATCGGAGCCTCGGCCGGGAGTTCGAGGATGCCGTCATGGTCCTCGCCGAGGCCGAGTTCGGCGCCCGAGCAGAGCATGCCGTGGCTCTCGACGCCGCGGATCGTGCCGACCGACAGGGTGATGTTCTTGCCCGGCACGTAGGTGCCCGGCGGCGCGAAGACCGAGATGAGGCCGGCGCGGGCGTTCGGTGCCCCGCAGACGACCTGCACGGGCGCGCCGGCCCCGGTCTCGACGGTGCAGACCCGCAGCCGGTCGGCATTCGGATGCTGCTCCGCCGTCAGGATCTTGGCGACGATGTAGGGTTTGAGCGCGGCGGCCTTGTCCTCGACGCCCTCCACCTCCAGGCCGATCCGCGTCAGCGTCTCGGCGATGGTGTCGAGGGAGGCCTCGGTGTCGAGGTGGTCCTTGAGCCAGGAGAGGGTGAATTTCATGATGGACCTTCGAGAGCCTAGCGTCGGCTCGATCGTGTAGTGAGCAGAATCGCGAGCTTCCGGCGGATGTCTGCCGGAAGGCCATCGAGAAGACTCACCGTCTCTTCGGCAGCCGCGATCAGGGTTCGGGTTTCAGTGCGGGTCAGCAACTTCTGTTCGCCGCCGAGCCTGCCTGGTTGACTATAATCGGCATCCTCTCGCCAACGACGAAGAGCGATGAACACATCTGCAACGACAGAAATGTCTTGGTGCAGCGCACGCGTCTTGGACGACGCCAACACATCCCGGGCCCTGTTGTGTTCGAGGTTCCTGTAGACGAGCTCAATCTCGTCCGCCGAAGCGGTCCACAGACGGAGGCCATCACAGCAGATCTGACAGAGACAATGGAAGACGGCATAGTACGCGCTGCTGAGGGCGCGCCGGAAGGCCGCCTGCTCGACGATGCGCCGCCCTCGAACGCTTGTCAGATGAACCGCAATCTCGAGCAGGCCGCCACTGAGAGGATTTCGCGTCCGCCGCGTCACGGATCGAAATCCTCGGGGGCTGCACCGGGGATTTCGTCGTCGGGATAAGCGTAGCGTAGAAAGGGAAAGCGGTCCTCGCCGAGTGCTCGCAGCCGGGCGTGTAGCCCGGAGAGCGCAGCAACGACCGCACGACCATCGGCCGGCTGCGATCCGGGCCGGAAGTGCGCCAACACGCGAACGGCTGCGACACCCTCCGGATCGATATCGTCGGCGACTTCGGCGCGCTCGAAGCCATGGGCACCGAGCGTCGCCTGCAGCACCTCGTTGGCGACGCCGGCAATTTGAGCGTGAGTCAGCACAGTGCCCTCCGACGCTATCCCGTCAGCCCACCCACCAAGCTCGGCACATCCAGCGGCCGGAACCCATAGTGGTCCAGCCAGCGGACATCCGCCTCGAAGAACGGGCGCAGGTCCGGCATGCCGTATTTGAGCATGGCGATGCGGTCGATGCCGACCCCGAAGGCGAAGCCCTGGACGACGTCCGGATCGAGCCCGCAATTGCGCAGCACGTTCGAGTGGACCATCCCGCAGCCAAGGATTTCCAGCCAGTCGTCGCCCTCGCCGAAGCGGATCTCGCCGCCCTTGCGCGAGCACTGGATGTCCACTTCCGCGGACGGCTCGGTGAACGGGAAGAAGGACGGCCGGAAACGCATCTTCACGCCCTCGACCTCGAAGAACGCCGCGCAGAACTCCTCCAGCACCCACTTCAGGTTGGCGATGTTGGCGCTTGAGTCGATCACCAGCCCCTCGACCTGATGGAACATCGGCGTGTGGGTCTGGTCCGAATCGTGCCGGTAGGTCCGGCCCGGAATGATCACGCGGATCGGCGGCGTCTGCGCCCGCATCGTGCGGATCTGGACCGGCGAGGTGTGGGTGCGCAACACCTTGCGCTTCCCGTCGCGGTCGGGCGCCAGGAAGAACGTGTCGTGCATCTCCCGGGCCGGGTGGCCGGGCGGGAAGTTAAGGGCGGTGAAGTTCAGCTCGTCCGTCTCGATGTCCGGCCCCTCGGCCACCGCGAAGCCCATATCGGCGAAGATCGCGGTGATCTCGTCGATGACTTGCGAGATCGGATGGATCCGGCCACGCACCTCCGGCGCCTCGCGGACCGGCAGGGTCACGTCGATCCGCTCGGAGGCGAGGCGGGCCTCCAGGGCGGCCTCGGCGAGTTCGGTTTTGCGCGCGGTGACAGCGCCCTGCACCCGGTCGCGCAGGCCGTTGATCAGGGGCCCGCGCTCCTTGCGCTCCTCCGGGGTCATGCTGCCCAGGGTCTTCAGCTGGTCCGAGACGCTGCCCTTCTTGCCGAGCGCGGCCACGCGCACCGCGTCGAGGGCCGCCTCGTCGGAGGCCGTCGACACCTGGGCCAGGAGGTCGCGTTCGAGGGTATCGAGATCGGTCATCGCAGTCATCGAACTGGGTTGGGGAGCCGCCGTCGCGGGTGCTGTCGCGCGTTGTGTGCTCGGGCGCAAGCGCCGGGCGGGACCTCGAAAACGACGAAGGCGCGGCCCCCGAGGGAACCGCGCCTTCCGTGCGTCTCGCCGTGGGCCTGGATCAGGCGGCCTTGGCGGTGGTCTGGGGCAGCGCGGCCTTGGCCTTCTCGACGACGGCGGCAAAGCTCGCCGGCTCGTGGATCGCCAGTTCCGACAGCGCCTTGCGGTCGACGATGATGCCCGACTTCGCCAGGCCGTCGATGAAGCGCGAATAGGTCAGGCCATGCTCGCGGACCGCCGCGTTGAGGCGCTGGATCCAGAGAGCGCGGAACGTGCGCTTCTTGTTCTTACGGTCGCGGTAGGCATACTGCATGCCCTTCTCGACCGCCTGCTTGGCGATGCGGATCGTATTCTTGCGCCGGCCGTAATAGCCCTTGGCAGCCTTCAGAACTTTCTTGTGCTTCGCGTGACTGGTCACGCCGCGTTTGACGCGGGCCATCGGTTATCTCCTGGATTCGACGAAAGACAGTGGCAACGGGTGTTAAGGACTTACCGCGCGTTCGGCAGGAAGTACTTCTTCACGTTGGCGGCATCACCCTCGAACATCGTCGTGGTGCCGCGCAGGTTGCGGATCTGCTTGGTCGTCCGCTTGATCATCCCGTGGCGCTTGCCGGCCTGGGCGTACATCACCTTGCCGGTGCCGGTGATCTTGAAGCGCTTCTTCGCGCCGGATTTGGTCTTCAGCTTGGGCATTTGGCTCTCCGTTGCGCGAACATTCCCCGGAGCCGACCCGTGAAGGTCGGATGAGGATCGCGCGTTGATGCTTCTGGTGGAGCAGCACGAGCCGCCACGGCAGCCCTATCGGCCGGGCGGTTCGACGCGGTGCGGCTTATGACAGAAAGCCGACGCGGCGGCAACGTTCGGGCTGCAGGGCATTTCGTGTGAGATTGCCGGCCCGGGATCCGTGATGACGGAACGGTCCGGCCCCGAGGCTGTTTCGGAGCAGCCTGAAAGCGGTGGTGATTCGGAGGAATTCGGGGACAGCGAGCGCACTGCACAAAACGGTGCGCGACACCGGGAGCGCCAGGAACCATAACCTTAGCCGTCAGTTTCATTCATGTCCCGCTCAGGCCGGCAGGGTTAGACCCCCCGTCAAATTCGGCCACCCAGGAGACACTCCGTGCGCATTGCCCAGATCGCTCCGTTATCGGAGGCCGTTCCTCCGAAGTTCTACGGCGGCACCGAGCGCGTCGTCAGCTGGATTACGGAGGAACTGGTCCGCCAGGGCCACGAAGTCACGCTGTTCGCCAGCGGTGACTCCGACACGTCTGCCAAACTCGCGTCCTGCACCCCAGAGGGCCTGCGCCTGCTGGGCTACCGCGATCACACCGCCAGCCACCTGGCGATGCTGCATCAGGTGCACCGCCGCGCCCACGAATTCGATATCCTGCACTTCCACATCGACCTGCTGCAGTACCCGATGTTCGAGGACTTGAATCACAAGTGCCTCACAACGATGCACGGTCGTTTGGACGTGCCGGATTTCATGCCGGTCTACCGCACCTTCACGGGCATGCCGCTGGTCTCGATCTCCGATAATCAGCGCCTGCCGATGCCGCCGACCTCCAACTGGCTGGCGACGATCCATCACGGCCTGCCGGCCCAGAACTGCCCGTATACCCCCGAGACCAAGGGCGGCTATCTCGCGTTCCTCGGCCGGATCTCGCCCGAGAAGCGGCCCGACCGCGCCATTGAGATGGCGATCCGCTCCGGTACGCCGCTCAAGATCGCCGCGAAGGTCGACAAGGCCGATCAGGATTACTGGAACGAGAAGATCGAGCCGATGATCCACCACCCGCTGGTGGAGTTCATCGGTGAGATCAACGAGGAGCAGAAGAAGGACTTCCTCGGCAAAGCCTTGGCGCTCGCTTTCCCGATCGATTGGCCGGAGCCGTTCGGCCTGGTGATGATCGAGGCGATGTCGGCCGGCACGCCGGTGATCGCCTTCCGGAACGGCTCCGTGCCGGAGGTGATCAAGGACGGCGTGAGCGGCGTGCTCTGCGAGACCATGGACGATGCCGTCGCCGCCGTCGCCAAGGTAAAGACCATGAGCCGCGCCGGTGTGCGCCGCCACTTCGAGGGCCACTTCACCGCCGAGTGCATGGTCAAGAAGTACGTGGCCGCCTACGAGGAACTGCTCAGCCGCGGTGCCGATGTGATCAAGCTGCCGAGCTCAAGCTTCAAGCCGCAATACGGTGAGCTGAACGGTTCTGCCCGACCGGCGATTCCCGTCGCTGCCATGCCGGCGTAATCTTCGGCACTGGGCTTGCAAGACGGGCCTGGATTGGCCGAACGTCTCAAAGGCGACTCATCCATCAGGTGAATAAGGGCCGCGGCATCAGCATTGATGCGGCGGCCCTCTCGATTCGTACCCTCACAGCACCCGGAGATGCCCTGCATGGCGGACAACACGGCAGCGGCCCAAGAGGCTTTGAGTCACGGGGCGACGACCCGGAATGTGCCCGCCGGCACAGGTTTGGCGCACGGTTTCCAGGACGCGGACGACGTGCTGCCGCCCTACCACATCGAGGCGCAGACCTCCCTGGTGGAGCGGCCGCTCCGCTCGCTGAAGTTCGGTGAAGCGTTCGGGGTTCTGGATTCGTACGGCGATATCGGTGTTCAGCCGGGACCCGAGGGCCTGTATTTCCAGGACACGCGCTACCTGTCGCGCCTGGAGGTGACGGTCGAGGGCCAGCGCCCGCTGATGCTCTCCTCGGTGATGCAGGACGATAACGGCGCGCTCAGCGTCGACATGACGACGCCCGACATCCGCCTCGACGCCCACGACGAGACCTCGATCCCCCGCGAGACGATCGCGATCGAGCGCACCAAGTTCTTGTTCCGCGGCGCCTGCTACGACCGGATCGGCCTGCGCTCCTTCGATTCGAAGCACCGCCGCCTGCGGATCGCCGTGACGTTCGACGCGGATTTCCGGGACCTGTTCGAGGTGCGCGGAACCGACCGCAAGGAGCGCGGCAAGCGCGGCGTGCTGGTGGCGAGCGACCGGGAGGTCCAGTTCCGCTATGTCGGCCTGGACGAGATCGTGCGGACCACCGCCCTGCATTTCGGCCCGAAACCGGACCTGATCGAGCCCGGCCGCGTCGCCTTCGACGTGTCGCTGCCCCCGGAGGGCAAGGTCTCGCTGTTCATCCGCGTGACCTTCGAGGCGCACCGGGCCTTCACGAAGCCGCCGACCGACACGATGGTCGGCGAGGACGCGGCCGCCAAGCTGACGCTCGCGGCCAATGCCGGCGGCGCCCGGCGGGAGCCGAAGGATCTCGGCGAGGGGATGATCTTCGCCCGCGCCTACCGGGATTCGCGCCGCGACCTGCGGACGCTGACGGCGGGCATCACCACGATCATCTCGTCGAACGACCAGTTCAACGAAGGGCTGTGTCGGGCGACGGCCGACCTCTACATGCTGGCGAGCCGCACGCCGGAGGGGATCTACCCCTTCGCGGGCATCCCCTGGTACTCCACGGTGTTCGGCCGCGACGGCATCATCACGGCGATGATGGCGCTGTGGATCGACCCGAAATTCGCCCGGGGCGTTCTGCGCTACCTCGCCTCGACCCAGGCCAAGGCGGTTGATCCGGCGGCCGATGCACAGCCGGGCAAGGTCCTGCACGAGACCCGCCGCGGCGAGATGGCGATGCTCGGCGAGGTGCCGTTCCGGCACTATTACGGCACGATCGACGGCACGCCGCTCTTCGTGATGCTGGCCTGGGAATACTACGCCGTCACGGGCGATCTTGAGACCGTCCGGGCGATCTGGCCGGCGCTGGAACTCGCCCTCAATTGGATGGACCAATACGGCGACCGGGACGGCGACGGCTTCGTCGAATACGCCCGCGACACCGACAAGGGTCTGGAGAATCAGGGCTGGAAGGACAGCCATGATTCGATCTTCCATACGGACGGTCAGCTCGCCAAGGGGCCGATCGCGCTCTGTGAGGTGCAGGGCTACGTCTACGCCGCCAAGCACGGCATGGCGAAGCTCGCGGCGCTGCTCGGGCACGATCCGCTGGCCGAGCGCCTGACCCAGCAGGCCACGATCCTGCGCGAAAAATTCGACGCTGCATTCTGGAATGAGGAGATTGGCACCTACGCGCTCGCCCTCGACGGTGAGAAAAAGCAATGTGCCGTGCGCTCGTCCAATGCCGGCCACGCCCTGTTCACGGGGATCGCCAAGCCGGAGCGTGCCGAGCGGGTCGCCGAGACCCTGCTGGGCAAGGACGGGTTCAACGGCTGGGGCGTGCGCACCATCGCCAAGGGCGAGGCGCGCTACAACCCGATGTCGTACCACAACGGCTCGATCTGGCCGCACGACAACGCGCTCATCGCCATGGGTCTGGCTCGCTACGACCGCAAGCACGAGGCGGCGCGCATCTTCCAGGGGATGTTCGACACCTCGCTCTACCAGGACCAGAAGCGGCTGCCGGAGCTGTTCTGCGGCTTTATGCGGCGCAAGCAGCGCGGGCCGGTCTCGTACCCCGTGGCCTGCAGCCCGCAGGCTTGGGCGGCGGCGGCGCCTTTCGCGTTCCTCGCCGCGTGCCTCGGGCTCGAACTCGACCACGCCGGCAACAGCATCCGGTTGAAGAACCCGATCCTGCCGGGCTTCCTCGACGGCGTGACGCTCTACAACGTCCGGCTCGGCGGCTCGCACCTCGATATCCGGTTCCAGCGTTACGACGACGATGTCACAGTCTCGGTCCAGCGCCGCCACGGCGACGTGCAGGTGGTGGTCACCAAGTAGCGGGACTCCCCCTCGCGGCCCGCTTCGGGGTAAGCGGGCCGCGAGGGCGCTTTTTTTCCGCCGAGGATGCTCCATGCCGGCTGAGCACGATGCCCCGCACCCCGCTTTGCGCCTCGCGCAGGCCCTGATCCGCTGCCCCTCCGTCACCCCGGAGGATCGCGGCGCCCTCGATGTGGTCGCGGATGCGCTCCGGCCGGCTGGGTTCATCATCGAGCGGCCTGTCTTTGCTGAACCCGGCTATCCCGAAACGCCGAACCTGTTCGCGCGCATCGGGACACGTGGCCCCTGCCTGGTCTTCGCGGGCCACACCGATGTCGTGCCGGAGGGGGAGGGGGCCTGGCGGCACGCCCCCTTCGACGGCGCGGTGGCCGACGGGATGCTGTACGGCCGCGGTGCCGCCGATATGAAGGGCGGCATTGCATGCATGCTTGCCGCGACCCTGGCCTTCCTGGGACGCCGAAGCGCCGACCTCTCGGGGTCCATCGCCTTTCTGATCACCGGCGACGAGGAGGGGCCGGCGGTCAACGGCACCGTCAAGCTGCTCGACTGGGCGCGTGCCCGGGGGGAGCGCTTCGATCATTGCGTGCTCGGCGAACCGACCAATCCGGGCCGGCTAGGCGAGATGATCAAGATCGGCCGCCGGGGCTCGCTCACCGGCAAGCTCACGGTGCTCGGCCGACAGGGCCATGTCGCCTATCCACACAAGGCCGAGAACCCGATCCCGGGACTCCTTCGCCTCGCCTCGGCGCTGATTGCGGAGCCGCTCGACCGGGGCACGGCGCATTTCGACGCCTCGAACCTCGAATTCACGACGATTGATGTCGGCAACCCTGCCACCAACGTGATCCCGGCGACCGCCCGGGCGACGTTCAACGTCCGCTTTAATGACGACTGGACGGCCGAGAGCCTGGGCGCCGAGATCCGCCAGCGGCTGGAGCAGGCGGCCGGGAACGCGGTGCGCTTCACCCTCGATCTCCAGCCGTCGAACGCGCCCGCCTTCCTGACGCAGCCGGACACGTTCGTGAATCTGGTCTCCGCGGCGATCCAGGCGGAGACCGGCCTGACGCCGATCTTGTCGACCACGGGCGGCACCTCGGATGCCCGCTTCATCAAGGATGCCTGCCCGGTGATCGAGTTCGGCCTCGTGGGAGAGACTATGCACCAGACCGACGAGTGCGTGTCCGTCGCCGATCTGGAACGCCTCACGGCGATCTACGAGCGGGTGCTGGATGCTTATTTTCGAGGAGCCGAACTGCCGGATCGATCACGGTAAGTCTACGCGGTTCCGTTCGAGGCCGCCTTCGGTGTCCCTGAAAACCGCCGGTTCGTGTCTCCCAGGCGCTCTCCCACCTTCATATAGATCTGCCGGAGGCGATGCACATGCGGATCGTCCAGCTTGACTTGGATCGTGGCAATCACGAGCGCTTCCGTGATGCCACCGTGTTCTGAGCCATCAGAGTTTAAGCGCCTGTCGGGCAAAAGTATTGCACCGATAGCCATCAGAAGATCCGTGCTTCTCCAAATTTCGTTCAGGGCAGCACGCTCAAGATCGAACAGGGTTCGAATACCGGGCTGCCAGAGTCGGATCAATTTATCTGGCCCAACCGAGCAGCAGAGCTGCGCCTGCGCGACCCACTCCATGATTTGATAGACGCCGTAAGGTGTCTCCACAAACAACATCAGTGGATTTGCAGTGGCTAAGTTTTGGGTTGAGCGGATATGGTGGTCGGCGAGACGGTCGCGGATATCGCTATCAATACCGTCGATGATGTCGACGGGGGTCGCCGTGATCTTTCGACAGATTTCTGGGTTGTCGCGCTTGAAATGAGCCAGCTTGCTGCGGTCCATCACCATCCGATTGGCGCTCTCCGGAGAATGCCCGACCGCGTAGCCGAGCGTGATGAGCACCTTCGCGAAGACGGCGCTGGACCGAGTTGCATGTGTCATGAAGTCGAACGCAAACACGAAGATAATGATCAACAATGCACCAGCGATCAGGTTATTCGTCGCTGATATGTTAGAGGCCGGTCCAAAACCGAAATTGTTGATTGCACGAAAGAAATTGCGGATCATAAAGACATAGTCGCCTGCGAGCGCGGCGAGGAGGCCACAGACCCAGGCCGATAGCAGAGGATCTGCGCATCGCCCAATATCTTTTGGAGTGCAATCCGAACCGTCTAGAAAGGCAAGTAGATTGAGATTGACGTAGCGGGAAACAATGAATCCGAAGAGGATGAAGATAACCATCAGAGCAAGAGGCCCGGCAGTCCATACTCACGATGCGAAATCTTCCTGACTTGACCCACCTTCCTGCCCAGATCATCAAAGAAAATTTTTATATTTCACGAATTCGAACGATGGGGAAAAATCTTCTTAATTTCGATTGCCAATCGACCATTGAATAGTGCATACTTTAGCTAGTTCCATGACTATGCCATGTCTATGGATTTTCACTGTATTTCTAACAAAAATAAATAAAACGGGCGGTAGGATCAGGCCTAGCGTAACCAACAGCCAAATCAAATTATCCCAGCTCGTCGAAGCTCCGATCACTGTGCGGCTCCCAATAAACCGCGCTAGGGTCGGTCGGTCCGCCTATTTATCAACTTGAAGTTATCAAATAGGCTTCAGACTGAGTAGTCCACCCCCACGAACGTCAGCCCCGCGGCCGGCGCCAGGGGCCCGCACCGGCGCTTGTCGCCGGTCGCCAGGATGTCGGCGACCGCGTCGGCCGAGAGCCGTCCACAGCCGGCGAGCATCAACGTGCCGACTATCGCGCGCACCTGATGGTGCAGGAACGAGCGTGCCGAGGTCGCCACCACGATCTCGTCATGCAACGCCATCGGCACACGGGCAACGTCGAGTTGCTCCAGCGTGCGCATCGGGCTCTTGGCCTGGCATTCGGCCGCCCGGAAGGCCGAGAAGTCGTGGTGGCCGACGAGGCGCTGGGCCGCCGCGTGCATCAGATCTGCGTCCAGAGGCCATGGCACCTGCCAGACCCGATCTCGCGTCAGTGCTGCCGGGCTGCGCCGGTTGAGGATCCGGTAGCGGTAGTGGCGCCGGATCGCTGAGTGCCGAGCGTCGAAGCTGTCCGGCACGATCTCGGCCGAGAGCACGGCGACCGGCTGCGGCCGGAGATGCGCGTTGACGGCGTCGCGCACGGTGTCGGTCCGCCACGCCTTGGCGAGGTCGAGATGGGCAACCTGATGGATCGCGTGAACGCCGGCATCGGTCCGCCCGGCGCAGGTCAGCCGGACATTTTCGCCCGAGAAGCGGAGTACGGCGGCCTCGATGGCCGCCTGCACCGTGGGTTCATCGGCCTGCCGCTGCCACCCGCAGAACGGGCCGCCATCGTACTCGATGACGAGCTTGTAGCGGGGCATCAGCTGAGGCGGGCGCCGGACGTCAGCCGGGCGCCGCGGACGAATTCGGCTCCGCTCGCGCTTCCACCCTTGCCGGCCCGGCGCAACTCCGTCAGACGCACTGCGCCCGTCCCGCAGGCGACGGCTCCCTCGGCGTCCAGCAGCGTCCCCACTGCGCCCGAGCCGTCACTGACCAATGCGCGCAAAACCTTCACCCGCTCCGGGCCCTTACCTAGATCGACCTCGAAGAAGGCGCCGGGGAAGGGCGACAGGCCGTTGATGTGATTGGCAACCTCCGCGGCTGTCCGCGACCAGTCGATCCGTGCCTCATCGTTGGTGATCTTGTGGGCGTAGACGATGCCCTCGTCGGGTTGTGGCGTGAAGCTGAGCGTGCCCTGATCCAAGAGGCCGAGGGCGCGGGCCATCAGGTCGGCACCGATCGGCATCAGCGCGTCGTGCAGCGCACCGGCAGTCATGCCGGGTGTGATCGGCACCCGCGCCTCCAGCGCGACCGGCCCGGTATCGAGCCCGGCTTCCATGCGCATCACGCCGACACCGCTCTCGGCATCCCCGGCCATCACTGCGCGCTGGATCGGCGCTGCCCCGCGCCAGCGCGGCAGGAGCGAGCCGTGCAGGTTCAGGCAGCCGTGCCGCGGCGCGTCGAGGATCACCTGCGGCAGCAGCATTCCGTAGGCCACCACCACGGCGACATCGGCCCGATGCGCGGCGAATGTCTCCGCGGCCTCCGGCATGCGCAGGGTGGTGGGAGTCAGAACCGGCACGCCAAGCTGTTCGGCCAGCGTGTGGACCGGCGAGGGGCGCAGGCTCATGCCGCGGCCTGCCTTGGCGGGGGCGCGGGTATAGACGGCGGCGATGGCGTGGCCGTCCTGCGCGAGCTTGGCCAAAGTCGGCACCGCGAAGTCCGGGGTGCCCATGAATACGATGCGCATGGCCGGCTCAGGCCGCGTCGCGCTTGGCCGCCTTGGTGAATTTCTTGAGCACGCGGTCCCGCTTCAGCTTCGACAGGTGGTCGATGAACAGCACGCCGTTCAGATGGTCGATCTCGTGCTGGATGCAGGTGGCGAGCAGCCCGTCGGCCGCGATCTCCTGCTCTTTGCCGTCGAGGTCGCGGAACTTCACGCGGACCCGGTCCGGCCGCTCGACCTCGCCGTAATATTCGGGGATCGACAGGCAACCCTCGTCGTAGACCCGCTTCTCCTCCGACGACCAGACGATCTCGGGATCGATGAAGACCTGCGGCTTGCGCACGCCCTCCTCCTTCGAGGTGTCGATGGTCACGACGCGCTTCGCCACGCCGACCTGGATCGCCGCGAGGCCGACGCCGGGGGCGTCGTACATGGTCTCGAACATGTCGGCCACGAGGGTCCGGATCTCGCCGGTGATCGGGCCGACCGGATCGGAAATGCGGCGCAGGACGGGATCGGGGAGGATGACGAGCGGGCGGATGGTCATGGCGGCAACCGGCAGGGACAGCGCCGGGTCGGATCCGGGCTTTTTTGTCGAATAGGATGCGGGTCGAGACCGGTCAAATAGCGTGCGGCCTCAGAATACGGTCCGGCTCCGGATCGCCGCCGTTAGCGTGCCCTCGTCGAGGTAATCGAGCTCCCCGCCGACCGGCACGCCATGGGCGAGGCGCGTCACCTTCACGTCGCAGTGGCGGATCGATTCCGTGACGTAATGGGCCGTGGTCTGCCCATCGACGGTGGCGTTGAGCGCCAGGATCACCTCCGTGACCACGGGTTCGGCCACGCGCTCCACCAGGGAGGCGAGGTTCAGGTGCTCCGGCCGCACGCCGTCGAGCGCCGAGAGCACGCCGCCGAGGACGTGGTAGCGCGCCTTCACGGCCCCGGAGCGCTCCAGCGCCCAGAGGTCGGAAACATCCTCCACCACCACCAGGGTCGTGGGATCGCGCTCGGTATCACGGCAGATCGTGCAGGGCTCGGAGGTGTCGACGTTACCGCAGCTCGTGCAGACGACGATGCGCTCGACCGCGACCCGCATCGCGTCCGCGAGAGGGCCCAGCAGCGTGTCGCGCCGCTTGATGAGCTGCAGGGCGGCCCGCCGGGCCGAGCGCGGGCCCAGCCCGGGCATGCGGGCGAGAAGCTGGATCAGGCGTTCGATCTCGGGGCCGGCGACGGCTTGGGGCATCGTGCCTCTGGAGAGAGTCTGGGGCGTGGACGGGGGCGCTGTCCGCGACGGGCATACCCGTCGCCGGTCGGCATGCAAGCGCGACCCAGTGCATCATGGAGATATGGGTATTCCGATGCCGGTCCGCCCGTGTCGTGTGATCGGTCGATGCGGGTGACTGCTTACAGACACGGGTTCCTGCGGGCGCAACTGTGGTCTAACCTGTTTGTCCACATTGCGGGCTTCCCGCGAAGCCCATAATGACAGCGAAGCTTCGCCGTCTACTCAGTGGAAGGGGAAGCGGCCGGGGAGCGGTGAACCTGCGTGCGGCGGACCTGTACGACCGCACGGACGTCCCCCGGGCAATCCCGGACGCCGATCGCGTCCGGCACAGTCGCGTCGACGGTCGAACAGGGGCCCGGGAGATACGCTCTTGACCAACATCGGTGATCACAACGCTGCCCACGGCGCCGAGGCGGCCGGCTTCCGCGACCTCAAGGCCGTCCACTGGAATTTCGAGACGCCGCGCCTCTACGAGGAAGCGCTGGACCGCAAGGAGGGCCAACTCGCCCGCGGCGGTGCCCTGGTGGCGACCACGGGCAGCCATACTGGCCGCTCGCCCAAGGACAAGTTCGTGGTGCGCGACGCGAGCACCGAGAACGAGGTCTGGTGGGACAACAACGGCGCGATCACGCCGGAGCAGTTCGAGACCCTGCGACAGGATTTCCTGACGCACGCCGCCGGCAAGGAGCTGTTCGCCCAGGACCTCTACGGCGGTGCCGATCCGGCCCACCGGGTGAAGGCCCGGGTGTTCACCGAATTCGCGTGGCACTCGCTGTTCATCCGTAATCTGCTGATCCGGCCGGACCGCGCGGAGATCGCCGCCTACGTGCCGGACCTGACGATCATCGACCTGCCGAGCTTTCAGGCCGATCCCGCCCGGCACGGCTGCCGGTCGAAGACGGTAATCGCCATCGATTTCGCCAAGAAGCTCGTGCTGATCGGCGGCTCCGCCTATGCGGGCGAGATGAAGAAATCGGTCTTCACCTATCTCAACTACATGCTGCCCAAACAGGGCGTGATGCCGATGCATTGCTCGGCCAACGCGGCGCTCGACGCCGAGGGCGGCTCGGCGATCTTCTTCGGATTGTCCGGCACCGGCAAGACCACGCTGTCGAACGATTCCTCGCGCCAGCTTCTCGGCGACGACGAGCATGGCTGGTCGCCCGAGGGCATCTTCAACTTCGAGGGCGGCTGCTACGCCAAGACGATCCGGCTCTCGCGCAACGCCGAGCCCGAGATCTACGCCACCACCGAGCGCTTCGGCACGGTGATGGAGAACGTGGTGATCGATCCCGTCACCCGGGCGCCCGACTTCGACGACGCATCGCTCACCGAGAACACCCGCTGCGCCTATCCGCTGGACTTCATCGCCAATGCCAGCGCGACCGGCCGGGCCGGGCATCCCAGGAACATCGTGATGCTCACCTGCGACGCCTTCGGCGTGATGCCGCCGATCGCCAAGCTCACCGGCGCCGAGGCGATGTACCACTTCCTCTCGGGCTACACCGCCAAGGTAGCGGGCACCGAGCGCGGCCTGACCGGGCCTGAGGCGACCTTCTCGACCTGCTTCGGCGCCCCGTTCATGCCGCGGCATCCGAGCACCTACGGCAACCTGCTGCGCGACCTGATCGCCGAGCACGGCGTCGATTGCTGGCTGGTCAACACCGGCTGGACCGGCGGCGGCGTCGGCACCGGGCGGCGGATGCCGATCCGCGTGACGCGCCGCCTGCTGAGCGCAGCGCTCGACGGTTCGCTGTCGCAGGCGGAGTTCCGGCGCGATCCGTATTTCGGCTTCGCGGTGCCGGTCGCGGTGCCGGGCGTCGAGTCGCACATCCTTACCCCGGTGAAGACCTGGGGCAACAAGGGCGCCTTCGTCGAGACGGCGGCCCGGCTGGTGAATATGTTCGACGACAACTTCAAGCGGTTCGAGGCCCATGTCGATTCCGACGTGCGCGCCGCCGGACCGACTGCGCAGGCGATCGCGGCCTGATTGGCAATGGGGGCGGCCCGAGCGGCCGCCCTTCCTACGGCGTCTCTGGTCCCGTGTTTTCGGCCGCAACGCGTTCTCCTCCCCATGCCGAGCTGAGCGACGAGCCAGCCCTGATCTCAATTCTGGGTCGCTCGAAGCCGCAAGGCTCTGATGCCAAATTGCGTGGCGCCAAACATGCGTCATCGTCCCCGCCCGCCTTTCGGCGCCGGGGGCATGGCCCAAGAGTGACAACACGCGGGACGCGGGACGCCGCGGGGACCCAGGTGTCGGCCAAGTAACGCGCGGGATCCGATCCCCGCGGCGCCCGCGGCATCGACCGGGCATCGCCCCCGGCCGGTGCCGTCTTTCTCGTCGCGGTGTCTCCGACGTCCCGATCCTGCGACTCCCCGTTAGCGGTCTCGGGCGGGGTGCACGCACCCCCGGAACCCGCATCGGCGCCGTGGCCTTCCAGCCGTCCCCCGCCTCGTCGTGGGCGGGTCCGCAGGTCGCTCAGGGTCAGCCCAGACGCGGGTCGGCGCGGGGGGCATTTCCTCCCCCCGCCGGGCAAACTGCCGCCCGGTCTCACGCCCGCATCCGAGGCACGCCCCGTACCGGTCCGCCGCCCGGGGCGATGGCGGCTGAGAGCCACCGACGCGGGCACCGCCCCGTCCCCGGACCCGCACGGTCAGCCACCGGGCGGGCCCCCGAAGGACGCCCCGGGATCGCTCCCAGGCCGCCGCGGACAGGTGGCGGCTAATGAGCACAAAATAGGAACATTGTCAAGAACGATGAGCCGAGGCGGGTCCTCCCTCCCCCGCAGAGGGGGGAGGGCGCGTGGCGGTTCGGGACTGCGAAGTGTGAACATCGTAGCCCGCAAGGAGGAGGGGAAACGCGATTCGATTTCGGAGCGTTAAGCTTAGGCTGAGAGGTCTAAATCCCTGCACTCATCTCGGCAGATGCGCGATCAGGATCCCCGCCAGCGTCAACGCGACGATCCCCAGAACCAACGACAGCAACCGCCAGAACATCAGCGGATCCCGCTCCAGCAGGGCGGGCCGGCGGGCGTCGGTGAAGGCCGGGTTCGGATAGCGCAGGTCGTGGATCAATTCCGATACGGTCTGATAGCGCTTGAACGGATCCGGATGCACAGCCTTCCGCAGCGCGCCGTCGACCCAAGCCGGGAGCAGCGGCCGCACGGTGAGCGCCGAGGCATAGCGCAGCCTGCGCTGGGCCGCCGGGCTGCGGGCCCGCGGCACGGCATCGCCGTAAGGCAGCCGCCCGGTCAGCATCTGATAGGCAATGACGCCCACCGAGAACACGTCGGAGGCCGCGATGGACGGCGCGCCGAGAAAGCATTCCGGCGCCGTGTACTGCACCGTCCCGAGGATTTCGGTGGGGTCGATCCGCGGATCGCCCTCGACGACGCCGGCGACCTGGGTGGCGCCGAAATCGATCACCTGCACGATCCCGCTTGAGTCGATCAGGACGTTGTCGGGCCGGAGGTCCTGGTGGACCATCTCCTTCCGGTGGAAAGCCTGCACGCCCTTCGCGAGTTGCTCCACGAGGCCGCGCACGGTCTCCAACTCGGGGGCGGCGTGGTCGCGCATCCACTGGGTCAGCGTCTGGCCCTCGACGTAGCGCATCACCGTGTAGAGGTGGCTGCGCCGCCGCGCCGGCGGCTGGGCCTTGAGCACGTGTGGGTTGTCGATCCGCCGGGCGATCCACTCCTCCAGGGCGAAGCGTTTGCGCTGGGCCGGATCGTCACGCAAATCGAGGGACAGCACCTTCAGGGCGACCCGCCCCCCGGTCTCGCCGTCCTCCGCGAGATAGACGCGGCTGCGCGGGCCGGAATGGAGAATCCGCAGGAGGCGGTAGCCGTCGAATTCGGCCGGCGGATCGAGCAGCGGCGCCGGATCGAGCCCCTCAACGTCGCCGAGGAGGTCGGCAGCCTCGCCCTCCGGCACGGCCTCGACCCAGACGATCTGGATCGTGAGGTTGTCCGGGCTGCCGGCCGCCAGTGCCGCCTCGACGATGGTGCGGGCCGCCGCATCGAGATCGTCCGCCGCCAAGATCGCGGCCACGACCTCCCGCGGCCGGACATGCTCGTGGACGCCATCCGTCGTGAGCACGAAGATGTCGCCGGCCTCGACGGCGAGCGTCTGGTAATCGATCTCCGCCCGGCCGGTCACGCCGAGGGCCCGGCCGAGATAGGATTCTGCAGCCGAGACCACCACGCGGTGATCCTCGGTGAGCTGTTCGAGGGACCGGCCCGAGACCCGCCAGATCCGGGCGTCGCCGACATGGAAGAGGTGGGCGGTCCGCCCCTTCAGGATCAGCGCGTCGAAGGTGGTGACGTAGCCGCGGTCGGCATCGTTGGGATCGAGGCCCCGCCGGGTCTGGGCGTAGAGCCAGGAATCGGCCGCCGCGATCACCCGCTGCGCGGCATGCTTCACCGACCACGTGTCGGGCGTGGCGTAATAGTCGCTGAGGACGCTCTTGACTGCGGTCTCGCTCGCCGCCGCGCCGGCCGCGCTGCTGCTGATCCCGTCGGCGAGCGCCACCGCGATGCCCTTCAGGCCGAGTGCGGGCTGCGCTGGCACGAGGGCGCCGTGGAAATCCTGGTTCTCGGCTTTTTGGCCGGCGGCACTGTGCTGGCCGATCGTGACCGTGAGGCCGCGGGCGGGTTCGGCGCTCAAGCGGCTGCCGCCGCGCTGTCGCCCCGGCCCCGATAGGACAGGGCCTCGGCAAGATGCAGCCGACGCACCTGCGCTTCGCCGTCGAGGTCGGCCAGCGTCCGGGCGACGCGCAGCGTGCGATGGAAGCCGCGGGCCGAGAGACGCATGCTCTCGGCGGCCTGCCGAATCAGTGCCGTCCCATCGGCGTCTGGGCTCGCGACCTGTTCGATCAGGTTCGCGGGACAGGTGGCGTTGGTGGTGGCCGCCGGCAGCCCGCGCTCGCCGAAGCGCGCCGTCTGGAGGGCGCGGGCCGCGGCGACGCGGGCGGCCGCTTCACGGGACCCTTCCGCAGGCGGAGGCAGGATCAGGTCGGCCGCGGTGACCGCCGGTACCTCAATGCGCAGGTCGATCCGGTCGAGGAGGGGCCCGGAAATCCGCGCTTGATATTGCGCCATGCAGCGATCGTTCGGGCCACGCCGGCAGGCGTAGCCCGGCTCCAGGCCCTGGCCGCAGCGGCACGGGTTCATCGCAGCGACCACCTGGAAGCGGGCCGGATACGTCACCCGGTGATTGGCCCGGGCGATCATGACCTCGCCGGTTTCCATGGGCTGGCGCAGGCTGTCGAGCGCCTGGGGGTTGAACTCGGGCAATTCGTCGAGGAACAGCACCCCGCCATGGGCCAGCGACACCTCCCCCGGCTTTGCTCCGAGCCCGCCGCCGACCAGAGCCGCCATCAAGGCGGAATGGTGCGGCTGCCGGAAGGGCCGGCGGTTCGAGAGGGCGCCGTCCTTCAACGCGCCCGCGACCGACTGGATCATCGAGATGTCGAGCAACTCGCGCGGCCCGAGCGGCGGCAGGATCGAGGGCAGGCGGGCGGCCAACATCGACTTGCCCGAGCCCGGCGGCCCGTTCATCAGCAGGTTGTGTCCCCCCGCCGCGGCGATCTCCAGGGCGCGTTTGGCGCCCTCCTGGCCCTTGATGTCGGCGAGATCCGGCAGCGGACCGGCCTGACCCGCCACCGAGGGTTCCGGCCGGGCCATGACCTGGCTGCCCTTGAAATGGTTGGCGAGCTGGATCAGCGAGCGCGGGGCCAGCACGTCGAGATCGCCGCCCGCCCAGGCGGCTTCCGGCCCGGTCGAGGCCGGGCAGATCAGCCCGAGACCCCGCGCCGCCGCCGCGATGGCCGCCGGGAGCACGCCGTTCACCGCCGTGATGCTGCCGTCCAGCGCGAGTTCGCCGAGCACGCAATAGCCGCCGAGCGCGTCCGCCGGGATCGCGCCGATCGCCGCCATCACGCCGAGCGCGATCGGCAGGTCGTAATGCGAGCCTTCCTTCGGCAGGTCGGCTGGGGCGAGGTTGACGGTGATGCGCTTGGCCGGCAGCGCGAGGCCGGAGGCGATCAGCGCGCCGCGCACCCGCTCGCGGGATTCGCCCACCGCCTTGTCGGGCAGGCCGACCACGTTGAACACCACCGAGCCCGGGATGATCTGGACCTGCACGTCCACCGCCCGCGCCTCGATGCCCTCGAAGGCCACGGTGGCGACGCGGGTGACCATAGGTGACGAATCCTCGACGCACGGACTGGCTTAGCTGTGCGGGAGAATCGCAGGGCGCTCAAGAGGATGCTCGGCCGAGCGGAACAGGACTGCCGCATTCCTGTTCAAAGTCGACACGCAATCGGATGGAGAACGCCCATGCATCGCGCCACGCCCTTTCTCGCCCTCGCGCTTCTGGCCGGCCTCGGCATCGCTGCCCGGGCCGACGAAAAGCTGGCGCCCGATCAGCAGGCCAAGGTCGAGGCCATGCTGAAGCAGGAGGGCTTCACCAAGTGGGACGAGATCGAACTCGACGACGGTATGATCGAGGTCGACGACGCCATCGATGCCAACGGCAAGAAGTTCGACCTGAAGCTCGATCCGAAGACGCTCGCCATCGTGAAGCGCAAGGCCGAGTAGGCAGCGCTTGCGTTCGGGGCACGGCCCGGCCATATAGCCGGCGGGGGGTTGGCGAGGGACGTTTCACTCGCCAACCGGGTCAGGTCCGGAAGGAAGCAGCCCTAACGAGACCGAGCGGGTCTTCGTCCAGCCTCCCACCTCATTCTCGCGCGGCAGCCCGATCCCGACCGGCATGGACGCTTCGACCGGCACGCCTGACGACGAGCCGGGCCTGCCCGGGTTTGCAGCGCCCGCCGCTGCAGCGACGCCCTACCGGGTCCTCGCGCGCAAATACCGCCCCACCCATTTCGGCGACCTGATCGGCCAGGAGGCGATGGTCCGCACCCTCGCCAACGGGTTCGCGGCCAACCGCATCCCGCAGGCCTGGATGCTGACCGGCGTGCGCGGGGTCGGCAAGACCACCACGGCCCGCATCCTCGCCCGCGGCCTCAACTACGCCCTCGCTGGCCAGCCCGAGACCGGCCCGACCGTGGCGATGCCGCAACTCGGCCTGCACTGCGCGGCCATCATGGAATCCCGGCACATGGACGTGCTGGAGATGGATGCGGCCTCGCATACCGGCATCGACGACGTACGCGCGATCATCGACGGCATCCGCTACGGACCAGTCTCGGCGCGCTACAAGGTCTACATCGTCGACGAGGTCCACATGCTCTCCGAGAAGGCGTTCAACGCCTTCCTGAAGACGCTGGAGGAGCCGCCGCCCCACGCGAAATTCGTGTTCGCAACCACGGAGATCCGCAAGGTCCCGGTGACGATCCTGTCCCGCTGCCAACGGTTCGACCTGCGCCGAGTCGAGGCGCCGGTCCTGCACGCGCATCTCGCCAAGGTCTGCGCGGCCGAGAAGGTCGAGGCGGAGGACGAGGCGTTGGGCGCGATCGTGCGCGCCGCGGAAGGGTCGGTGCGCGATGCGCTCTCGCTCCTCGATCAGGCCATCGCGCACGGCGCCGGGGCCGTCACCGCGCAGAGCGTGCGCGACATGCTGGGGCTCGCCGACCGCGCGCGGATCCTCGACCTGTTCGAGGCGGTGATGCGCGGCTCCGTGCCGGCGGCCTTTGCGGAGTTGCGGGCGCAGTACGATTCCGGCGCCGACCCCTCGGTGGTGCTCTCGGACCTCGCGGCCTTCACGCATCTCGTCACCCGGCTGAAGGTGGTGCCCGAAACCGCCCAGGACCCGACGCTCAGCGAGACCGAACGCGTCCGGGGCGGCCAGTTCGCCGAGAAGCTCTCGATCCGCGCCCTGTCGCGGGCGTGGCAGATCCTGCTCAAGGCGATCCCCGAAGTGCAGGCCGCGCCGCGCCCCCTGGCGGCGGCCGAGATGGCGATCGTGCGCCTCGCCTATGCGGCCGACCTCCCGACCCCGGACGAGGCCCTGCGCCAGCTCAAGGCCGAAGCCGCCGCAGCGCCCGCTGACGAGCCGCCGGCGCTGGCGCGCCCGGCGCTGCCGCCGATCCCGGACCTGCGCGGGGGCGGCTCAGCGGCACTGGCGGCCGCGCCCCGGACGATGTTGGCGGAACCGATCCTTGAGGCTGCTCCGGTGGCGATGGCCGCACCCGTCGCGCCACCCGCCCCCGTCGCGCCGCCGACGCCGCGGCTCGGCCGGTTCGAGGATCTGATCGCGCTGGCGGATGCCAATCGCGATATCCTGCTGCGAACGGCGCTTGAGCGGGATGTCCATCTGGTGCGCTTCGAGGAGGGGCGGATCGAGTTCCGCCTCGCTCAAGGGGGGCGGGCGAGCCTCGCCACCGACCTCGCGGCCGCGATCGAGCGCTGGATCGGGCGGCGCTGGATCGTCGCGCTCTCGAAAGAGGCGGGCGAACCGACCCGCGATGCGGCGGCCCGGGCCGTGGTCGAGACGCGCCGGGAGAACGCCGCGGCCGATCCGTTCGTGCGCGAGGTGCTGACGCGCTTTCCCGGCGCCGAAATCGTCGACGTGCGCGACACCGCCGCTGAGGCTTTGCCCACCCCCGAGCAGGAGATCCTCGGCGAGGGCGACGCCGCCCGGGTGGATGAGCTCGGGGACGACGAAAGCTGAGGCTCCGGCCGGCCATAGCTGGCGGGCCGGCCGGCTCGTACCCAGATCAGACGACGACAGAACGGGGAGAGATCCGCATGCGTGACCTGATGGGCATCATGAAGCAGGCCCAGGCCATGCAGGAGAAGATGGCCAACCTGCAGGCCGAGATGGATCAGATCGAAGTCACCGGCGCCTCTGGCGGTGGCTCGGTGCGGGTCACCATGACGGCCAAGGGCCAGATGAAGGGGATCACGATCGATCCGTCCCTGATGGTGCCGGACGAGCGCGAGATCCTGGAGGATCTGGTGGTTGCGGCCTGCAACGATGCCCGCGGCAAGGCGGAAGCGACGATGCAGGAGCACATGGCCGAGCTGACAAAGGGGCTGCCCCTGCCGCCCGGGATGAAGCTGCCGTTCTGAGCGGAGCCTGTTCGGCCGAAAACTGCGTCTTCGACGCCGCGTCTCCCTCCCCGGAGAGCCTACGCTATTCACACATCTCCGGTGGATGCCACCGCTGGCGTGAGGGCGCGACCGGCCTCCTCTCCCTCTAGGAGAGGGGGCCCGCGCCTTATCCGAGAGCCCCAAGGGCCGATCGAGATTTGTGAATCCGGTAGCCCGCGCGGGCGAGTGGACGTGTCGCGTTAGCCGTCGAGTTCGGGATACCGCCGGAAAATGCCGTCCTCGCTGAACGGGATTCGGCGCTCGCTCGCCAGATAGGTGGCGATCCGCGGGCGCCGCGCCACGGTGTCGTGCAGCCGTTCCACACAGGGCGCAGCCTGTAGCGCCGCCGACGTCCCCTTCGGGAAGGCGTAGGTTAGCCCATCGACGAGCTGGAACAGCGACAGGTCGGCGTAGGTCAGATCCGCGCCGACCAAGTGCGCACCGCCATTGGCGGCCAGAACGCGTTCGAAATAGCCGAAAAACTTGGGCATCCGGGTCGTCCGGAACCCGGCCGCCCGGCGCAGAGCCTCGGTCTTCTGATCGGTGTAATAGAGATCGACGCCGAGCGGATGGTGGGTGTCGTGCACCTCGTCCACGGCGTCCGCGATGGTGAGCTGAAGCTGGTGCGTCCAGATCCGGTCCCGCTCGCCGTTGCCCGCCAGACCGAGGCGCTGGCCGAGATGCAGCAGGATCGCGGCCGTCTGCCCGATCACGCGATCACCGTCGCGCAGGAAGGGCGGCGCGAAGGGCGGGCGCGGGTTCGCAGGGTCCGACAGGCGATCCAGCATCGGACCGATTCCACCAGCATCGTCGTCCTGGCGGGCGACGTCGACATAGTCGGCGCCAGCTTCTTCCAGGGCGAGGCGGACGAACTCGCCGCGCCCCTGGATCATCGGCCAGTAGTGAAGCTCGTAGGGCATCGCCAACTCGCTTCTGACCTGAGAGATGCCGGCTCAGTTGCCCGCAGCACTGTCCTCGGCGGTCTTATCGACCGGCGGCTCGGCGCTGGCGACGGCCTTGTGGAGCAGCATCGGCTGGAGACGCTCGGCGAGCTGCTGGTCGAGATGCTTGACGTAGGCGCTCTTGAAGTAGCGTTCGCCGGTCTTCGCTCCGTAGAGCCGGTCATGCGCCTGGATCATCGCGGCGACCTCCGGGCGGCACAGAAAGCCCGTGATGCCCACGGCCTCGTACCAGCGGCCGGCACGCGCCTCGGCGGTGGCCTTGGGGTTCGACAGGACCGTGTCGGCGAAGCAGATCGTCGCGGCCTGCCGTAGCGGAGCCAGCGTCTTCTCGGCCTCGGCCGGGTTCACCGTCGGTGCGGCCGGGTGTCGATGCGGGCGCGCCTGCGCCGTCGAAACGAGCGCGAGGAGGGTGAGGGACGCGAGGATCGAAGTTTTCATGCGGCGGCCTCGTCGGGGATCCGAACCGCGTTCAGCATTCCCTCATGATTGCGTCGGGAACGCGGCTGGCTCGGCACTTGGGCGGCCGCATTTCAGGCCGGAGCTCGATCGTTCCATGACAGGATGTCGCAGCCTCAGCGGCGGCGCTCGGCGCTCCGATGGCCGCGGCATTCGGGTGTGCCAGTCTTGAACCCGTACCGGCCGAGCCGCCTGCGCATCGTGGTGGGAATGGTACCCGGACTAGGCCGTCCGCGAGGGCGGCTTCATGGCCGCGCGTAAAGCTCCATTCAGCACGGTAAGCAGGTCGCACCCGGCATGCAGGAAGGTCTGCACGCCCGCCTGCTTCAGCGGCTCGGCCAGGTCGGCCGGCTTTCCCGCGAGGTAGATCACGCCCGCGCCAGCCCGCGCCAGGGCCTCCGCGGTTTCGATGGCGCGCTCGGCATAGATCGCGTCGGTCGAGCAGATGCAGGCGAGCGGAGCTCCGGATTCCCGGAACGCCGCCGCTGCGGATTCGGCATCGGGGAAGCCGTCATTCGACAGGGCTTCGATGCCGCCGGCCGCGAAGGCGTTGGCCGCGAAGGTCGCCCGGGCGTTGAACGCCGCCACCGAACCGAGGTTGGCCAGGAACACGGCCGGCCGGCGGCCGGCCGTGGCGTGATAGGCATCGGAGGCGTCGCGCAGGGCCTCGTAGGGCTCCGCGAGGCGCTGGGACGGCAGGGCATCGCAGGCGACCGCCGAACCGGGCCCAAAATTGGACCCGAGGGGCGGCGCGACCTTCGGCACGTCGAGCACCGTGACCGGCTTCTCGGCGAGGTTCGGAAATTCGCTAGCGCCGGTGAGCGCTTCCCGGCGGGTCGCTACGGCTTTCGTGCGCGTCTCGCGGATCGCTTCGATCCGCCGCTGCAGCTTGCCGACGCTGAGGGAGGCGACGATGCCGCCCTCGGCCTCGATCGCCTGGAACGCCGCCCAGGCGGCCTCGGCGATTTCCGCGGTCAGCGCCTCGAACCCACCGGCGCCCGCCGCAGGATCGCTGACGCGGGCGAGGTGTGATTCCTCGAGCAATACGATCTGGCTGTTGCGACCCACGCGCCGGGCGAAGGCATCCGGCAGCCCGAGCGCCTGCGTGTAGGGCAGGACCGCCACGCTGTCGGCGCCGCCCATCCCGGCCGAGGCCGCCGCCATCCCGGTGCGCAGGATATTCACGAACGGGTCGCGCTTGGTCATCATCCGCCACGCGGTCTCGGCGTGGAGACGCAGCGGCTTCGGCTCGAGCCCGCAGGCCTGCTCGACCCGCGCCCAGAGGCGCCGCAACGCGCGGAACTTCGCGACCGTGACGAACTCGTCGGCATCAGCCGCCAGCAGGAATGCGATGCGCGATCGGGCCGTGTCGAGGTCGTGTCCGGCGGCTTCGAGGGCGCGAAGATACGTCACCGCGGTGGCGAGCACGGCCCCCAGCTCCGCCGCCTCGCCGGCCCCGGCCTCATGATACGGGCGCCCGTCGGCCAGGAAGGCCCGTCCCCGGAAACCCGCCGTCTCCAGCTCTGCCGCGATCCCGGCCAGCCGCGGAGCGATCTCGCTCCAGACGGCGCCCAGGCTGCCGGACGCTGCCAGCACGCCGACGGGATCGATCCCGAGATCGACATCGTAGGTCGCCAGATCCTCGCCGCGCCGCTCGGCCAGCGCCTTGACGAGGTGGGCCGCTTCGAGCCCCCGGCTGCCGGCATCTACGCGCAGGTTGATCAAGGGCAGCATCACGCCCGTCAGCGCGGCGTCGAGGTCCTCGACGCTCGCAACCGTCACTCCGTAGCCGCGTGCGCTGGGGGCACCCGCGAAGGCCATGACGAGCGCGTCCGCGCCGCCTTCGAGATCGGTCAGCGCCTGGGCGTTGGCGGTCGCGATATCCGGATGATCCATCCGCTGGGCGATCCGCCACGGACCAGGCTCGCGCACCGGTTGGGCGATCGGCGCGGCCGAGCTGTAGAGCGGCTCGATCCGGAGCCCATCTGCCGTCCGGGAGACCAGCCGTTTCTCGAAATCGGCGCCCTTCAGGACGCCTTCGACGAGGCCGAGCCAGCGCGCCCGGTCTGCGGGCTCGAAGAGTTCGGCGAGCGGTCTGTCTTCCATCGGATCGTCCCAGAACGCGACGTCTCGAGCGCCGCTTTCATGGGATTGCCTCGCATGCCGCCTCGCCGGTGGCAATCGCCCGATGGTTGAGGAAAGCTTGAGCCCCGCGTGAGCCAGTTTTGACGCAATTGGATTCCGGCCGTCCGCCTTGGTCGAACGACCGGACGCATCAACCGAAAATGATCAGGCCCGCAAAACCCAGTGCGCCGACGATGATCCGCCACCACGCGAACAGCCAGAAGCCGTGCCGGGAGACGTAATCGAGCAGCAGCCGCACCACGAGCAGCGCCGAGATGAACGAGACGACGAAGCCGATCGCGATCAGGCCGACATCGTCACTCGACAGATATTTGTAGTTGTCCAGCAGGTCCTTGGCGAACGCGCCCGCCATGGTGGGCATGGCGAGGTAGAACGAGAACTCGGTGGCCGAACGCTTGTCGGCCCCCATCAGCATCGCCCCCACGATGGTGGCGCCGGAGCGCGACACACCGGGGATCATCGCCAGACACTGGAAGATGCCGATCTTCAGGTCCATCGGCAGCGAGAAGTCGTAAACGTCGGTCTTGCGGACCTTCAGGTCGGTGTCGTCGATGACGAGCAGCACGAGGCCGCCCGCCACCAGGGTCGCGCAGACGATCCAGGGGTTGAACAGATACGCCTTGATCACCTTCGAGAAGAGGCCGCCGATGATCGCGGCCGGCAGGAACGCCACCAGGATGCCCAGCACGAAGCGGCGGGCCTTGGGATCGTTCGGCAGCGCGGTGGCGATGCCCAGCAGGCGGCGGAAATAGACCAGCAGGATCGCCAGGATCGCGCCGAGCTGGATCAGCACCTCGAAGGTGTTGTTGGGCGAGTGGAACCCGATGAAATGGCCCACCAGCAGCTGGTGCCCGGTGGAGGAGACCGGAATGAACTCGGTCGCGCCCTCAACCAGCGCGAGCAGCACTGCCTTGCCGATGCTTACCGGATCCATCGTCACGTCCTGTGCCGCGGGCGCGCGCCGGCCCGTGCCGGGCACGCCGCGTTGCCTGTAGGGTTGGCCGGAGGGTTCGCCTATCAGGATTGACGGGCGGTTACCGATACCGGCTGCGCGTGTTAAGGGCTCGGCAACGGTCGGGCAATAACGCTCGGTCCGAAGTCCTGCGCGCCGAAGACCTGCGCTTCAGGACCCTCGCCGAGCGCGGGACCGACCGCGCTGCCCGACCGAACGTCCCAAACGGCCTCGATGGCGACCCTCTACCACTTCCCCTTCTGCGCGAATTCCCGGTTCATCCGTCTCGTGCTCGCCGAGATGGGCATGGAGCCGACTCTGTTCGAGGAACGGCCCTGGGAGCGCCGGGATGATTTCCTGCTGATCAATCCGGCGGGCGTCACGCCCGTGCTGCTGGAGCAGAACGGCCTCGTGGTGCCCGGCGCGGGCGTGATCGCCGAATACCTCGACGAGACCCGCGGGCTCGGCCTCACCGGACGTCGCCTGTTGCCGGACGATACGGTGGACCGGGTCGAGGTGCGGCGGCTGCTCGACTGGTTCCTGGTGAAGTTCGAATCGGAGGTGACGGGTTACCTCGTCAACGAGAAGATCTCGAAGCGTTTCATGGCGTCGAACCAGGGCGGTGGTCCGCCCGACATGAACGCGATCCGGGCCGCACGGGCCAATGTTCGCTATCATCTCAAATACATCGGCTACCTGATCGCACGCCGCCGCTGGATCGCGGGCGACAACCTGACCTATGCCGACCTCGCGGCGGCTGCCCACCTCTCCTGCGTCGATTATCTCGGCGACGTGCCCTGGGACGAGGACGAGATGGCCCGGAACTGGTACGCCCGGGTGAAGTCGCGGCCCTCGTTCCGGGGCCTGCTCGCCGACCGGGTCGCCGGCATGCCGCCCGCCGCCCACTACGCGGATCTGGATTTCTGAGCCCCAGACGGACTTATATCGGCGCCGACCTGCGCCGCCTCGTCGAGACCCGGGCTCGGTCGCTGGGCTTCTGCGGCCTGCGCGTGACCCGGCCCGATCGCCTGCCGGATATGCCCGATCGCCTCGCGACCTGGCTCGCCGAGGGCGCCCACGGCACCATGGACTGGATGGCCGAGCGGGCCGACCAGCGCGCCCGTCCGACCGGTCTATGGCCGGGCCTGCGCAGCATCCTGATCCTGGCCATGAGCTACCGGCCCGAGCACGATCCGCTGGCGCTCGTGGCGCAAACAGAGCGCGGCGCGGTCGCCGCTTATGCCCAACGGCGGGATTATCACGAAGTTTTGAAGGGCAAGCTCAAAGAACTCGGCGGCTATCTGTCCGCCAAAGGTGATGTCCTGGTGAAGGTCTTCTGCGACACCGCACCGGTCATGGAGAAGACGCTGGCCGAGGCCGCCGGGCTCGGCTGGCAGGGTAAGCACACGGTGCTGATCTCCCGCGAGCACGGCAACTGGCTCCTCCTCGGGGCGATCTACACGAGCGCTGAGTTCGAACCCGACGCGCCCGGCCGCGACCATTGCGGCTCCTGCCGCGCCTGTCTCGACATCTGCCCGACGGATGCGTTCCCCGCGCCCTACCGCCTCGATGCCCGGCGCTGCATCTCGTACCTGACCATCGAGCATGCCGAGCCGATCCCCGCGGCGCTCCGCCCGGCCATTGGCAATCGGGTGTTCGGCTGCGACGATTGTCTCGCGGTCTGCCCGTGGAACAAGTTCGCCCGCACGGCCGCCGAGACCCGTCTTGCCGCTCGGACCGATCTCGCCGCGCCGCGGCTTGCGGATCTCGCGGGCCTCGACGACGCGGCTTTCCGGAGCCTGTTCGCCGGCACACCGGTCAAGCGGACCGGTCGCGACCGCTTTCTGCGCAACGTGATGATCGCGATCGGCAATTCCGGGTCGCCCGAGCTTGCCGAGATGGCGGTCGCACGGCTGACCGATGCGTCGCCGCTGGTGCGCGGTATGGCGGTCTGGGCCTGCGGGCAGTTGCTGGAGCCCGATACCGTCCGGACTCTGCATCGGCAGCACGGGGCCGGCGAGACCGATCTCCATGTTCGCGATGAATGGCGGGCCGCATCGGCTTGACGGGAGGCAGCCCCGGCGAGACATCCGGCGCATGAATCTCTTCGTCTTCGGCCTGGGCTTCACCGGCGGCCGCTTCGCCGAGCGTGCGCGCGACCGGTTCGACACCGTGCGCGCCACCGTCACCGAACCCGCAGCGGCCGAGCGCCTCGCGGCGGAGACCAGTTTCGCCATGCGCGCCTTCGGACCCCGGGCCGACGATCCGTGCATCGCCGCCGATCTCGCCGAGACCGACGTGCTCCTCGTCTCGGCGCCCCCCGGCGAGCAGGGCGACCCCGTGCTCAACCGCTACGAAGCGGCGATCAAGGCGAGCCGGATCGGCTGGATCGGCTACCTGTCGACCATCGGGGTCTACGGCGACAAGCAGGGCGCCTGGATCGACGAAGCCACGCCCGCAGATCCCCGCAGCACCCGCTCGAAGGTCCGGCTCGACGCCGAAGCGGGGTGGCTGGCGCTCGGTGCCGCCACCGGCAAGGCGGTGCAGATCTTCCGCCTGTCGGGCATCTACGGGCCGGGGCGCAACCCGATCGTCAAGCTGCGCGAGGGGCGGTCCCAGCGGATCGTGAAGGCCGGGCAGGTCTTCAATCGCATCCATGTCGACGACATCGCCACGACGCTGCTGGCCTCGATCGACCGGCCCCGGGGCGGGGCGATCTACAACGTCACCGATGATGAGCCGACCGCGCCCCAGACGGTCACCGAGCATGCCGCCGCCCTGACCGGGCTGCCGCTGCCCCCGGCGATCGATTTCGAGACCGCCGACCTCTCCCCGATGGCGCGGAGCTTCTACGGCGAGAACAAGCGCGTGCGGAACCGGCTGATCCGCGCGGAACTCGGCGTCGATCTCGCCTATCCGACCTACCGCGAGGGTCTTGCGGCGCTGAAGGATCAGTCCTGATCAGGCTTCGAGGTGGCGCGGCCGGATGAGGCGGCGGAGCAGCCCGCCGCGCGGACCGGCCAGCATCGAGGCGAGGTAGAGCGCCCCGGCGGCCAGCACGATGGCCGGACCGCTCGGCAGGTCGTATTGATACGACAGGCTGAGCCCTGAAACGCTCGCCAAGGCGGCGATCAGCATCGAGACCGGGATGAGGCCGCCCAGATCGCGGGCCCAGAATCGGGCCGCTACCGCCGGGAGCAGCATCAACCCGACCGCCAGCAGGGTCCCCAGAGCCTGGAAACCGCCGACGAGGTTGATCACCACCAGGGCCAGGAAGGCGAGATGGACCGGGCCGCCACTGCGGCTCACCGTGCGTAGGAACAGCGGATCGACGCATTCCATCACCAGCGGCCGATAGATCACCGCGAGTGCCACCAGGGTCAGGGTGCTGATGCCGCCGAGCAGCCACAGGGCGGCATCGTCCAGCGCGAGGACCGAGCCGAACAGGAAATGCATCAGGTCGATCTGCGAGCCGCGCAGCGAGACCAGCAGCACGCCTCCCGCCAGGGAGATCAGGTAGAAGGCCGCGAGGTTGGCATCCTCCCGCACCGTCGTGGCGCGGGTGACGGCGCCCGCGAGCAGCGCCACCGCGAGGCCTGCGACGAGGCCGCCGAGGGTCATCGCCGGCAGCGACAGCCCCGCGACCAGGAAACCGGCGGCGGCGCCGGGCAGGATGGCGTGGCTCATGGCGTCGCTCATCAGGCTCATGCGGCGCAGCGTCAGGAACACGCCCACGGGCGGCGCCGAGACGGACAGCGCTAGGCAGCCCGCCAGCGCCCGGCGCATGAAGCCGAATTCCACGAACGGCGCGACGAGGGACCCGAACGGATCGATCACGCGGCGTCCTCGTGGTGATGATGGCCGTGTGCGCCGTGATCATGCGTACTGTGGTCGTGTGCAGCTTCGGCCCGCGGCCCGGCGCAGATCGGAGCGCCCTCGTCCCACGCCTCGGAGAGGTTGCGGGCGCGGGCGAGGTTCTCCGATGTCAGCACCCGGGCCGTCGGCCCCCAAGCGATGGGCTCGCGGGCCAGGAGCAGCGTCGCCGGGAAATGCGCGCGCACCTGCGCGAGGTCGTGCAGCGCCGCGACGATCGTGCGGCCCTCCGCGTGCCAGGTTCGGATCAGCACCAGCAGATCGTCCACGGTCCGGTTGTCGATCCCGGTGAACGGCTCGTCGAGGAGGATCACGGAGCAATCCTGGAGGATCAGCCGGGCGAACAGGGCCCGGCGGAACTGCCCACCCGAGAGCGTGCCGATCGGCCGTGCCTCGAACCCGTCGAGGCCGACCGCCGCGAGCGCGGCCTCGACGGCGCCCCGCTGCCGGATGAGGCTTCGCCACGCACCGGCCCGCCGCCAGAGGCCCATCCCGGCCAGGTCCAGCACGCTCAGCGGGAAGCTGCGGTCGATCTCGTCGGCCTGCGGCATGTAGGCGACGGCCTCGCTGCGCTCGATGCGCCCGTCGAGGCAGGGGATCTCTCCGGCCATGCCCTTGAGCAGCGTCGACTTGCCGGCCCCGTTCGGCCCGACCAGGGCCAGCAGATCGCCGGCGCGCACGGTCCCGTCGAGATGGTGGATGGCCGGATGCCGATCGTAGCCGAGGGTCAGGCCGACGAGGCGAATGGGATCCTGGATTTGCGACCCGGAACTCATGTCGCCAGCGCCCAGGCGATCGTCAGCCAGACCAGAGCGGAGAGACTGCCGGCGAGCGCCAGGCGCGGGCCGATCCCGCTCTGGAACAGGGACCGCCGGGCCGCGCGTCTGATACGGGAACTGGTGGGCAAGGCGTCCTCGTCGCGCGCGGGCCGGCGCGGGGCGGGTGCGCGGAATGTGCGGGAGACTGGTGCGGTCCGGTCTGGCGGTGATACACTGTAACAAACCCGCGGGACAACCTGCGGATCTGTGATGGGAGCCATCATGCACCGCCACGAGGGGCACGACGCATGTCGGTCCGACGCCCCCGACATGCTCGCCCGGGCGGAGGCCCTCTGCCGCGAACGTGGGCTGCAGTTCACGCCGCTGCGCCGCGACGTGCTGGAAGCGGTGGCCGAGTCCGACAAGGCGCAGGGCGCCTACGACATCGCCGAGCGCCTCAGCGCACCGGGCAAGCGCGTGGCGCCGGTCTCGGTCTATCGCGCCCTCGATTTCCTGATGGAGCAGGGGCTGGTCCATCGGATCGCCAGCCGCAACGCCTTCATCCCCTGCGCGCACGGCCACGCCCCCGGGGAGGGGGTCATCTTCCTGATCTGCCGCAGCTGCGGCGCGGTCGACGAGACGTCCTCGGCGGATGTGGAAGGCGGCCTCGAGCGGACGCTGGAGCGGGCCGGCTTCACCCCGACCCACAGTATCCTGGAGGTCGAGGGCGATTGCGGCGCCTGCCGGGAGCGGGAGCGCACGCCCTGACCGTGCCTCCGGCGTTCTAGAACGCGTTCCGGTAGGCCCGGCGCGAAATCAGCGTCTGGATCATGATCTGGATGTCGAACCAGATCGACCAGTTGTCGATGTAGTGGAGATCGCAGGCGACGCGGCGCTCCATGTCGAGATCGGTCAGCGTCTCGCCGCGGAAGCCGTTGACCTGCGCCCAGCCGGTGATCCCCGGCCGGACATTGTGGCGGCGGGCGTAGAGGGCGATCCGCCGCTCGAAGCTCCGGTCATGCGCGAGCGCGTGGGGGCGCGGCCCGACCAGCGACATCTCTCCCAGCAGGACGTTGAGGAGCTGGGGCAACTCGTCGAGATTGGTCCGGCGCAGGATCGCGCCGGTCCGGGTGATCCGGCTGTCGTTGCGCGTGGCCTGCCGGAACACGGCGCCCGTCTCCGTCCGCATCGAGCGGAACTTGAACACGCCGAAGGGCTGCTGATTGAAGCCGTAGCGCTTCTGGCGGAAGAAGACCGGCCCGGGGCTGTCGACCTTGATCGCCAGCGCGATCACGGCGAGCAACGGCGAGAGCGCGACCAGGGCGATCGTCGCCACCGTGAGGTCGAGCGCCCGTTTCAGCACGATCTCGCCGAGGTTGAGCGGCCGGCGGCCGATATTGATGCCGGAGACGCCGCCGACCCGGGCGACCTGCAGGTCGGGGAAGCGGTCGAGCATCGCGCCGGGCCGCAGGTGGAGAGCCGAGGGCACCCGCAGGAACGCGTCGATGCAGCGCTCGACTTCGGCGTTGTCGGTCCACGGCACGAGGACGAACACGTCGTCCGGCCGCAGGAAGCGCACCACCGAGACGGCGAGGTCGAGATCCTCCTGCAACTGATCGTGCCGGGCTGCATTGTCCGCACCCGAATCGACGCGGCGCAGGTAGCTCGTGCCGACGATCCGCAGGCCGAGCTGGTCGATCGCGTTGCTGGCGTAGAAGCGGGTGATGTCCTCCTCGTAGCCCACGAGATGAACGCGGCTGACCGAGGCCGAGCTGGCCGTCAGGCGCTGCCGCACGAGGCGCGTCACTGCCACGCGGCTCAGGATCAGGACCGGCAGCCCGACGAAGAAGGATCCGAACGAGACGAGGCGCGAATACTCTCCTGTGGTCTTGGTCATGAACCCGACGACCAGCACGGCGGCCCAGGCCACCAGCCACAGGGAGGCCACCCGCTGGACGAACGGCTTCTGCGCGATCACGGTGTCGAGGCTGTACTCCGCACGCAGGGCATTCGTGGCCACGACGATCAGGCCGAGGAGCGCGGCGAGTTGCAGGCCGCGAACGCTGCCGGCGCCGAATTTTCCCTCTTGGTAGGCGATCTCGTAGGTGGCCTCCATGAACAGGGTGACCGCCAGGATGGCCGCGAAATCAGTGGCGGCGAGGGCCGACGATAGAGCGGCCCGCGCTGCCGCCCGCCCGCGGCGGGGCAGCAGGCCGGACCAGACGCTGCGACGGCGCTCGGCCGGGCTCGGCAGGGGCTGGAACGCTTCCGGGATCCGTTGATGAAACATCTGGCGCGCCACGTCCCGTCATGATCGGACTTTGTGCCAGTCTGAAACGAACGCGCGTTCCAGTGCCGGCCTGTGCCGGTGGCGGAGCAAGCGGCAGGCCGCGTGCGTGAACAACCTAGCTCTACGACGATGGCCGACCTAG
>NZ_JALNUL010000210.1:0-243 GCF_026540775.1 Methylobacterium sp. GC_Met_3
GCGCACCGTCGAGCGGAGCAGCCGGAAATTGCCGAGCCGGTTGCAGCCCACCTCGTCGGTCAGGTCAGCGTCGCCGCCGAGGCGGTCAGCGACCTCGTCCTGCCGGACGCCCCCTTCGTCGCCCGCGGCCTGCGCCTGGACTGGGCGGCCAAGCGCGGCCTCGATGTCGGCGTGGCCGTCACCGCCCTGTTCCTGCTGCTGCCGCTCCTCCTGCTCATCGCCCTCCTGGTCTGGGCCGGCGAC
>NZ_JALNUL010000211.1:0-233 GCF_026540775.1 Methylobacterium sp. GC_Met_3
GCGCAACGCTCGCATGAGCCCGCGCCATTCCCTCGACACGACACCGATCCGGCCCCCGCCGCAGCTGCAGCCCACCAGGCCGCACCCAAAGCGGGATACGCCGACACCTTGGCGCGGGGTGGAGCAGCCCGGTAGCTCGTCAGGCTCATAACCTGAAGGTCACAGGTTCAAATCCTGTCCCCGCAACCAACACACCACGATCAGATCAGCAAAAGCCCCCGTTCTCCAGAGCG
>NZ_JALNUL010000212.1:0-232 GCF_026540775.1 Methylobacterium sp. GC_Met_3
TAGGGCGTGTCATCGCTTGAGCCAGTCGAGGGCTGCGGCGAGGGACAGAACGCCCATGAAGCTGGTGGCGGTTTTCTCGTAGCGGGTTGCGATGGCACGCCATTCCTTAAGCCTCGCCCAGAGGCGCTCGACCTGATTGCGGTTGTTGTAGATCCAGTCCGGGCAGGCGACGGGGGTCTCATGGCGCTGAGGCGGGATCGCGGGGCGCGCACCCATGTCCCAGATGTGCTCG
>NZ_JALNUL010000213.1:0-224 GCF_026540775.1 Methylobacterium sp. GC_Met_3
GAAGCTCGGCGACGAGCCGGCGCAGACGAGCGTTCTCGCGCTCCAGATCCTTCATCTTCCTGGCTTGATCGACCTGAAGGCCGCCGTACGCCTTGCGCCAGCGGTAGTAACTCTGCTCGGAGATCTCCGCCCCCCTGCATGCAAGGGCCAAACTCTTGCCCTGGGCAGTCTGCACCGCGATCTGGCGCGGCTTGAGCACGACCTGCTCCGCGTTCACTTCTGGC
>NZ_JALNUL010000022.1:0-81176 GCF_026540775.1 Methylobacterium sp. GC_Met_3
ACCAGTCCGTTCAGGCGACGACAGGCCCTAGACGTCGAGGACCTTCAAACCGGCATCATGTTCCCGCAGACGGCACGCTGACGTTCTTCCGGGGCGCTCGTCAGGTCCGGGCCGCCTGACGGCGTCGACGGATAACCGAAGAGTTCGAAGGTTCCCTCCCGAACCGGGTCACCGGTCGCGCTGACGGGAAGGCATCCCTGGATAGACGCACGTTACCGCGCGGCAGCGGGCTCATGGATCGGGCAGCCGTTGAAGCGCTCCCTGAACTCCGCCGAGTGCCTGTATGGTGCGTTGCGCGCGCGGTTGACGTTGCCGAGCGGCCGGTGGGCCGCGAGCCCGGTCCAGACCGCGAACCGCATTCGCTCGTTCACGGCGTCGACGCGGCCCGCGTCCCAACTGTCCTGGGGCCGCACGGTGATAGTGGCGACCCGCTGGAACGGCGCCTCCTCTTCGTCCCACGGCACCGTCGGGTCCTCGACTGGCTGGCGTTCGAGGTTGCGGCAGAGCTGCACCCGGAACTCCCAGACGCCCTCGATGCCGGCCATCTCCGACCGTACGGTCTCACGGATCGCGTCGGGGCGGCCCGAGGCGTCGATCTCGGTGCCGGTGAGCGCGGTCAGCGCCGGGGCGACGGGCGCCACCAGGAACTTGGCGATGTGGTCGCCGTACCTGAACGGGGTGACGCTGTAGTAGGTCTCCCCGAGCGGGTCGACGTTCGGCTCGCCGCCGAGCGAGCCCAGGGTCGGGCTCTCGATGCCGACCGCCGTGAGCGCCTTGTTCACCCCGCGCAGCACGGTGGAGGCGGCGACCTTTACGCCCTCGATCCGGTCGGTGGTCTTGGCCAGCAGCTTGAGGCTGCCCAGGAACTTCTCGGCGTTCGGCGCCTGGAAGACGGGGCCGTTGACCATGACGAAGTCCTGGGTCGTCCCTTCCGCGTCCGGCAGGCGCTCGCCGGCCACGTCCAGGACCTTCAGGGCGAGGCCGCGGGGCAGCGAGACCGCGTCGGGCAGGATGTCGCCCGCATTGGTCGACATCCGCATGTAGACCTTGTGCTCGCCTGGCGTCGCGAACAGTCCTTGCGCGAGCTCGGGGGGAAGCCCCGCGTCGATTGCCAGCGTGCCCTCAAGGATGCCGTGCGACTTGGCGTGGACCGAGCGGACGGCATGGCCGGAGTCGTCAGCGACCGTCTTCAGGATGGTGTCGAACGTCTCATTGAGCTGCTCGATGGTCCGGCCCTCGTCGGGCAGCACGTGCTCGACGTCGGGGCTGTAGCGGACGGCTGCTTGCAAGGTCCGGTATCCTTCGTTGGTCTTGGACAGAACCGGTCGAAACGGCCGACGTTCCGGATTGCGCCCCATTCAATCGGCCGTGAACGATATTAGGAACGCCGCGTTGCCGGCATGCTTGTACCGAGGCGGGCCTGGCTGGGTTCGCTGTCCCGAGCCCTTGGGTCGGGGCGGGAACAGAACGCATTCGGCTCACCCGGTGGCCGAGGCGCACGGGAGAGACCGGCATGACCTACCTTCGCTACGCCCCCGACATCGAGCGGCCCGCCCAGGACGAGCAGGCGACTATCGACGGCATCATCCAGGGCATGACGCAGCAGTCGCAGACCGTGGAGAAGCGCGAGCACCATGCGGTCCGCGCTAGCCACGCCAAGTGCACCGCTTGCGTCACGGGCGAGTTGACGGTCGCCGTCGGCCTGCCGCCCGAGCTGGCCCAGGGCCTGTTCGCCACACCTGGGACATACCCGGTTGCGGTACGCTTCGCGCAAGGGCCGGGCGAGACCCTGGGCGACAGGGTCTCAACCCACCGGGGCATGTCCATCAAGGTCTTCGGCGTAAGCGGCGAGAAGCTGCCCGGGCACGCGGTCGACACCCAGGATTTCGTGCTCGCGACCGGCACGACCTTTCCATCGGGCACGGCGGCCGGTTTCCTTCGCGACGGCACAGTCATCGGGAAGTCGACGGGCCTGCCGGAGGGCATCAAGAGCGCCGTCTCCGCCACTGCCCGCAACCTCAACAAGGTGCTGCACGCCTTCGGCACGGAGAGCGCGATGGCCGACTTCTTCGGACATCCCTACAGCCACCCGCTCGCTGACAGCTACTTCAGCCAGGCGCCCGTGCGCTTCGGCGACTACGTGGCCAAGCTCGGGGCCGTGCCGGCGACCGATGTCCAGCGCTCGCTCGCCGAATGGCGCCTTGACCCGCGCCAGGACGAGGATGGCTTCCGGCACGCCGCGCTCGCCTTCTTCCGCGAGAACGACGTGGTGTTCGAGCTCAAGGCGCAGCTCTGGGCAGACGCCGAGAAACAGCCCATCGAGGACGCCTCGGTCGACTGGCCGGTCTCGGTCAGTCCCTACCGCACGGTGGCCATGGTCCGCCTGCCACGCCAGGACGCCTATTCGCCGGAGCGCGTGCGCTACTTCGACGAGGTGATGACCTTCCGCCCCGCGCACAGCCTCGCGGCGCACCGACCCCTCGGTTCGGTCATGCGGGCGCGCCTCCAGGTCTACCGGGCGCTGAGCGATTTCCGGCACCGGGAGAACGGCGTGACCGCCGAGGACATCGCCTCGCCCGAGAGCATCCCCGCCTGAGCCGGTCCATTCCCACATCACGCAGAGAGGAAGAACCCATGACCCTCCAGGGGAAGACCATCGCCATCCTGATCGCCCCCCGGGGAACGGAGGAGCCGGAATTCATCATGCCGCGGGATGCGCTGCTCGCGGCGGGTGCGACTGTCACCGTGGTCGGGCTTGAAGCGGGCGAGGCCGAGACAGTCAACAACGACCTCGACCCCGCCGGTAAGTACCCGGTCGATAAGGCCATCGACGGCGTGTCCGCCTCGGACTTCGACGGTCTCGTCATCCCCGGCGGCAGCGTCGGGGCCGACAAGCTCCGCGGCAGCGAGGCCGTGGTCAAGTTCGTGCGGGACTTCTTCCGCCAGGCCAAGCCGGTCGGCGTCATCTGCCATGGGCCCTGGACCCTGGTCGAAGCCAACGTCGTGAAGGGGCGCAAGCTGACATCGTTCCCGACCGTGAAGACCGACATCCGCAACGCGGGCGGGGAATGGGTCGACGCGGAGGTGGTTGTCGACAAGGGCCTCGTCACCAGTCGCAACCCAAAGGACCTGCCGGCCTTCTGCACGAAGATCGTCGAGGAGTTCGCGGAAGGGTGCCATCCGGACCAGGCCCGCAGCGCCTGAGGACGTCTTTCGTCCAGGGTCGGGACGGTCGCCCGACGCTCGATTTCGGTCATCGGGAAGCTCGGGTTGCAGCTCCGTCTCCGGGCCATCCGTCGCGGCGGCCCAAACGGGTTGACCCGGGCGTGTGACCGGAGATGGTAAGCGGAAGCCGACTTCCCGGAGCGCAATCGGTAGCCGAGGCCTGACACCGGCAAGCTAGACCAACCGGTGCTCGGTTGGGTGTAGGAACCGGCGCCCGTCGCCTGTCGACTTCAGCTCGTCGCTCTCGGATGGAGCTCGTGGTTGCCTGAGCGGCTTTGGCCGCCACGACCACTGAGAGGGACGCCACTAATGGCGCCCCTCCGTCCGGGTAGGTACGGATGTGCAGACCAATCCCTACTTGCGGGCGTCGCCATCCCGCATCTGGCCCGTTGGCTCCTGGACGTGGGCTTCGAGGAACCAGAGCTGCTTGTCGACGGCGCGGGACACCTCGGTGAATAGGTCCGCCGTGCCGGGGTCGCCCGCCTCGTCCGTCTGGTCGATATTCTCACGCACGGCGTTGGCGTAGGCGGCATAGCTGTCGATCAGCGCGGCGACGTGGTCGGCAATGGCGTAGATGCCGGTCGGGTAGGCGGGCAGCTTGGTCGATCCCGCCACGACCTGCGCCGTTCCCAGGGCAGTGCCGCCGAGCTGAACCGCCCGCTCGGCCACTTTGTCGTTGAGGTCGCTGATCTCGGCGCGGAAACCGTCCAGCATCAAGTGGATGCCGATGAACTGCGGCCCCTTAAGGTTCCAATGGGCCTGCTTGATCGCCAGCGCGAGGTCGATGCCGTCGGCCAGACGCGCGTTCAGGGCCTCTATGGACACCCTCTTGGCGTTGGAATTGGTGTCGTTCCGGGTCTGGTGAGTACGCGGGGTGCCGCTCGTAGCCATGCTTGTGCTCCACTCTGTCGGGGCGGCAATGGTGGGGCAGTGGGGAGGTTCCCTCCGTTGGATTACGACTGGAGGTCCCTGGCCTTCCCAGCCCATCCGGCGAGGCACGGATACGCGGTGGGGTCCTTGCGGCCTCGCTGAGCCGCGTGATCTTCGGCAGGTCGCAGCCGAGCCAGCGCCGCCGGCCGGGCGACCGCGGACGCAGGAACCGACGCCGGCAGCCGGGGCTTCCCACCGACCCGGGCTCATTACCGGGCAAAGGAAACGTCATGTCCACGGATATCGAGAAGCACCGCGACTTGCTCGTCGCCTTGAGGGATGCCCAGGGGAAGGGCGACGGCAGCTTCGAGAAGGCGGTCACCGCTGCTTTCGAGCACGTCTTCGAGCACCTGGGCCGCTTGAACGACTACGTTTCGCCCGGCGGTCCCGATGGCGGCGACCGACACTTGCAGCCAGGCGAGTCCCCGACGCTTCGGTAAGCCGGCACGCGGCCGGACGTCCTCAAGGAAGGACCCGGCCGGCGCCTCGGTCACGCTCCTTCGCGACAGCGGCCGAAGGCGTCAACCTGTGGGGGCACCACCTTCTTGTGCGCCCTCAGCGAACCTGATCGGCGCGGAACCGATTGCCGCCAGCCTGCGTGTCCTGGCACCGGCATGGCGGCGGCAGGTCCCGGCCACCTTCGCGCAGGGGCATCCCATCGGTCAGCAGGCGGACCAACACGTGCTCCAGCGGCCCGGCCTGGTAGGGCTTCTGCAGAACCGGGACGCCCCGGTAGTTCCCCTCAAGTCCCTGCTGGCCGTAGCCGGTCGCGAATAGAAACGGGGTGCCACCCTCGAAGAGTAGGTCGGCGACCGGATAGCTCCGCGCGTCGCCCAGGTTCACGTCCAGCACGGCCAAGTCGAAGGCCTCGGACCGGACTAGGTCGAGCGCCTTGCCGAGCCGCATGGCGACAGCCACCTCGCAGCCGAGGTCGAGCAGCATGTCCTCCGCGAGCATAGCGACGAGGCTCTCGTCCTCGACCAGCAGCACGCGGCGTCCGGCCAGCACCGTCATGGAGCGTGCACCCCCTCGACGGTTTCCTGGCCGACCCACCCCAACGTGGTCAGCGGGATCTCGAGCCGGCAGGTGACGCCGGATGGGGCGTAGGTGATCACGGCGCTGCCGTCGAACTCCATGGGCAACTGCCGCTCGATTAGGCGGGAACCGAACCCCTTGCGGGTCGGCGGCGTGACCTGCGGTCCGCCGCACTCTTCCCACGACAGGTCGAGCTGCTGCCGGCCCTCGTCTATATCCCGCAGGGACCACGTCACCGCGACCTGCCCCTCGGGAACCGAGAGGGCCCCGTACTTGGCGGCGTTGGTCATCAACTCGTGCAGCGCCATCGCCAACGTCACCGCCACCTTGGGATGCAATCGCGCGTCCGGCCCTTCTAGCCGGAAACGGTTAACGTCGACCTCCGCCAATAGGTGGGGGGCGAGCGCCCGCTCGATCACCTGCAGCAGGCTGGCGCCCTCCCAGTTGTCCTCGACCAGCACGTTGTGGGCGTTCGACAGGGCGGCCATGCGGGCGTCGAACACGGACCGCACTGCCTGGTCCGTCTGCCCGCGGAATGTCTGCGCGGCGATCGATTGCACCGTGGCCAGGGTATTCTTCACCCGGTGGTTCAGTTCATTGATCAGCAGGCGCTGGCGCTCGGCGGCCGCCTTCTCCTCGCTGATGTCCCGCACCTCGATGATCGTGCCGATGATGTTGGCCTCGTCGTCGCGGATCGGGCTGGCGGTGAAGCCGACCGGAAAGAAATGCCCGTCCCGGTGGACGAACATCTCCTCGCCCCGCTCCTGGTTGTTCTCGGGGAAGGCGCGGTCGATGGCGCATTCCTCCAGGGGGAACGGCCGGCCGTCCGGGTAGGTGTGATGCACGATGTCGTGCAGCGGGCAGTCGCGGGCCAGGACCTCGGGGAGCATCCAGCCGGTGAGCGCCTCGGCGGCCCGGTTCATGTAGATGCAATGCTGCCGGTCATCCATCAGGAAGATCGAAACGGAGGCGTTGTTCAGGACCGCATTGAGGCGGCGCTCGGTTTCGAAGAGCTGCCCGCTCCCGCGCCGCAGGCTTACCAGGGGCGTGTTGGCCGCAGCCTTCGACTGCAGCGGCTGCCGGGAGTTCGGCACGGGCACGACCTTTCGCGCGGATCGGGCCGGCACCGTGCGTGCGAGCCTGGGGAACTTGCGGGCCCGGGCACGCCGGCGGGTATCGGCGTCTGGTGCGCCCGACACGGCGGGTCCAATGCACCTTATCGACCGGGAGTTCCACCCCTGGGCGATGTGGTCCGACCCTGCCGAGGTTCGCGCCGGGCTATTCCGGCCTGCGGCCTTGTGGCTATCGGGGAGAGCATTGTGCGTCTATTTACCTGTACTCTGAGCTCCGAAGCAAACAAGCCGCTTTCGGCTCGCTTCTGCCGCACGCCGGACGTCCGCTTATTTGTTTTCTGCACCCGGAAGCAGACAGGCTGAAAACCACCCAACCCGGTCGCGGAGCCTTATTGCGAGGCGCCTGCGACGCCGGCGAGGGGAACGCGCTCGGGGGACTTGAGACGCTCAAGCAAACTCGACGTGGTCTTTAAACACTGGCCCGACAAGGTCTTCCAACTCAACGCGCCCCACCCCGATCGTAAACGCCGCACCGCCAAGGTGAGTGCGTTCACAGCGTTCTGCTCGGCGTTGCTGACCGGGCGTGAGGGTCTCTTTCAGACGGCAGCCTTGCCGACCGACGCACCCCCATCTCTGGGCCGCGAATGCCGAGGAGGCGCTGGTCGAACTCGCGAAGGACGCCGACCGCTTCGACGTGGTGTTCTCGGACATCGTCATGCCCGGCATGAACGGCATCGACCTCGCCCACCGCATCCGCGAGACGCATCACGACCTGCCGGTACTCCTCGCCGCCGGATACAGCCACGTGCTCGCGCAGAACGGCACCTATGGCTTCGAGCTCCTGCACAAGCTGTACTCGGTCGAGCAGCTCTCGCGGCTCCTGCGCAAGGTCGCGACCTGGCAGCGTCGCAGGCGCGTCATAGGCCGATAGCGATCCCTATGCCGGCCTTGTGACGTTCGCAGGGATACCGGCCCGTCAGGCAACAATATCGCCGACCTGCGGCGACTGGGCCGCCTCCCCGGATTGCTCCCCGAGCACCTTGCGGAGCACGCTTGAGAGGTCCTCAACCGCATAGGGCTTGCGCAACAGCTCGAAGCCGTGGCGCCCGTCCTCGGCGAGGACGTGGCTGTATCCGCTGGTCAGTATCACCGGCAGGGACGGTCGACGGGTACGGATGATCCGCCCGAGCTCGACGCCGTTCATGCCTGGCATGATCACGTCCGAGAACACCACGTCGAAGCCATTGGGATCCGCTTCGAGGGCGGCCAGCGCTTCCTCGGCGTTCATAGCCCAGGTCGTCTGGTAACCGAGGTCACGGAGGAGTTGCGTGGAGAACGCCCCGACGTCTGCGTTGTCCTCGACGACGAGGACCCGCCGCCCGCCGCCCGCGTCCGACGCCATGCTGACGGGACCTCTGTCTCCGTCACGGCCTTCGGACGCCTCCGACGCCACGTGTGGCAGGTAGAGGGTGAAGGTGGTTCCGCAACCCACCTCGCTCACCACGTCGACGTTGCCGCCCGACTGCTTGGCGAACCCAAAGACCTGCGACAGTCCCAGCCCGGTCCCCTTGCCGACCTCCTTGGTGGTGAAGAAGGGCTCGAAGATGTGGCCGATGCGGTCCGAGGGGATGCCGCAACCCGTATCGGAGATTGAGACCGCGACGAACGCCCCGGCATCGGCGGCATGGGCGCGGATCCCTGGCATCGAAGAGCCGCAATGCACGCGCAGCCCGAGCGTTCCCTCGCCGTCCATGGCATCGCGGGCGTTCACCGCCAGGTTCACCAACGCGGTCTCGAACTGGCTGATGTCGGCTTCGGCGCAGCAAGGTTCGTCGAGGCCGGCGTGCTCGATCCGGATGCGGCCGCCGACGATGGTGCCGAGCATATCGATGATGCGGGCCACCCGCCGGTTCACGTCGAAGACCTCGGGTTTGAGGGACTGGCGACGGGCGAAGGCGAGGAGTTGCCCCGTGAGCTTTGCGGCCCGGTCGACGGTGTCGGCGATTGCGTCGACGTACCTGTGACGGCGGTCCTCGGCCAAATCCGGTCGGCGAAGCAGGTCGGTCGACGACTTGATGATGGTCAGGAGGTTGTTGAAGTCGTGCGCGATCCCGCCCGTGAGCTGGCCGACCGCCTCCATCTTCTGGGCCTGGCGCAGGGCTTCCTCGATGCGCTGGCGCTCGACGCCTTCGGTCCGGAGGCGGTCGCTCGCGTCGGCGAGGTCGCGCAGGTAGAGGCGCTGCTCGCTCAAGTCGGTGAGCACGCCGCAGAGGAGCGGCGTCTCGCCGTCGCGGTGAAGCGGGCTCAGGGACAGGTTCACCGGGAGGCCGGAGGCCTCGGTGGTGTTCATGGTCAACTCTCCCCGCACGACGCCGCGGGTCGCACCGTCGAGGAGGCGCATGAAGCCAGGGACCTCCGCGGCGATCATGAACGATTGCAGGGAGATCCCGATGAGGCGTTCCTGGGGGACGCCGAGCATGTCGGCCAGGCGCAGGTTGCAGTAGAGCACCGTGCCATCGGTCCCGAGGGTGAAGGCGCCTTCCTGGATGCGCTCGATCAGGACGCGGTAGGGCCGGTCGGCATCCTCAAGGGTGTAGATGTAGCGCCGTCCCTCCGGGTCCTCGACCACGACGGCGTCGAAGTCGCCGCGTCGGATCGCGGCGACCGTCTCCTCGGCCTCCTCCAGCTTGCCTTGCGTTGCACGCAGGAGCGCCCGGCACTCGGCGAGGGCCTTGTCGCGTTCGTCTTCCGACTCAGGAACCATCGGCCTCGCCATCGTCTCCGACCGGCATACCGAGGCCGCTCAGGACCCTAGCCCCGTCGGTGAGGTCGCCGATGAGACGACGTTCGGGCAGCGGTTTTAACCGAAGCAGGGTGGGAGCCGCCACGACCTGATAACGTTCCGCGAGGTGGGGCTGCTGGTAGATGTCGATGGTTTCCAGGTCGACCTGTCCCGCGAGGGGCCCGTCGCAGATCCGCCGCAGGTTCTCGATGGCCCGACGCGAGCGCGGGGTCATGCCAGCCACGAACAGCCGAAGCACGTAGCGCTCCGCTGGTGGGGACGGTTCCTGGCGGGGGACCTCGCTCAAGCGTCTTTGGCCTTGGGCCGGATATCGAGGCCGACCAGCACCTTCTCGGTGTTCGACAGGTCGCCGATGATCCGCTTCAGCGGCTCGGGGATACGGCGGACGAGGGTCGGGATGGCCAGGATCTGGTCGCCCGCCGCGAGTTGCGGGTTCTTCATCAGGTCAACGACCTCGATGTCGTACCGGCCGGGCAGGTGCTCCTCGCAGATGCGCTTCAGGTTCGCCAACGCGGCCATCGACTTGGCGGTGTGTCCGGCCACGTACAGGCGCATGTGATAGGAGCCGCCGTCGGCCTCGTCATCGGGGGATACGGGAACGGCCGGGTCGATCATGTCCTGACTCATTCCGCGGCACTCCGACGTAGGGTGATGGCCTGACGTTCGGTCACCAGCAGGGCCTCGCGGCTCTCGTCCTCTCCGAGCAGGACGGCTTCCTCCTCCTCGGCGACCTCCAGGCTGGCACGCAGCTCGGCCATCTGACGCTCGATGGCGTGGCGGCGACGGACGACCTCGCGCCTCCGGCGCTCGCTTTCCTGGCTCCGACGCAACGTCTCGGACTCCTCACGCGCCTCCTGGACGAGGCGGGCGGTCCCGGTCAGGACGCCGGCCGGCCCGACATAGGCGTCGACGAGCCTCACGCCGGTCGCCGACATCTGGAACTCGCGCACCTGGTTCGAGTGGCTCATGCCCCGGGCCTTGATGACATACAGGGTGCGCGAGCGCTCGCCGTTGGCCTCGACGTCCGTCAGCTTGATCCATGCATCCATCAACGACGACAGGCCGAGGTCGCCGCGCTCGTCGAAGCCGCCATCGGTGCGCAGGCTGGTGAACACCGCGGTGATGCCGCGGCTCTTGAGCATGTCGACCATGCGCAGGAGCGTGGCCTGCAACTCCGTCGCCGGTCCCCGCAGGGCCGAGACGGGATCGATCACCACGAGGCTCGGCTTGAACCGCTCGATGTCGCGGTGCATCCGGGCGAGATGGGTCTCAAGCCCGTAGAGGGTCGGGCGGGCGGCCTCGAACCGCAGGAGTCCGGCATCGACGTGGCGTGAAAGGTCCAGGCCGACCGAGCGGGCGTTTCGGCAGATCTGCTCGCCGCTCTCCTCGAACACGAACGACATCGCCCGCTCGCCGCGCGCACAGGCGTCGTCGACCATGTAGGAGCTGATGGTGGTCTTGCCGGTGCCGGCGACGCCCGAGATCAGGATGCTCGACCCGCGATAGAATCCGCCCGGGCTGAGCATCGCATCGAGTCCCGCGATCCCGGTCGGGACGATGTCGTCCGAGGTCTCGTGATCGAGGTCGGCCGAGGTGACGGGCAGGACGCTGATGCCGTCCTGGTCGATCAGGAAGGGATACTCGTTCGTGCCGTGCGCCGAACCGCGGTACTTCACCACGCGTAAGCGGCGGGTGGTGACCTGATCCTCGACCCGGTTGTCGAGCAGGATCACGCAGTCCGAGACGTACTCCTCCAGACCCTGCCGTGTCAGGCCGCCGTCGCCGCGCTCGCCGGTGATGACCGTGGTGAGGCCACGGTCCTTGAGCCAGCCGAACAGGCGACGCAGCTCGGCGCGCAGGATGGATGCGTCGGACAGGCCGGCGAACAGCGTCTCGATGGTGTCGAGCACCACGCGCTTGGCGCCGATGGTGTCGACGGCGTACCCGAGCCTGATGAACAGGCCTTCGAGGTCGTACTCGCCGGTCTCCTCGATCTCGCTGCGCTCGACCCGAACGTGGTCGATGGCGATCCTGCCGTCCGCGACCAGCCCGTCGAGGTGGTATCCAAGGGAGGCGACGTTGGCCGAAAGGTCCTCGGCCCGCTCCTCGAAGCTCATGAAGACGCCGGGCTCCCCGAACCGGGTGGCGCCGTTGACGAGGAAGGTCACGGCGAACAGCGTCTTGCCACATCCGGCGCCGCCGCAGACGAGGCTGGGACGGCCGACGGGAAGGCCGCCGAAGGTGACGTCGTCGAACCCTGAGATGCCGGTCGGCGCCTTCGGCAGGGATTTCGGGATGGATGCCTCGGACGTCACGCCTTCTGTCCTTTCCTCGCCGCAACCGACGGCTCCGCACCGCTCCCGCCCATCTCCTCGACGCGTCGCCGTAGGGCGGTCTCGATGAAGTTGGTGAGCGTGCGATTGTCGCGACGGGCGCAGTCCCGGGTCGCCGCCAGGAGGTCCGCATCGATCCGGATGGCGAGGGGCTTCTTCAATCCGCAATCCCGCCGACCGTGAGCGTCTCGCCTAAGCGTACGCCCTGCGGAAGGCAATACAAATCGACGAGGATCTAAACCGGCCGGGAAAGCCCCTCGGTGCGGCCGCCCGGGGCCGATGCCAGGCATCAGACATCCAGCTGCAGGGGTCGGCATTCGTCACCGGTGGCACGGCGCGGAACGTGTCGATGTCCGTAGGCAACGTCAAATCACGGTTCGTGACGAGGGCGATACGGCCGGACGGGCGGGGAAGACGAGCCCAGGGACAACCTGTCGATCCGCATCCTCAGACGATACGTCGGAGCGGCGCCGTTGGGCGTCTGGCTCGACCTCGCCACCCCGGACGCGACCCTGATGGTCGGGGAGGTCCCGCACAGGAAATGACGGTCGGCCCGTGCGGCCCGCCCATGGGAGGGTGCCGGGTCCGATCCGGGTCAGCCCTGGCGCAGCGTCCGCCGAGCGACCATGCCGAGAGTGGAGCCCTGCACGACGATGGTGAACAGCACCACCGCGTAGGTCGCCGCAAGGATGCCAGGCTTGGCCGCGCTCTGCGGGATCGACAGGGCAAGGGCGACCGAGATGCCGCCGCGCACGCCCGCCCACGTCAGGAACGGCACGTTGCCGAGGCAGAGGCTGCCGCCCCAGCGGAACAGCAGGACCGGCGCCGACACCGCGACGAGGCGGGCGGCCAGGACGATGGGGACGGCGCAGGTGGCGAGCAGCAGGCCGTGCGCCTCGAACCCGAGCATCAACACCTCCAGGCCGATCAGCAGGAACAGCACCGAGTTGAGCACCTCGTCGATCAGCGTCCATAGCGCGGAGACATAGCCCTGGGTCGTCTCGCTCATCGCGTCGCGCGGCGCCCGGTCACCGACCAGGAGGCCCGCGGCGACCACGGCGAGCGGGCCGCTGGCCCCGAGCCTCTGGGCCAGGGCGTAGGTCCCGGCGACCAGCGCCAGGGTGATCAGCACCTCCACCGGGAAGTCGTCGATCTCGCGCATCGCCCGGTAGGCGACGTAGCCGGTGACGACGCCAAGCGCGAGGCCGCCCCCGGCCTCCCGCACGAGCAGCTTGGCGATGCCGCCCGCACTGGTCGCCTCGCCGCCGGAACCGGCCGCGAAAGCGACCAGCACGGTGAACAGCACGATGCCGATGCCGTCGTTGAACAGGGCCTCGCCCTGCATCTCGACCTCCAGGGCCTCGGGCACCTTCACGTTCTTGAGGGTGGCCAGCACCGCCACCGGATCGGTCGGACTGATGAGGGCGCCGAACACGAGTGCCCATGGGAGCGGCACCGGCCGGCCGAGGGCCTCGGCCGCCGCCCAGAAGGCGCCACCGACAATGGCCGTCGAGATCAGGGTGCCGAGGAGCGCCAGCGTCGCCACCGCCCAGGCCCGGTCGCGCAGCGCCCGCAGGTCGAGGCTCATGGCGCCGGCGAACAGCAGGAAGGCCAGCATGCCGTTCATCACCACCTCGGTGAAGTCGACCTGCCCGAGCACCCGCGTGAGATCCTCGTAGAGGTGCTGTCCGGGAAGGGCGAGGTCGAGCCCGACGAGCGCCAACGAGGCCAGCAGGCCCATGACCAGCAGGCCGATGGTGTGCGGCATGTGCAGCAGTCGGCGGTTAAACCAGCCGAACAGGGCCGAGAGCGTCAGCAGCAATGCCGCGAGATCGAGGATCGAGATGCCGGAGCCTCCGTCAGGGCGGGGGGGCGCCGATGCGGTCCCGCCGATATCGCCTAACCTTGGTCGCCGGACGTGGCCCCATCGGCTCGACCGGCGGCCGCGACCGGCTCGGGATATGTCTCGGACGGTCCGCTGGCCGAAGGCATACCGTCGGTGCCCAGGACGGTGGCCGCGGTCAGCCCCGTCGACGGCGCCGGGCCGACCGGGGCTCCGACCCGGTAGGCGGTGCCGATCAACAGGAGCGTGCAGACGGCCATCGCCGCAAGGACAGTCGTGAGGAACCTCATGACCGCATCAATCAACGGTCAAGTTCGGAGGTTCCGCATGGTCGGCAGGGCAAGCCGGCCCGGACCCGGTCGTATCCGGAGGCGCCCGTCCCGTGCGGGAATCGTTTTTCCCGAACGATTCATGCACGGGCACGTTCTGCCCTCGCCGTTGACGTAGCTGAACCAATACCGCGGGAGCGCGATGCCCTCGTAGGTCGCCGACCAAGCGCCGCCGAATGGCCCACCCGCCTCCGGCGGCTTTCCCATGAATGCGGGTACCCCATGATCTTCTCGGAAGCGCTCGGGCGTCTGGAGGGGCTCGGCCGCTCGGCCGCGGCCCTCCTGCCGGGTCTCGCCATCGCCCTGGTGCTGTTCGGCATCGGACTGCTGATCGCCCGCGGCGTGCGCGCCGCCGTGCGCCGGGCGGCCTCGCTGCGGGACGCGTCCCCCGGATCGGCCTCGGTGCTCGGGCGGATCGCCGGCGGCGTCACCGTCCTGATCTCGTTCCTGGTGGCGGCCTCGGTGGCCTTCCCATCCGTGTCGGCCGCCGACCTGTTCAACCTGCTCGGCATCGGTGGCGTCGCCATCGGCTTCGCCTTTCGCGACGTGCTGCAGAACCTGCTCGCCGGCATCCTGATCCTGCTGACACGGCCGTTCGTCATCGGTGACCAGATCAGGGCGGGCTCGCACGAGGGTACGGTCGAGGACGTCTGGGTGCGGGCGACCGTCCTGCGCACCTACGACAACCAGCGCGTGCTGATCCCGAACGCCACGCTGTTCGTCGACAAGATCACGGTCATCACGGCGCACGACAAGCGCCGGCTCGCCTTCCCGGTGACCATCGGCAACGGGGACGACGTCGGGCAGGCGCGCCGGGTCATCGTCGAGGCGCTCCGGGGGACCGAGGGCGTGCTCGCCGACCCGCCGCCGGAGGCGCTGGTCACGGGCCTTGGGGCGGCCGGCGTCGATATGACCGCCCGGCTGTGGATCGACCCGCCCCGGCGCCGCGACGCGGTCGACGCCCTCGACCACGCCATCACGAACGTCAAGGACGCGCTGACCGCCGCCGGCATCGACCTGCCGTATCCCACGAGCCAGGTCCTTTTCCACGACCAAACCGAGGAAACGGACGGCGACCGCACGCGCCAGCGCGAGGGCTGGCCTGCCGGTAAGAGCCCGCCACGCGCCCGCTGGCGGATGGTCCGCGACGACGAGGGTCCGCGCGGGAGGGATCAGGCATGAGGGCGCGCCTGTCCGCCTGGATCGAGTACCGGGGGGACCTTTTCTGGCTGCGGCCGGCCCTGATCGTGCTCGGCTGCATCGTCCTGGCCCAGGTTCGGCGTTTGGCTGGAGACGGCCCACGTCGCGGGCTACGACGCGTCCTCGCCCGACAAGAACTGGGGGTACTCCGGCGGCGCCGAGGGGGCGCGGGCGCTGCTCAGTGCGGTGGCATCCTCGACCATCGGGGTCGCCGGCACGACCTTTTCCTTCACCATCGCCGCCCTGACGCTGGCCTCCGGGCAGATGGGTCCGCGGCTGCTGCGCAATTTCACCCGCGACGCCGGCAACCAGGTCGTGCTCGGCATCTTCCTCGGGACCTTCGCCTACGCCTTGATGGTGCTGCGGACCGTGCGCACGTTGCAGGAGAGCCCGTTCGTCCCGCACCTCGCCATCACCGGGGCCATGGCGCTCGCGCTCCTGTCGCTGGCGACCCTGGTCTGGTTCGTCCACCACATCGCCGCCAGCATCACGTCGAGACGGTGGTCGACGCGGTCCACCGCGACCTGTGCAAGGCGGTGGAGGCGCGCACCCGCGACGCGGCGGATGCGACGCGTCCGTCCGAGCCTCCCTCCGGAAGCGGGGTCGCCGGGACGGGCGGAGGCTACCTCCAGGCGGTGGATGCGGAAGGCCTGGCCGATTGGGCCGACGGGCACGACGTCACCGTCGCCCTGCGGGTCCGGCCCGGCGATTACGTGCCGGGCGGTTTCCCGGTGGCGTTCCTGTCCGCGGGGGTCGAGGGCGCCGAGGCGGCCATCCGGAGGGTGCTGACCTTCGGGCGGCGGCCGGCCGCGCTCCAGGACCTGGAATACTCGATCCGGCAACTCGTCGAGATCGCGGTCCGGGCGCTCTCGCCCGGCATCGACGACCCGTTCACGGCCGGCAGCGTCGTCGACCATCTCGGCGACGCCCTGTGCCGGGTCGCCGCGCGCCACCTCCCGACCGGGACCGTCGTGCGGGAGGGCCGCGTCGTGCTGGTCCACCCGGTGACCGACTACGACGGGTTGTGCGATGCCATGTTCCACATGATCCGCCAGAACGCCGCCGGTTCGGTGCACGTGCTGGGACGGATGCTCGACGTGCTCAGCCGCGTCGCCGAGGTCGAGCGGCTCACCGACCGCCTGGGCGATCTGCGGCGACATGCCGCCCTGATCATCGCCGCCGGCCGGCGGGACGTCGCCGACCCGGACGATCTCGCGGACCTTGACGGCCGCCATGCGAGGTTCGTCCGGGTCGAGGCCACGGGAAGCGCAGGGGGCACCTGAACGGGCGGCCAACCTGATCGACACGTTGTGACGGTGCCCCCGGCGACGCTCCGCCGTCTCGGCGGTTATTCCTCGATCAGAACGTCGGCGACAGGAAACGCAGGGATGCTGGATACGACCCGCAAGGCCACCGTGTACCGGATGGTGATGGAGAAGCATCTCTGCCCGTACGGGCTCAAGACCAAGGACCTGCTCGAACGCGAGGGCTATCGGGTCGAGGATCACTGGCTGACGACGCGCGAAGAGACTGACCGCTTCAAGGCCGAGCACGGGGTGAAAACCACGCCGCAGACCTTTATCGCCGGCGAGCGCATCGGCGGCTACGACGACCTGCGCCGCCACCTCGGCAAGGCCGTCGTCGACCCGAAGGCGACGAGCTACACGCCCATCGTCGCCGTGTTCGCGATGACCGCGCTGATGGCTCTCGCGGTGAGCTACGCCGCCTTCGGAACCCCGCTGACGGTGAGGGCGGGCGAATGGTTCGTCGCCTTCAGCATGTGCGTGCTCGCCATCCTCAAGCTGCAGGACGTCGAGAGCTTCTCGTCGATGTTCCTGGGCTACGACCTGCTGGCCCGGCGCTGGGTGCGCTACGCCTACGCCTACCCGTTCTGCGAGGCGCTCGCCGGTGTTCTCATGGTGGCCGGCGCCCTGAGGTGGCTGTCGATCCCGGTGGCGCTGTTCATCGGTACGGTCGGCGCGGGCTCGGTGTTCAAGGCGGTCTACATCGACAGGCGGGAGATCAAGTGCGCCTGCGTCGGCGGCTCCGGCAACGTGCCGCTCGGCTTCGTCTCGCTGACCGAGAACCTGATGATGGTCGCGATGGCCGCCTGGATGCTGGCGATGGGCCATTGAGGCGCCCGGTTCGATCATGATCCACGAGACGGTTTTCGACAGGCCGGCGCACGCCGATGGATTGCATGTTCGACGCATCGGTCCCTTGTGGGCGGTGCACCGGGGGATCGGCGATGGCGTCGCTGCGACGAAGGTTGGAAGATGGCAGGCCTTGCGCCGATACGATGCGGGACCCGGAACGTCCTGTCGAAGGACGATGACGGACGTCCCGCGCGGCCGCGCCTCGCTGGTCTGCTCATCTGCGCGGCCATGCTCGGCGAACCGCAGCCGGCGTCATCCGAACCGTTCCCGCGCGCCGAGCGGGCCACGGACCTCGACCGCGGGGATCCGCGCGAGCTTCCCGCCGAGGCGACCTTCTCCGACACGCCCTACAACGCCCGGGAGGCGCCCTCCATCGCAAGTTCGCTCGGCCCCTACGCCGACCCGGGCGGCTTCCGCGCCTTCCTCGCCGGCCGCGGCATCACCTACACCCTCGACTACGTCGGCGAGGTGCTCGGCAACGCCACCGGCGGCCTGAAGCGGGGTGCGTTGTACGAGGGCCGCCTCGACGTCCAGGTCACGGCCGACCTCGAACGAATCCTGGGTTGGGACCGCACCACGCTGCACGGCAACGTCTACCAGATCCACGGTCGCGGTCTGTCGACCTTCCATCTCGACAACCTGCTCGTGGTGTCCGGCATCGAGGCGCTGGCCTCGACCCGCCTGTTCGAGGTCTATCTGGAGCACCGTTTCGAGGGGAACGCGGGCTCGATCCGGATCGGTCAGTTGGCGGCCGATTCCGAGTTCCTCCGCAGCCGCTACGCCGGGGTGTTTGTCAACGCGACCTTCTCCTGGCCGACCATAACCGCCGCCAACCTGCCCGGCGGCGGTCCGGCGTTCGTGCTGGCGACGCCCGGGGCTCGTGTCGAATACCGGCCGAGCGAGACGTTCCGGGTGCGGGCCGCGGTCTTCAACGGCAACCCGGCCGGCGCCCGCATCGGCGAGCCGCAGCGCATCGATGCCACGGGGCTGGAGTTCCGGGTCAGCGACCCGCCCTTCGTGATCGCCGAGGCCGTCCTCGACTACGGCAAGGGTGCCGGGGGCCTACCCGGCACCGCGAAGATCGGTGCCTGGGCGCATTTCGACAGGTTCGACGACCAGCGTTTCGCCACCAATCTCGTGTCCTTGGCCGATCCCACGAGCAGTGGCATCCCGAGGCGCGTGCGTGGGAACGACGGCATGTACGCCGTCGTCGACCAGCTGGTGTATCGGGTGCCGGAGGACGCGGATGCCGGCATCGGTGTGTTCGGCCGGGTCTCCCTCAGCCCTTCCGACCGCAACCTCGTCGACCTCTACGCGGACGCCGGGATCAGCCTCAACGGGCTGGTGCCGACCCGCCGCCACGATACGTTCGGCCTCGCCGTCGGCTACGCCCGGATCTCGGGGCGGGCGACGGACCTGGATCGCGACGTGGCGCAACTCTCCGGGGCGTCCTACCCCATCCGGTCGAGCGAAATCGCCATCGAGGCGACCTATCAGGCGCGCATCGTACCAGGGTGGGTGGTGCAGCCGACGCTACAGTACATCGTCCGGCCCGGTGGCGGCATCCCGAACCCGCGGACGCCCTACGAGGCCCGCATAGGCGACGCACTCGTCGCCGGCATCCGTACGGTCATCCGATACTGAGGCGCGACGTCGGGCCGTGAACGGGCGACCGCCGCCGGAACACGGCGCGGGCACGCGGACTTCAATCCCCGCGCCGGCTCTCCGTCCGGCGGGAGGAACGCCATGTCGAGCGACACGGACAAGCATCACGCCCTTCTCACCGCCCTCAAGGAGGTGCAAGGCAAGGGCGACGGTTCCTTCGAGCAGGCCGTCACCGATGCCTTCGAGCATGTCTTCGACCACTTGGCACGCCTGAACGCCCACGTCTCGCAAGGCGGATCCTCCGGCGAGGAACGGCTCTTGGAGGACGGTGAGTCCGCGACCCTCAGGTAGCGCGCCCGGTCGCGTCCAACGGATGGGCGCGCAAGCTACCCGTGTGACGTGTGCCTCGAAGACGACGAGCAACTCGGCGCCCGTCTTCATCGTGCAGGAGGTGCGCTCGCCTCATCATCGGCTCGGTTACCTGACGGGGGGCGGATCTCGTCGAACGTTCGCCACCGCCGGTCCATGACCGGCAATCGGACCGGGGCGCATGCGGTCTCGGTGACGATTGCCCGCGGGTCGCGAATAGGAACCGCCCCGGCGGCGGGACGATTGGCGGTGCATCGGGATGGGCAAATCGCGACCGCCACAGCAGACGTCGCCCCATCCCCCTGCCGCAATTCAGGACACCAGCATGACCGACGCCGCCGACGCACGCCTGACGATGCAGGACCCTCGGACCCAGTACCCGCAGCCGCCGTTCAAGCGCCAACCGCAGGAGGCGCCGGGCCTCGCCGGAGCGATGGACCCGAAGCCGGACCACGGCGAGACCAGCTACCGGGGCCACGGCCGCCTCGCCGGCCGGAAGGCCCTGGTGACCGGCGCCGATTCCGGCATCGGGCGCGCGGCCGCCATCGCCTTCGCCCGCGAGGGCGCGGACGTGGCGCTCAGCTTCGTCGAGGCCGAGATGCCCGACGCCCGGGCGGTGGCGAAGCTGATCGAGGCGGAAGGCCGCAAGGCGGTGCTGCTGCCGGGCGACATCACCGACAAGGCGTTCTGCGAGACGCTGGTGCACCGGGCCGTCACCGACCTCGGCGGGCTCGACATCCTGGTCAACAACGCCGGCAAGCAGACCAACCAGACGGACGTCGGCGACATCACCGACGAGCAGTTCGACCGGACGCTGAAGACCAACCTCTACGCGATGTTCTGGATCACCAAGGCGGCGCTGCCGCACATGCCGGCCGGTGCGTCGATCATCAACACGGCCTCGGTCGTGGCCTACAACCCGCCGCAGATCCTGGTCGACTACGCCACCACCAAGGCCGGCATCGTCGCCTTCTCGAAGGCCCTGGCCAAGCAGCAGGTCGCGAAGGGCATCCGCGTGAACGCGGTGGCGCCCGGGCCGTTCTGGACCGCGCTGCAGCCCTCGGGCGGGCAGCCGCAGGAGGCGGTCGAGAAGTTCGGCTCCGAGGTTCCACTCGGCCGCCCAGGCCAGCCGGTGGAGCTCGCCCCGGTCTACGTCTTCCTGGCGAGCCAGGAGGCGAGCTACGTCACCGGCGAGGTCTACGGCGCCACCGGCGGCAACGGCACGGCGTAAACGCCAAGCCCGACCACCGGAGTGGCGAACACGCGACGTCAGCGGTCGGGCCGGGGGCTCGGATCGGTGCCAGGGTGCGATAGGGTCTCGGATCAAGCCTTTGCGATGAGGTCCTTGGTGCGGCTAACGAGTGCTTTTATCGGGAACGGCTTGGTCAACACCTGCATGCCGGGTTCCATGTGTCCGTTCCCGAGCACCGCTTTCTTGGCGTAGCCAGTGATAAGGAGCACCTTCGCGAACCGATCCCACCGGGGCAAGCGGGACGACGAACTCTGCAGGCTTCGACGCAGACGGCTTCGGTGCGTGTTCCAGGAAACTAGTGGCTGGTCGCCGGGGTATCCTCGGCCTGCAGGCCCCTGAGCGGAGCGTCGATGGTGCACACGACACCCGTGGACGGGTAGGAGAGATCCACCTCGCCCCCGAAGTTCCCGGCGAGGCCACGCCCGATCAGCCTCGATCCGAAGCCGGTCCGCGTCGGCGGCACGACGATCGGGCCGCCTTGCTCCGACCACCGCAAGGCGCAGTGCGGCTCGCCGCCATCCTCGCGCAGGGACCAGGCGACCGAGACCTTGCCCCCGGCCGTCGACAGGGCCCCGTACTTGGCCGCGTTGGTCGCGAGCTCGTGCAGCATCAACGACAGGGACATCGCGGCCTTCGAGCCGACCGTGAAGCTCGGCCCCTCCAGGACGAACCGCCCAGGATCATCCTCGTGGGTTTGAAGCGAACTCCGGATCAGGGTCTCGATGGGCGCGGAGCCGACCGCCCCGCCCAGCAGCAGGTCGTGTGATTTACTGAGCGCGATCAGCCGACCGGCCAGGACCTCCTTGGCCACATCGAGGTCGGTCGCGGTGCGCATCGTCTGTGTGGCGATGGACTGGACCATCGCCAGCATGTTCTTCATGCGATGGCTGAGTTCGAGGTTGAGCGTCCTCTGCCGTTCCTCCGCCTCGATCCGGGCGAGCGCCGCGCGGGTCCGGTCCGCGATGGTGTTGGCGAAGCTGATCTCGTCGGGCGTCCAGGCGTGCGGGGCGTCCTTCAAGGCGTAGAGCAGGGCCACGAAGCGTCCATGCTCCATCACCGGCAGGTTGAGCAGCGAACGCACGTGGATGGCGGCGAGTGTGCCGGCGTCCGACGCGGTCCGAGGGTCGTCGCCGACGTCGTCGATGACAACGGCATGGCCGGTCTTCAGGGCCTCGATATAGGTGCCGTAGTCCCTGAAGCCGTGCAGGCCACCGATGTCGGTCAGTCCCGGCGCCGACCATCCCTGGTCGATGAGGATGGTCTCCCGGTCGTGGTCCACCGACCCGTATCCGCCATGGGACAGGTCCAGCGTGCGACCGAGGATGTCCGACGCAACGCGCAGGATCTCGGCTGGGTCGTTCGAGTTGCGCAGCCGGTCGCCCAGCTCGACCATCGCCGCGCGCCGCACCTCGGCCCGCTTCCGTTCGGTGACGTCGAGGAAGAGGCAACTGAAGCGCTGGCCGGTCTCCTTGTTGGCACGGACCTCGAACCACCGGTGCAGGCCCGGGACGTCGATCTCGAACAACGTCGGTTCGCCGGTGTCGACGACGTGCGCGTAGGTGTCGATTGGCCACTGCTCGATGTCCGGCACGTAATCCCGGATCGTACGGCCGATGCTGTCGGCCGGCAGGCCGGACTGCCGAGCGAACGCCGGATTGATCTCGACGTACCGGTAGTCGATGGCGCGCCCGTCGGCGTCCCGTATCAGCTCACCCAGGAAGAAGCCCTCCTGCATGCCCTCGAAGAGGCCGCGCCAACGCTTCTCGCTCTCGGCGACCTGCCGCTCGGACGTCCGTTGCCGGGTGATGTCCCGCGAGACCACCAGCAGCCGCTCGGGGTTGCCGTCCGCGCCCCGGATCGGCGTGACCTGCACGTCCCACCACCTGGGCGTGCCCTTGAACGTGTCAGCCTGACCCTGGAAGTGTCCCGTGCCGCCCGCCAGCGCCGACCACACCGCTTCCTTGGCATCGGCATGGCCGCCCCCGATCCAGAAATCGGGCCACGGACACCCCTGGATCTGGTTGAAGTCGCCGACTTCCATAACCTCCATGCCGCCCTCGTTCATGAAGGTCAGCCTCGCGTCGAGATCGAGCACCTTGATGCAATCGGCCGAGGAGGCGAGCACGCCCCGCATGAACGCGGCGTCGGCCTGCTCCTTGGCGGCGGCGTTCCGCTGTTCCGTCCGGTCGCGCAGGATCTTGAGGAAGCCCTCGTGGACGCCGGCCTCGTCCCGGAGTGGCATCATCTCGCCGTTGGCCCAGAACAGGCTGCCGTCCTTGCGCAGGTGCCAACGCTCGTCGGTGCCGCGGCCGTGCAGGAGGGCCGAGGCCATCTCCTGCTCGGGGATGCCGGCCGCGACGTCCTCCTCGGTGAAGAAGATATGCGCAGGCTCGCCGCACATCTCGGCCTCGTCCCAGCCGAGGATGCGTTCGGCGCCAGGGGACCAGCTCGTCACCATCCCCTGCAGGTCCATCGAGACGATGGCGTAATCGACCGCGCTCTCCAGGATCGCGGTGTTGCGGCGGTCGACCTCCCTGCGGGCCCGCAGGGAGCGGCGGAGCTCCAGCGTCGTCACGACCTGGTGCGCCAGCGTGCGCAGCACGAACGCCTGGGAGGGCGTGAGCTTGTTCGGCTTAGTGTCGAGCACGCACAACGCGCCGAGGGCTACGCCATCGGGGGTTCGCAGCGGGGCCCCGGCGTAGAAGCGGACACGTGGGCCGCCGGTCACCAGCGGATTGGACGCGGTGCGCGCGTCCCGCGTCAGGTCCTCGATCTCGAAGACCTCGTCCTGCTGCACAGTATAGGCGCAGATCGACTGGGACAGCGGCGTCTCCGTCCGCCCGAAGCCGGTCTCGGCCTTGAACCATTGCCGGTCGCCGTCGAGGAGCGAGATGAGCGACACCGGCATGCCGCAGACGTCGGAGGCCACCTTCACGATGTCGTCGAACTCGGCTTCGGCGGCCGTGTCGAGGATCGCGTGGCGGGCCATCGCGACCCGCCTGAGTTCATCGACCTGCGCGTTCCGACCCGGCATTCCCCCGCTCATCGTTCCCTTCGTCGCCTTTTCGGATTCAAGACCGGCTCCACCGAGGTTTGCTCCCAATCGTCTTCACCTTCAATGGCATGCCGACGCCAGGTCCCATCGGTCCCGATCCTTCTGCCCGCGCAGGGACTTCGGGACCTGGTGGAAGGCCGTTCGGACACTCAGGCCCGCCCGGCCGGCCGCGCATCGGCGAGGTCGCCGAACGAGGTGAACCGGTCCGGCCCGTCGAGGGGGACGTCGAGGCTGCAGCGCACCCCGTCGGCGGCGAAGTCCAGCCGGACCAGCCCGCCGAGCTCCCGGCTGATCCCCCCCGTGATCAGGCGCGTGCCGAACCCGCGCTTGCCCGGCTCCCGAACCGGCGGGCCTCCGCTCTCCTGCCAATCCAGCACGAGACGCCTCGCGCCGCTCTCGGCGACGACGACGGTCCAAGCGACGGCGACGTGGCCGGCGTCGGTCGAGAGCGCACCGTACTTGGCCGCATTGGTGGTCAACTCGTGCACGGTCATGCCGAGCGCCAGGACGTAGCGCGGCGGCAGGTCGAGGTCGGTGCCCTCCAGGTCGAAGCGATGGGCCTGGTCGTCCCGGAAGGGGGCGAGCTCGTTCTCCAACACCGTCCGCAGGGAGGCGCCGCCCCAATCGTTGCGCGACAGCAGGTCGTGGGTCTTGGACAGCGAGAGGATGCGCCCCTCCAGCCGTTCGCCCTGGTCGTCGTCGCGGCGGGTCTGCCGGGCGAGCGACTGCACGGTGGTCAAGGTGTTGCGGACGCGGTGGTTCAGCTCGTGCAGCATCATCGTCTGCCGCTCCTGCAGGACGCGGCTGCGCGCGACCTCCTCGCGCATCTCGCCCTCGTGCCGTTGCAGCGACGCGGCCATGGCGTCGAACGCCTCCCCGAGCCGGCCGAACTCGTCGTGCCCGGAGATGCCGGTCCGGGCGCCCAACTCTCCGGCCCGCCAGGCGCCGGCCGCTGCGAGCAGCCGTCGTACCGGCCGGCGGATGAAGGCGCGCCCGGCCAGCAGGGCGGCCGCGACGGCCAGGAGGGCGCCGAGGCCAATCAGCACGATCCCGCGGCGGGTCGCGGCATCGATATCCGCGAAGGCGGTGGCCGGCGACAGGCCTACCGCCACCGTCATCGAATCGAGCGCATCCGGCGAGGGCCCGGCCACGGCCGTGATGCGCACGTCGCCGCGCAATCCGGGCAGGTCGGCGACGCCGCCGCGGTGCTCGGTCAAGGCTTTCCAGAAGGTCGGAGGAAGCGCCTTGCCCGCCCACGCCTCGTGGTCCGGCAGGCGTACCAGGATCGCGCCTTGCCTGTCCGCGACGGTGAGCGTGGCATCGGGCGGCAGCCCGGCGGTGGCCTGTCGGGCCGCGAGGTAGGACAGGTCGATGCTGGTGATGACGATGCCGTCGGGCCGTCCGTCGCCGTCGTCGTCGGCGATGGCTTGCGCGAACTGGATGGTGGGCCGGCCGGTGACCCGCCCGGACACGACTTGCCCGATGGCGAACCCGCGGGTGCGCATCGCATCCTGGAAGTAGGACCGGTCGGCGACCGAGTAGGACCCTGGCGCCGAGCCGATGGTGGTGCAGCGGATCCGCCCCTCCGCGTCGGCGACACCGAAGAAGAAAGACCCAGGCACCTGGCCGACCACCGTCGCGAGGTAGGCCGTGCAGGCCCGCGGATCCTTGCCGCGGATCTCGGACAGGCCGGCCAGGATGGCGAGCACCTGCCGCGCCCCGCGGCCGAACTGCCCGAGGTCGGCCGCGACGCTCCGCGCCGCGCGCATCGCCTCGTTGCGGACGGCCTCGGCACGGGCGGTCCGGAGGGCGTATTCGTTGTAGCCTTGAACGACCAGGGCGGGGATCAGGGCCAGCACGACCAGGCCCACGATCCGCTTCGTCAGTGACATCGGTGGCGTCGCCCTGAGCCTATCCCCCCGTCGCGCGTCGCGGGCCCCGATCGACGAGATAGGTCCGTCCCGCGCCGACGACCATGGCAGCCGTCCGTTAAGTCGTGGATACGAGGTCGCGGCGACCGCCGGCAGGGTTCAGGTCGTCTCCTCGATCAGGCCACGGATGCGCGATGCGAGCGCCTCCAAGGCGAAGGGCTTCACCAGCACCTCCATGCCGGGCGCGAGGTGGCCGTGGTTGAGCGCGGCGTTCTCGGCGTAGCCGGTGATGAACAGCACTCGTAGGTCAGGCCGCGAGACCTTCGCGGCATCCGCCATCTGCCGCCCGTTCATGCCGCCGGGCAGGCCCACATCCGTGATCAACAGGTCGATGCGCACGTCCGATTGCAGCACCTTGAGACCGGAGGCGCCGTCCGCAGCCTCGATGGCCGCGTAGCCCAGGTCCTCCAGCACCTCGGTGACGAGCATCCGCACCGTCGGCTCGTCGTCGACCACGAGCACGGTCTCGCCGACCTTGGCGCGGGCGGCGTCCGACAGGTCGGGCACCTCCACTGCCCCCTCCGCCTCGCCGAGGTGGCGGGGCAGGTAGATGCAGACCATCGTGCCCTTGCCGGGCTCGGAGTAGATCCGGACCTGCCCGCCGGACTGCTTGGCGAAGCCGTAGATCATGCTCAGGCCGAGGCCGGTGCCTTCCCCCATCGGCTTGGTCGTGAAGAACGGGTCGAACGCCTTCGCGACCACCTCCGGCGCCATGCCGGTGCCGTTGTCGGAAACGCAGAGCGCCACGTACTGCCCGGGCTCCAGGTCGCGCTCCCGGGCGGCGGTCCGGTCGAGCCAGCGATTGCTGGTCTCGACCACTATGCGACCACCGTCAGGCATCGCGTCGCGGGCGTTGATGCACAGGTTGAGCAGGGCGTTCTCAAGCTGGCTCGGATCGACCAGGGTCGGCCACAGGCCGCCGGCGCCGACAACCTCGACGGACACGCTCGGCCCGACGGTGCGGCGCACGAGCTCCTCCATGCCCTCGATCAGCCGGTTCACGTCCGTCGGCTTCGGCGCGAGGGTCTGCCGCCGGGAGAAGGCGAGCAGGCGGTGCGTCAGGGCGGCCGCGCGGCGTGCCGCACCCTGGGCGGCGCCGATGTAGCGTTCGAGGTCGCCCATCCGGCCCTGGAGCATGCGGGTCTGCATCAGCTCCAGGGAGCCGACGATGCCCGCGAGCATGTTGTTGAAATCATGCGCGAGCCCGCCCGTGAGCTGCCCCACCGCCTCCATTTTCTGAGATTGCCGCAGGGCTTCCTCGGTACGCGCCAGCGCTTCCGCCTGAGCCTTGGTGGCGCTGACGTCGCGCACGGTGGCGTAGATCAGCCCGCCGTTCGGCACCGCGTTCCAGGACAGCCAGCGCCAGCTTCCGTCGCGATGGCGGTAGCGGTTCTCGAAGGACAGCTGAGGCTCGCCCTGGGAGAGACCAGCTGCGGCCGCCTCGGTGCCGGCGCGGTCCTCAGGGTGTACGAGGTCGAGGAATGGGCGGGCCTTCATCTCGGCCTCGGTCCAGCCCAGGGTGGCTGTCCAGGCCGGGTTGAGGCTGACGAAGTAGCCCTCGAAGTTCGCGACGCAGAGCAGGTCGGACGAGGCCTTCCAGATCATGTCGCGCTCCGCGGTGCGGGCGGCGACCTGCCGTTCGAGTTCCTCGGCCTGGCGGCGGCGCTCGTCGATGTCGGTGTGCGTGCCGACCCACTGGGTGAGGGTGCTGTCGGCGTCGCGGACCGGCTGCGCCCGGGCCAGGAACCAGCGATGGCCGCCGCCCGCGCCGCGGATGCGGAACTCGACCTCGTAGGGCTCCCCCGTCGCGACCGAACGCTTCCACCCGTCCTTCGCCGCCCTGAGGTCGTCGGGATGGATCAGGTCGCACCAGGTCGCAATCGCGTTGAGCGCGCCCGGCGCGGCGCCGGTATAGGCGTAGGCCTGCTCGTTGAACCAGTATAGCGTCCCGTCCGGCCGGGCGCCCCAGACCTGGTTCGGCACGGCCTCGGCGAAGGCCCGGAACTGCGCCTCACTGGCCTGGAGGTCCGCCTCCGCGCGCTTCCTGGCGGTGATGTCGCGGAACAGCACGGAGACCTGGCGCCGGCTCGCCGGCTCGATCCGCGCGGCCGAGACCTCGATGTGACGCCCCACCTCCGGGAAGGCACGCTCGAACCGGATCGGGTCGCCGGTGCGCAGGACACCCCCGTAAAGGTCGAGCCAGCCTTCCGCCTCGGCCGGCGCGATGTCCCGCAAGCTCTTGCCGACGATGTCGGCGATGCCGGTCTGGCGCTCGTAGCCCTGGTTGGCGACGACGTGGAGGTAGTCGCTCGCCGGACCGTGCGGGCCGTCGATGAACTCGATGATGCAGAAGGCGTCGTCGACCGCCTCGAACAGCGCCGTGTAGCGCTCCTCGGTCTCGCGTCGGCCGGTGACGTCGACCATGGTGCCGAGCGCCCGGAACGCCCGGCCCTGCCCGTCGAACAGGCCGCGCCCCTTGGCTGCCACCCACCGCACGGTCGCGTCGACTTTCGAGACGACGCGGAACTCCGCATCGAGGAAGGACCGCCGCGCCGGATCCAGGGCGTCGGAGAAGGCCGACGACGCCGCATCCCGGTCCTCGGGATGCAAGCCCTCGCGAAACGTTCCGAGGTCGCAAGGCTCGTCCGGGGTCAGGCCGAACAGGCTGCGGGTGCGCTCGGACAGGTTCAGGGTACCGGCGACGAGGTCGAGGTCGAAGGTGCCGACCTCGCCAGCCTCGGTGGCGAGACGTAGGGCCATCTCGCTGAACTGCAGGCGCTCGGCGTCCGTGGCGCGGGCGGCCGACAGGGCGGCGTTCTCGCCGCGGAGCGCCGCGAGTTGCAGCACGTCGGCGGTGACGTCGTACTGGCTGGCGAAGAAGTACGCGACCTCGCCGGCGGCGTCCCTGACCGGCGCCAGCAGCAGCTGATTCCAGAACGTCGTGCCGTCCTTGCGGTAGTTCAGGAGCGCGACCTCGATGCCACGCCGGGCCGCGATGGCCTCGCGCACGCGCGCGACATCGTCCCGGTCGGTCTCGGGCCCCTGGAGGAAGCGGCAGTTGCGCCCGACGATCTCCTCGCGTGCGTAGCCGGTAAGCCGACCGAAGGCGTTGTTGACGAAGATGATCGGGTTGTCGGGCTGGCGCGGGTCCGTGACGATCATCGGCATGCGCGTCGCACGCACCGCGGCTGCGAACGGATCGGTGATGTCCGTCCCTCCGGCGATCTCGGAAAGGATGCGGTGGGTGTCCCTTCGGACCGTGTCCGCTTCGGCCTCGGCCGGCGTCGGGTAAGCTGTCGCGTCTGTCACGCGACGCCGTCTACCAGGATTCGGACGGACCCTGAACCACGGTTCGGTGAGGGCGGACGCGCGCGTGCTCGGACACTTTAGGGCTGGGAGTCAGCACGGGTCCGACCGGGGACCTAGGCGTAAGAATCGGACGTTTGGCACCCATCGCCGAACGTCCGGGGAGGGTGGGAAGCGGTAGTTCGCTCGTCGCGAGATGAACGTCTGAACTGCGGCCCACAGCGGAAATGCGTATCAAGATCAAGGTCGGCAGGGTCACGATGCTTGATCGTCATGGCCTATCGTGCCTCGACGGGGAGAGACACCGTCAGGGCAAACTTGAGCCCGTCGATGAATCGACGTACCCGCGCCGGCATGTGCTGCCGTGTCGGGAGCACGGCCCAGATGGCCAAATGTTCCGGCTCGGCATCGTCAAGGGCGACGGTCCTAAGGGTGCAGTCGGCTAGGTCCTGCGCTACGTCCCAGTAGGTCAGCAACGCGAGCCCCGCCCCGGCGATGCATGCAGCATGTACTGTATCGACGCTGCTGGCAGCCAGTCTGCCCTTGATGCGCCTGGAGACCGGGCGCCCGTCCTGGCGGAACGTCCAGGCGTCCATCGCATGCAGCGTTAGACAGGCGTGTGCGTCGAGGTCAGCGAGGCGCTTGGGGCATCCGTGCGCCGCCAGGTAGGCCGGCGCGGCGCACAGGATTCGTGGGTTGTCGGCCACTTGCACGGCGACCAGCTCGGGGGCTGGCAAGGTCGCCACCCTGATCGCCACGTCGATACCGGCGGCCACGATGTCCACGATCCCGTCTGAGAAAGTCAGGTCCACATGGAGGCGCGGATTTTCGGCCATCAGCCGGACGACTAGGGGCACGACGAGAGCCCGCCCGATGCGGTGGGGCGCGGTCACGCGCAGGACCCCGCTCAAGCCCTCGTGTTGTTCGGAGAAGGCGGCCGCGGCGGCCTCTCGCGCCTCCAGCATCATCTGCGCGAGCGGCAGGAAAGTCTCGCCGTCCGCCGTCAGGGCGACGGAGCGCGTTGTGCGATGGATGAGGCGCACCCCGAGTTCATGTTCCAGCGCTGCCAGGCCCCGACTGACCGCCATCGGGGACAGTCCCGCCTGCCGTCCGGCGGCCGAGAGGCTGCCGGCCGTGACGATGGCGCAGAAGATGGCCACATCCGAGAGGTTCATCAGCTTACCGTTGAACGATAAAATGCTTATCGTCCATCTCGGCTACTGTACGGACGACCCCGCGGCTACCATGCTGTCAAACGATCAGCGAGAGCCGAACATGAGCACGGACGCAAACGGCCTTTTCACGGTCACCGATATAACCAGCGTAACGCTTCTTAACCGATTGGCGGTCGCCCCAATGACGCGCGTGAGCGCGTCTGAGGATGGCTCCGCCACGGAGACGATGGCGCGATACTACGAGCGATTCGCCCGCGGGGGCTTCGGGCTCCTGATCACCGAAGGCATCTACACGGACCAGGCGTTCGCCCAGGGCTACATCCACCAGCCCGGCATCGTTGACGAGGCTCAGGCCCAGGCTTGGCGACCGGTGGTGGATGCCGTGCACCGGCATGGCACACGCTTCTTCGCGCAGCTCATGCATGCGGGTGCGATCAGTCAGGGCAACCGCTTTCGCGAGACCACCGTCGGACCTTCGGGCGTGCAGCCGAAGGGGCAGCAGATGGAGTTCTACTACGGCAAGGGCGCCTACCCGATGCCGGCAGCCATGACCGAGGACCAGATAGCCGACGCCATCGAGGGCTTCGCCGCGTCGGCGGCACGGGCAGTCGTGGCCGGGTTCGACGGCGTCGAGATCCACGGCGCGAACGGCTACCTCATCGACCAGTTCCTGACCGATTATGCCAACCAGCGCGGCGACCGGTGGGGTGGTGACACCCGCCGCCGCACAGCGCTCGTGCGTGCCGTGTTCGAGGCGGTGCAGGCTCGGGTCGGGGCCGGCGTCCCGATCGGCGTGCGCATCTCGCAGGGCAAGGTCAACGACTTCACCCACAAATGGGCGGGCCGCGAGCAGGACGCCGAGGCCATCTTCGGCACGCTCGTTGAGGCCGGGGCCAGCTACATTCACGTCACCGAGCACAAAGTGTGGGAGCCTGCCTTCGAGGGTGGTCGCGACAGCCTCGTCGTCCTCGCACGCCGCTACGCACCGCATGTCCCGCTGATCGCCAACGGTGGCGTTTATGATGCGGCGCGGGCGCAGGAGGTCATGGCTGCAGGGGCAGACGTCGTGGCGCTGGGCAAGGCCGCGCTAGCGAACCCGGACTTCCCAAACCGCGTCCGGGCCGAGCAGGAGGTGGCCGCGTTCGACCCCGCCATCCTCGGGCCCATCGCCAACATCAAGCCCACCGAGCTGGCTGCCTGAGGCGAAGCTTGTGACCGGCGTTCCTCGCAGGGGAGGCCGGTCACCCGATGCAATGGCGTTCGGTCGCTCAGGCTGCAAGCTGCTGCTGAGCCGCGAACTGAGCGCGGTCGTGCTGACCTTGCGCGCTGCGGTCCAGTTGCGAGACCGCCCAGCACGTCGCGAACGCTAAGGGTAAGGTCACCAGGGTCGGCGGATCCATTGGGAACACCGGAGCCGCGTGACCCAACACCTTCACCCACACTGCCGGCCCGAGGACGGTCAAACCGAGTGCACTTAATAGGCCGACAGTGCCACCGGTGACCGCGCCCAGCGTCGTCAGCCCACGCCAGTACAGCGCCAGGATTAGGACCGGGAACGTCGAGGAACAGGCGACCGCGAAGGCCAGGCTGACCATGTAGGCGACGTTCTGGGTCCGGAAGGCGATGCCCAGTCCAATTGCCACCAAGCCGAGCACCAGGGTCGCGATGCGCGAGATCCGCACCTCGCTCTTCTCGTCGAGCTTTCCGCGCCGGATCACGCCTGCGTAGAGATCGTGACTGACCGCCGATGCGCCGGCCAGCGTCAGGCCGGAGACCACCGCGAGAATGGTCGCGAAGGCCACCGCCGAGATGAAGCCCATCATGGCGTTGCCGCCCACCGCGTGGCTGAGGTGGATGGCCGCCATGTTGCCACCGCCGCGCAGTGCGCCCGAACCATCGACGTAGGCCGGATTACCAGCGGTCAGGGTCAGGGCTCCGAACCCAAGTACGAACACTAAGGCGTAGAAGATGTTCATGAACGTCGCCGCCCAGAACACCGACACGCGCGCCGCGCGGACATCCGGCACTGTGAAGAAGCGCATCAGGATGTGCGGCAGCCCCGCCGTCCCGAACATCAACGCGAGACCCAACGACAGGGCCGAGAGCGGGTCCTTAGAAGCGGCCTGCGGGGCGAGTATTGCTGCACCCTTGGGATGAATGGTGGTCGCGCGTGCCAACAGGGCCCCGTAATCAAACCCGTAGGTGGCTAGCACCAGCACCACGATCAGCGTGGCACCGGCCAGCAGCAGGCCCGCCTTGATGATTTGCACCCAGGTGGTGGCGACCATGCCGCCGAACATGACGTAGCAGACCATCAGCACGCCGACGACGAACTCGGCGTAGAGGTAATCTAGGCCGAACAGCAGTTGGATGAGCTGGCCTGCGCCTACCATCTGAGCGATCAGGTAGAAGGCCACCACGACGAGCGAGGCGCACGCCGCAAACACCCGGATCGGCCGCTCGGCCAGCCGCGTGCACACCACGTCGGTGAATGTGTATCGGCCGAGCTTGCGTAGGCGTTCGGCCAGCAGGAACACCACGATGGGCATGCCGGTGGTATAGCCGATGGCGTAGGTCAGGCCGTCGAAGCCCGAGGTGAACACCAGGGCCGTGAGCCCTAGGAAAGCCCCTGCCGACATCGCGTCGCCGGCAATGGCAAGGCCGTTTTGGAAGCCAGTCACATTGCCACCGGCGGCGTAGAAGTCATCGGCCGTCTTGGTGCGCTTAGCGGCCTGCCAAGTGATCCACAGCGTAAGCGCAACGAAGGCCAGGAACAGCCCAATCGCGGTCAAATTGATGCCGGAGGTGTTGCCCGTTGCTGCTTGAACCGGCATGGCGAGTAGGGTGCTGGCGCCGATGAGCATTCCCAGCGCGGTGATGCGGTGAAGGGCCATCACGCTCATACCCCCGCTCGTTGCATGTCGGCCCGGTTGGCCGTGAACACGTACAGACCCGTCAGCACGACGCCGAGCACGATGACGAACAGGCCGTAGGCGAAAGCCCACGTCACCGTGCCACCGGTGAGCACCGGCTGCGCGAGCAGGCCCGGGGCAAACGCACACATGACGACGAACCCGAAGTATGCGCCGACCAGGATCACGGTGAACGTAACACCAAGGGCCAGGGTACTCCTGGCCTGTGAATTAACAGATATTAACATGGTATTCATTGCTTGCGCCTCCGATCATTCTAATGATCTTGACGCCTTGAGCACTTATCGTGCCAAACTAAAACTCACTATTAACTATTTTTTATTGATTATCATCTTCAAACGCAAGCGACCACGCAGGAAAAGTCCCACGTGGTACACGTTATTACTTTGAGAAACGTTCAGAGTTCGCCGGTCAGGAACTGGGCCCGACCATGGCCAAATGACCAGTCGTCGTCGGTGTTGCTGACCATTGAGACGACCACATCGGTGGGCTCGACCCCACACCGTTCCTGCAGGTACTCGCAGAGCAGCCGGTAGAAGGCTTGCTTCATCTCACGGCTACGGGGCCGGGTGGTCACCTGCAGCACTACTCGTTTGTCGGTCCGGGAAATACCGAGCCCAGTGTCTTCCACGATCATGTGCGCGGCCGGGTGCTCGTGCACGATCTGGTAACGGTCGCCGGGCGGCACCTTAAAGGCCTCTAGCATGGCGTCGTGAGCAGCATCGAGGAGCGTTTGCAGCTCCTCGGCGCTACGGCCTTCAACGAGATCAAAGCGAAGAAGGGGCATGGGACCTCTCGAATACTCTCGGGTCGTCAGGGGGTTGTCAGGCGGTGACGACGGTCCGCGTGACGCCGATCAACCGCGCCTCCGTATCCGCTGCGAGGCGCGCGACCAGCTCGCCGGCCGGTGGCAGATCCTGGATCAGACCGATGGCCTCACCCACGGTTACGTTTGCAGTGTCGTAGTCGCCGTTCCGGTCGGCCTCTTCGACCGCTTTGCGCTGCTCACCCTTGAGCGCGCGCAACTCATCCTCGCGGCCGTGCCAAGTCTCGATGAAGGTGTTGCGCATCAGCCTGCCGGTGTACTCGACCGGCCAATCGCGATGGCGCGCGATGTCGTAGACGGAGGTGCGCACCGTCTCATCGCCTGTGGCGGAGAGCACGCGCGCTTTGGCACTGGGATGGATTAAGGCTTCCTGGGTTGCCCAGAACCGGGTGCCGAGCAGGGCGCCGTCAGCGCCTAGCATCAATGCGGCGGCGATCCCGCGCCCATCGGCTATGCCGCCAGCAGCTAGCACCAGCACCTTGGGTCGTTCGCGCGCCACCAGATCCACCACACTGGGCACAAGCGAGATGGTGCCGCGGGTGGTCAGGCCGTGACCGCCGGCATCGGTGCCCTGTGCCACGAGAACGTCGGCGCCGGCGTCGATAGCCCGGCGCGCATGTTCGAGGTTGTGAACCTGACAAATCAGGGGGATGCCGGCAGCTCGAATTTTTTCAGCGAATGGAGCTGGATCAGCGAACGACAGCATCATCGCCGCAGGCTTGTGTGAAAGGGCTGTGTCCAGCAGCGCTGGGTTCTTCGCCATCGACCAAGTAATGAACCCGCAGCCGACGCGTTGATTGCCGGCCAAGAGAATTTCTCGCTCCAGGATTTCCGGGTCACCGTAGCCGTGCCCAATCATGCCCAGGCCGCCCGCGGCGCTGACCGCTGCAGCCAGTGCGCCTCCCGAGGCGGGATCCATAGGCGCAAGTACGATGGGATGCTTGATCCCAAAGATATCTGTCAGTCGGGTCCGCAGTGCCATGATCGCCCCCAGGGCCCGGCACCCTTCAGCGCCTACCTCAAGCTGGAATGGTCCTGTAGCGAACCCTGCTAATCAGGTATAATGATTAGTTCAGATGACCCCCATCTCGGATGGCGATGCCATGAATAGCACCGACCTGATGTTTTTCGCGGCAGTTGCTGAAGCTGGTGGGATTGGCCGAGCCGCCGCAGCTCTCAACACCGTGCAGTCCAACGTGACCGGACGCATCCGCACCCTCGAACAGGCGCTGCACACCAAGCTGTTTTACCGTGGCACCCGAGGTGTGACCCTGACCCGAGCCGGCGAGCGACTTCTGCCCTATGCGATGCAGGTTGGTCGCCTGCTGGCCGATGCCGAGCAGGCGGTGCTGTCCGACGAGACGCCACAGGGTCTTCTGCGCCTCGGTTCGATGGAAACCACCGCGGCTTTGCGCCTGCCGCGCCTCCTGACGGACTATGCCGCTCATTATCCTGAGGTGGACATCGAACTGGAACTGGGACCAACCGAGGCGCTGATCGCGTCCGTCCTCGACCGGAAGATTGAGGCAGCCTTCGTCGCAGGACCGATCAGCCAAGACGATCTAGCGACGATACCAGTGCTGGAAGAGGAGCTGGTGCTTGTGGCTGGAGCGAAGATCCAGAGCTACGATGAGATACTGGCCCTGCTGGCAAGCAAGCGCGAGGCGCGGGTGCTGGTGTTCAAGACTGGGTGCTCTTACCGGCTGCGTCTCGAAGGGCTTCTGGCTGCCCACGGCTTAGTGCATGTCCGCCGGATGGATTTCGGCACGCTGGACGGGATCATCGGCTGCGTCGAGGCGGGGATGGGCGTGTCGCTGCTCCCGCGCGTCGTCGCCGCACCAATGCAGCGGTCCGGGCGTATCTCGCTCCATGCTCTTCCGGATGGTGCTGGCACCGTTCAGACGCTGCTTGTCTATCGAAAGGACAGTTTGCTGACGGCAGCATTCGAGCGGTTCTTGGACCACGCCTACGCGGCATTTGAGCTATTACCTCGGAACGAGGCATCGGCTGACACTGAGGATTTACAGAGCCTTCATACCAAGTAACTCTCGTTGCCTTTATTTCAGTAGGTCACCACTATATCAAGGGCGCATCTAATGGTTCGCTTTGGGGTTATTGCGGATGTTCGCGAGGTTCGGGCTTAAGTACTGCTTCGGGTCGTGAGGAGACGGTACAGACCGTCAGGGCTCTAACGCTCGACGCGGTAATGTCCCGCGTTACGTCGATCCCACCTGACCGGCATTCGACGCTGCCGGTCAGGCTGTTGGGACGACCATCCGAAAGTGTAGCCCGCCGTCGTCGATGGTGCGGTCGAACCGGCCTGCCAGGCTGCGTTCGATGGTCTGCCTTAGGAGCCTGGAGCCGAAGCCGGTCCCCTCGGCCTTGGTAGTCCCGGACGGTACCGCCCCTTCGGTCCAGTCGAGCGTCAAGGCGCGGTCCGCCACACGTCCCACCAGCCTGAGTGTGCCTCCGCCGGACAACGCCCCGTACTTCGCCGAGTTGGTGGCGAGTTCGTGGAAGATCATCGCGTAGTCGTTGACCTTGTCCGGGCTCGCGACCGCCGCGTCCTCGATGTCCACGTTGATGTTCGCGCCGTTCCGGTATGGCGACAGGATGCGTTCCGCGAGGTCCCGAAGCCAGATGTTGCCCTGGTCGAGCCGGTGCGACCGGGTCGCGAGGGTCGTCGCCTCGTGCAACACCCCGAACCGCCGCGACAGGTCTTCGGCGAAGCCCGGCGTCGACTTGGCCTCGCGGGCCACGATGGCGGTGAGCGCCCGGGCGACGGTGAACATGTTCGAGACGCGATGGGCCAACTCCGCGGTCAGCAGCCGCTCGGCCTCCTCGGCCCGCTTGCGGTCGGTGATGTCGAGGAAGATGGCCTGGACCCACTCCCCGACCTTACCGGCGTCGCCCCCGACGCCGCGCGCCGAGATCCACCGGGCGTCGGGGCTGTCACCGATGCGGAAGTCGAAGCTGTAAGCATTCGGATCGCTCGCGCTCGCCATCCAGTCGAGCTTCATGCCGCGGCGATCCTCGGCGGCGACCTTCTCGAAAAGGGCGTCGATGGTGACGACCGATTCCGTCGTTCCCCAGAACTCCCGACAGAGACCGTCGAGCTGAGCGAGACGACGTTCCGGCAACCAGGCCCACAGCCCGACGCCTCCCCGGTGAATCGCGGCGGTGAAGCTCGCGAGCGTCCACTCCTCACCCGTCAGTTCCGAACCTTCCTTCATGCCGTTCCCGGGTCGTTTCTGCCTGATGTGAGACGGTCACACGGTCGAGGATGGATCGACGCGGTGGAAGGCCCTCTGGTTCACTTGAGGCGAAATCAGCTTCGCGAGCATCCAACGTAGGCACCTGGAACCGAGCCAAGGTGACCTTGGGCGCCCAATCCGAGCCGTCAAGTTGGCCAAGCGAACCGGCCGGCGAACACCCGAGCCGTCGGCGCCGCATCCATCCCTCGATGGGCGAGACGGGTACGCCTCACTCGGGAAAGGCACGCAGCAGGTCTTCCGCACCGTACGGCTTCTTGACCACCGCCACCTCGGCGAGGTCCTCCGGGATGCGGAAGCCGTCGCCGTAGCCCGTGGCGAAGGCGTACGGGATCCCGAGTTCGAACAGCTTTCGTGCGACGGCGATGCTGGTCTCGGAGCCCAGATTGACGTCGAGCAGGGCTCGGGCCGGCGGCGCCGCGTCGATCAGGCGGAGCGCATCGCGCGTCGAGGAGGCCATGTCGACCTTGTCGGCGCCGAGCGACGCGAGCATCTCCTCTGCCTCAAGGGCGATGATCATGTTGTCCTCAACGACGAGGGTCGAGCCCGCGAGCCTACGCGCGCGCTCGGGTGCCGCGGCACCGACAACCTTCGGTGCAACACGCTTAGCGGCCTTCACCAGGGCTGCCGGAAGCGTGAAGCGCGCAACGACGCCCGTCAGTTCGTAGTGCACCTCCGCCTCGCCCTTGAGCTCGTACGGGATGGACCGCTCTATGATGGTGGTGCCGAACCCGCGCCGGGTGAGCGCCCGGACCGCCGGACCCCCGGTCTCGCGCCAGCGGATCACGAGCTGTTCGAGGGCGTCGCGTTCCCAACGGACGTCGACCCGACCCAGGCTGTCGCAGAGAGCGCCGTACTTGGCCGAGTTCGTCATCATCTCGTGCACGACGAGCGCGACGGTCGAGAACGCCTGCGGCTCCAGCAGGACGTCGACGCCGTCGAGGACGACCCGGTCCGCCTTGGGCCCGAGGTAGGCGCCGGCCTCCAGCATGATGAGGTCGCGCAAGGAGCCGGGCCCCCAGTTGGACGACGTGATCTGGTCGTGTGCCCGCGCCAGCGCCTGGATGCGGTTTCCGACCGTTGTCGCGAACACGCTGTCCGTGCCGTCTTCCGTACGGGACTGGGTGACCACGCCGCGGATCAGGTTGAGGATGTTCCGGACCCGGTGGTTGAGCTCCGCGATGAGGAGCTCCTGCCGTTCCTGGGCACCCTTGCGTTCCTTCTCGGCGGAGTCCGTCAGGCGCAGGATCACTTCCAGCAGGGTGATGCGCAGCGCCTCCGCCGTCCGCATCTCGACATCCGACCACGGCAGGGAGCGCCCGTGCACGGTCTCGCGCCACGCCTCGAAGCTCTTGCGCGGCGTCAGGCGGATGCCGTTCGGCCCCGGGGTTGCAGGCTTCACCGGGTTACCGGCCCAGGTCACGGTGTGGGAGACCTCGCGACGGAAGTAGACGAGGAAGTCCCGGGGCGTACGCGAGACCGGGATGGCTAGCATGCCCGCCGCCCGCTCGGTGAAGTCGCGGCCCGGCTCGTGGACGCGCCCGATCTCGTCGGTCGCGTAGGCCTTGCTGGCGGCCGTGCGATTGAGGAAGCGCACCAGACCGGCGAACTCCTCCGCGGTCGGGGTCGAGCCCTGCAGGGTGATCTCTCCGTTCACCCACAGGCCGATGCCGTCGCAAGGCAGGATCGCCGAGAGGTCGTCGAGGAAGTCGGACAGGTGCTCCAGGTTGGTGCCGCCGGACGCCAGCGCCCCGAGGAGGCGGTTGTGCAGGTCGCGCGAGCGGACCTCGCGCTCGGCGTCGGCCTCGCGCTCGCGGGCTTCCAGCAGCCACGAGAACATCTGCCCGAACAGCTCGGCGCCGGTGCGACGTTCGAGCGAGATGTGGCGCGGCTCGGTGTGGTGGCAGGCGAACAGGCCCCAGAGCCGCCCGTTGCGCATGATGGACACGGACAGGGAGGCCGCCACCCCCATGTTGCGGAGGTATTCGAGGTGGATCGGCGAGACCGTCCGAAGGGTCGACAGCGACAGGTCGAGGGGCTGCCCGTTCGGATCGCGCGACGGCACCACGGCGGCGCCAGCATCGTCGACGTCGGCGATGATGCGCAGCCAGTTGCGCTCGTAGAGGGCGCGGGCTTGTTTGGGAATGTCGGAGGCCGGGTAGTGCAGGCCGAGATAGGGGTCGAGTCCGGACCGGACAGACTCGGCCACGACCTCGCCGGAAAAGTCCTCGGCGAAGCGGTAGACCATCACCCGGTCGAAGCCGGTCAGCGCCCGCATCTGGCGTGCAGCCTCGCGGCAGAGCGGATCGAAGCCGACCGTCTGCTGGAGACGTCCGACCATGCCGCGAACGAGGTTGCCGGCGCTGAGATGCTCAGTGGCGCTCGGCTCGGCCTCGATGACGATGGTGTCACCGGAGATGTGGAGCGCCACGTCGAACGGCACGCCGCCCGGCACGAGCCTGAGCCCGAAGACCCGGTCGACCGCATCCGGGCCACGAAGGGTCTGCAGGTGGCCCCGGATCGCGTGGATGGCCTCGCGGTCGAGGACGACATCGAGGGGAAGGCCCAGCAGCGCGTCGACGGAGCGGTCCAGCCAGGCCGCGACGTTGTCGGAGACGCGGGTGACGATCCAGTCCGCGGAGATGCCGATCAAGAAGCCGAACGACTGTACCGCGCCCAGGATATGGATGGGCTCGCGGTCGCAGGACGAGAGGTCGACCTCGGGCGTCGGCTGCGACGCGTTCAATGGTTGCATGGCCCCGCGCTATGGTTCGCAGGCGTCCGTCCGGCTGCGGATCGGATATCGGCGCATCTCGGACGATCCGCAATGCGGACCGTCGTCGCGAGGGACGTTCATGCCAGGACTTGGACGACCCCGGTCGGCGTCGGTTACGACGCAATGATCTCGCGGATGCGTGCGGCCATCGTTTCGACGGCGAAGGGTTTGGTCAGCACCGCCATCCCGGGTTTGAGATGCCCGTTCCCGAGGACCGAGTTTTCGGCGTAGCCGGTGATGAACAGCACCTTCAGGCCGGGGCGGGTCTCGCGCCCGGCATCCGCCATCTGACGCCCGTTCATGCCGCCGGGCAGGCCCACGTCCGTGACCAGAAGGTCGATGCGCACGTCCGACTGGAGTACCTTCAAGCCGGCCATGCTGTCAGCGGCCTCGATGGCGGTGTAGCCGAGTTCCTCCAGGATGTCGGTGACGAGCATCCGCACGGTCGGCTCGTCGTCGACCACCAGCACGGTTTCGCCCTGCTCCGAGCGGGGAAGCTCGGATCCCTTCCGCGATACCTCCTCGACCTCGCCCTCGCTGTTGTGACGTGGCAGGTAGAGGCAGACGGTGGTGCCCTCGCCGACCTCCGAATAGATCCGCACCTGTCCGCCCGATTGCTGGGCGAAACCGTAGATCATCGATAGCCCGAGGCCCGTGCCCTCACCGATGGGCTTTGTCGTGAAGAACGGCTCGAACACGCGGGCGATCACCTCCGGCGGTATGCCGGTGCCGGTGTCGGTGACGCACAGGGAGAGGTACTGCCCCTCCGGGAGGTCGTGCTTGGTCGCGGACCACCGGTCGAGCCACTTGTTGGCGGTCTCGACGGTGATGCGCCCGCCATCCGGCATCGCGTCGCGGGCGTTGATGCACAGGTTGAGCAGCGCGTTCTCAAGCTGGGACGGATCGACCAGCGTCGGCCACAGGCTGGCGGCGCCGACGGTCTCCAGGTGGATCGAGGGCCCGACCGTGCGTTGGATCAGTTCCTCCATGCCGGCAACCAGGCGGTTCACGTTCGTCGGCTTGGGGTCGAGGGTCTGGCGACGGGAGAAGGCAAGCAGGCGGTGTGTCAGGGCCGCCGCGCGCCGGGATGCACCCTGGGCCGCCGCCATGTAGCGGTCGACGTCGGCAAAGCGCCCCTGGCTCATCCTGGTCTGCATCAGCTCCAGGCTGCCGGAGATGCCAGCGAGCAGGTTGTTGAAGTCGTGCGCGAGCCCTCCCGTGAGCTGCCCGACAGCCTCCATCTTCTGCGACTGACGCAGGGCCTCCTCCGTCCTGGCCTGCTCCCGGAGGGCGTCCGCGATCCGCTCGCTGAGTTCCGCGTTCAGGTCGCGAAGGGCCCTCTCGCTGCGGCAGCGTTCGACCGCGACGCGGGCCCTGAACGCGACCTCGCGGATGAACGCCAGGTCCGCCGCCGTCCATGCGCGGACGGCAAAGTGGTTTACGTAAAGGAGCGCGACCAGGCTGCCCTGTTCGATCACGGGGACGTTGACGCAACTCCAGACGCTTAGACCCCTCAGCGCGACGGCCGCGCTTGCCGTTCGCTCGTCCCGCTCGACGTCGTCGATGGCGATGAACTCGCCCAGCTTCAGGCTATCGACGAACGAGCCGTAGGCCCGGAGGGGTACGACGCCGGCAAGGGTCTCGACGCCGGGAGCGTTCCAATCCCGCTCCACGTGGAGCGTCTCGGCGATGGGGTCGACGGTCCCGTAGCCGACCCGTGCGACCTTCAGCAGGCTCCCGATGATCTCGCAGGCGTCGTAGGCGATGGCATCCGGATTGGTCATGCCGTCGATACGGACCGTGAAACCCGCCAGCACGTCGCTGTACCTTTGGGCGCGCACGCGCTCGGTGACGTCGTAGCCACCGACGAAGATGCCGGTCACGGAGCCGCCATCGTCCCGGACGGGCTGGTACAGGAGGTCGATGTGCCGGTCCTCGCCCTCGCCGACGAGGCGGATCGGCATGGACCGGGCGGAAAACGGCTCGCCCGTCGCGTAGACCTGGTCGAGAAGTTCGTAGAAACCCTGTCCGACGAGTTCCGGGAAGACCTCGCGCACGCTCCGGCCGACGAACTCGCGCGGCCCGGAGATCTCCACGTAGGCGTCGTTGACGTACTCGTAGACGTGTTCGGGACCGACGAGCACCCCGACGAAGCCCGGCATCTGCTGGAGGAGACGTCGGTGGCGCGCCTCGTTGGATTGCAGTTCCCGTTCGGCCTCCTTCTGACCGGTCGTCTCCGTGGCGACGCAGAAGGTTCCCGCGATCCCGCCCGCATCGTCGAGGAGGGGCGTGTAGGAGAAGCTGAACCAGCTTTGCGCGCGATCCCGCCCGGCCAGCGCGAACGGCATGTCCTCGAACCGCTGCGACTGACCGGCGAGCACCGCCGCGTTTATGGGCCCCATCGTGTCCCATATCTCGGACCAGAGCACCTGTGCGGGCTGCCCGAGCCCTGCGGGGTGCTTGGTGCCGAGGATGGGGACGTAGCCGTCGTTGTAGAGCGAAACCTGATCGGGCCCCCAGGTCATGTAGACGGGTTGGCGGGTCCGGATCGTCAGCGCAACGGCCGAGCGCAGGCTCTGCGGCCAGGTATCGGGCGGGCCGAGGGACGTGGACGCCCAGTCGTGACCGCGGATCAAGGCGCCCATGGCGCCGCCGCCTGCGAGGAAATTCAGACCCCCGTTGTCCATCTCAGGTGCGATCCTGCTGAATGGACTTCTTCAGAGAGACCGTAGGACCATTCCTGCGGTTTTCCTCCTGGTCGCGCAGGACGCGGATGGCCGCGCGGATCAGGTCGCTGACGGAGGTGTACTCGCCTTTGGCGACCTGCGCGTCGACCCAGTCGGCAAGGGGGCCCGTCAAGGCGATGTGACGCGAGTGCTTGGCTGGCATGGCGGCCAGTACCACGCCCACGCTTCAGGGTGTTTCCCTTTCTAACACCCGTCCCTGCGGCATAGGGGTGGCCTCGCTCTACGCCGTTTCGAAAAAAAGTGGACATGCCTTCAACCCACCCCGATGCCCGCCGGGCGGGACTGGGGTCGCCGGCCTACCGGAATCCCGAAACATGGACGCGGGTCGAAACGTTTCGGTCCGCGTTGACGGTCGGGGTGCCGGGATGCGGCGCCGCGTCCAGGAGTTCCGTCCGCGCATGCAGACCGAGGAAACCGCCGCACCACGCCCACCCGCGCAGGTGCCGCCTCCGCTCGTTCCCGGTTTGCGAGGACTGCTGACGCTGGCAGTCGGCGTGGTTCTCATCGTCGCCCTCTACCTGGGGCGCGAGGTGTTCATCCCCTTGGTGCTGGCGGTCCTCCTCAGCTTCGTCCTGGGTCCGGTCGTCAACCTCCTGCGGAGGATCAGGCTCGGGCGGGTGCCATCGGTGATCGTGGCCGTCATCCTGGCGCTGGGTGTGATCGGCGGCATCGGCGCGGTCATCAGCACTCAGGTCGCCGGGCTCGCCGGCAACCTTCCCCAATACCAGGCCACGGTCTCGAAGAAGTTCGCGGGCCTGCAGCAGGGCTGGCTCGGCGAGGCCAACCGGGTCATTTCCAAATTCAGCCACGAGGTCCACGACGCCACCCAGAAGGCCGACGCCACCGGCACGAGCGCCTCGACCGGACCCGCTGGCGACACGCCCAAGGCGCAACTCGTGCGCGTGCAGGACCCGGAGATCTCCCCCCTGGCGCTGGCGCAGAAGGTGCTCGGGCCGGTGTTCGAGCCGTTGACCACGGTGGGCATCGTCCTCGTCGTCGTGGTGTTCCTGCTCCTGCAGCGGGAGGACCTGCGCAACCGCATGATCCGGCTGTTCGGGTCGAGCGACCTGCATCGCACCACGGTGGCCATGGACGACGCGGCCGGTAGGCTCGGGACCTACTTCCTCGCCCAACTCGGGATGAACGCCGCCTTTGGCGTCATCGTCGGCGTGGGACTGTGGTTCATCGGCGTGCCCAACCCGATCCTTTGGGGGGTGTTCTCGGCGCTGATGCGATTCGTGCCCTACATCGGCGCCTTCATCTCGGGGGTCTTCCCGGTCGCCCTGGCCGCCGCCGTCGACCCGGGCTGGTCCATGGTCATCGCCACCGCCGCACTCTTCCTCGTCGCGGAGCCGATCTTCGGGCAGGTGATCGAGCCCTTGCTCTATGGGCACTCCACCGGGCTGTCGCCGTTCGCGGTGATCGTCTCGACGCTGTTCTGGGGCTTCCTATGGGGACCCATCGGGTTGATCCTGGCAACTCCGTTCACCGTCTGCCTTGTCGTGCTCGGCCGCCACGTCGACAGCCTGGAGTTCCTCGACATCCTTCTCGGCGACCGGCCGCCCCTGACGCCGGTGGAGAACTTCTACCAGCGCATGCTCGCCGGCGACCCGGACGAGGCGCGCGACCTCGCCGAGGCGATGCTGAAGGAGCGTTCGCTGTCGTCGTACTACGACGAGGTCGCGCTCAAGGGCCTGCAACTGGCGGCCAACGACTTCGCGCGGGGCGTCGTGACCCCGACGCAGCTTGAGAACATCCGCGCGTCGGCACGTTCGCTCGTCAGGGACTTCGAGGACCACGACGACGTCGAGCCGAAGGTCGATACCAAGGCGGTCAACCCCAACGACACCCCGACGCTGGCCGAGCGGGCGCATCCGAGGAACGAGGCGGTTCCGGGTCAGGCCGCGCCTCGGGACGCCCTGCCCGAGGCGTGGCGGGGCGAGACGCCGGTGCTCTGCGTGGCGGGGCGCGGCCCTCTGGACGAAGCTTCCTCGGCCATGCTGGGCCAGTTGCTGCGCAAACACGGCCTCGGCGCGCGGGTGGTGACCTACGGGGAGGTCTCGCGGGACGGCATCGCCAACCTGGACGTGGCGGGGGTGGCCATGGTCTGCATCTCCTACCTCGACATCACCGGGAACCCGGCGCACCTGCGCTACCTGCTGGAACGGCTTCGCCGACGGGCTCCAGACGTGCGGATCCTCGTCGGCCTCTGGCCGGAGAGCGAGAAGGTCCTCACGGACGCCGCAGTCGGACGCGAGGTCGGCGCCGATGTCTACGTGTCGTCCCTGCGCGATGCCGTCGAGGCCTGCCTCGGGGCAGCAGACGATACCAGTGCGTCCAAGGCCGCGGCGTGAGTGGAGGCGTCGAGGCCGACCGCAATCGAACCGATGGTCGAATCTATCGTTCGTCGCCCATCCGTCGTGTCCATGCAGGGTAGGTGTCCGATTTGGTGTGGCCCGGCAGCTTTGGGTACCGCTAACCGTCCTCGCGCCGGCGGCCCTGCGGACCGATCTTGCCGAGGACGCGTCCGAGCTGGTCGGCCGAGTACGGCTTATGCACCAGTTCGAAGCCATGCAGCCCGTCCTGGGCCAGGACGTGGCTGTAACCCGAGGTCAACAAGACTGGCAGGTTCGGCATCCGGCGTTGCAGGATCTTGGCGAACTCGATCCCACCCATGCCGGGCATGACCACGTCGGAGAACACCACGTCGAAGCCGGCGCCGTCGTCTCCAAGCTTCACCAGCGCCTCCTCGGCGTTGGCGGCCCAGGTCGTCCTGTAGCCGATATCCTCCAGGATCTGGGTGGCGAACCGGCCGACCTCGACGTTGTCCTCGACGATCAGCACGCACTGGCCCTCGCCGGTCGGGAAGCCCTCCGCGTCGCGAGGCGACGTCGGCTGCGCCGGGACGCCCTCGACGATCTTCGGCAGGTACAGCGTGAAGGTGGTCCCCCGGCCCAGCTCGCTCTCGACCTCGACGTCGCCGCCCGACTGCTTGGCGAAGCCGAAAACCTGGGAGAGCCCGAGCCCCGTGCCCTTGCCGACCTCCTTGGTGGTGAAGAACGGCTCGAAGATGCGGGCGACCTGATCCTGCGCGATCCCGGTGCCGGTGTCGGCGAGGGAAACGGAAGCGAACCAGCCAGGCGCGGCGGCGTGCCCGCGGATGGCCGGCAGGTTGCCGGTATGGTCCAGGCGAAGCGTCAGCGTGCCCTCGCCATCCATTGCGTCCCGGGCGTTGACCGCCATGTTGATCAGTGCGGTCTCGAACTGGCTCACGTCAGCGGTGACGAAGCACGGCTCGTCAGGGATCTCGGTGACCACGTGGATGCGCGCACCGGTTACGGTGTCGAGCATGTCGGCGACGCCGCGAAGGCGTTCGCCGAGGTCGAAGGTCTCCGGCTTCAGCGTCTGGCGCCGGGCGAAGGCGAGGAGCTGCCCGGTGAGCTTGGCGGCCCGGTCGACCGTGTCCGAGACCGCATCCATGTAGCGGGCCCGCCGCTCATCAGGCAGGTCGGGCCGCCTCAGGAAGTCGACCGACGAGCGGATGATGGTCAGCAGGTTGTTGAAGTCATGCGCCACGCCGACGGTCAGCTGGCCGATGGCCTCCAGCTTTTGCGACTGGCGCAACGCCTCCTCGGCCCGGACCAGGGCGGCGGCCTGCTCGTACTCCGCCGTCGTATGCCGGCCCGTCGCGTAGATCTGGCCGTCCTCGAAGGCCCCCGTCCAGGCGAACCGGCGATAGGTCCCGTCCACGTGGCGGAGGCGATACTCGTAGGGCTCGACCAACGGCTCCGTCATGATGCGGCCGAGCGCCGCCTGCGTCGGCCCCAGGTCGTCGGGATGGGTGAACACGACGAAGCTCTGCCCGACGAGGTCGGAGGCCTCCCAGCCGAGCAGGTCCTTCCAGGCCGCGTTCACCGCCAGGATGGTCCCCTGCGCGTCGGCGATCGCCAGCAGGTCGGGCGAGAGCCGCCAGGCCCGCTCCAGGGCACGCGCACGGTCGGCGACCCGGGCTTCGAGGTTCAGGTTGAGATCCCGCAGGGCGAGGGTCGCCGCCTCGGCGTCCCGGCGCGCCTCCAGCATCCGATGCTCGTAGCGGCGGCGGTCCGAGGCGTTGAAGACGGTGATGCGGATGAAGCGCAGGCCGCCCGTCTCGTCCTTGCGCGCCACGGCGTTGACGAGGACCGGCAGCTTCGTTCCGTCCGCGCGCACCAAGTCGAGGGCGACCTCGTTGAAGAAGCCCTGGATGCGAAGCATCGGGGCGAAATGGGTCTCGTAGTAGACCTTGCCGGCGATGTTCAGCAGGTCGAGGAAGCGGCGCCCGACGATCTGCTCGGCCGGGTGGCCGAGCCACGTCGCCAGGGTGCTGTTGACCTTGGACAGGCGGCCGTTCGGTAGGGCCGAGGCGTAGCCGCAGGGCGCGTTCTCGAACAGGTCCACAAGGTCGTCGACGTCGTGCGCGACAGGAACGTCAGCCATCGGCGGGCCCTTGAAGGAATGCCTCGATGGCGGCGATGGTCTCCTCCGGGGCACTCAGGTTCGGGCAATGGCCGGTGGCATCGAGCAGTGCGTACCGCTGTTCGTGAGATGGCGGTGCACGTACTCGCCGACCTCCTGCGGCGCGATCACGTCCTCCGTGCTTTGGATGACGAGGCAGCGGGCAGTCACGCCCGCGAGGTCGGCGCGATTATCGGCGAGGAAGGTCGTGCGGGCGAAGCGCTTCGCGATGTCCGGGTCGGTCCGGCAGAAGCTGTTGGTCAGTTCCTCGCCGAGTTCGGGGCGGTCGGCGTTCCCCATGATCGCGGGGGCCATGGCTTGGGACCACCCCATGTGGTTCGTGTCCAGGAAATCGAGCAACTCATCGACCTGGGGGACGCTGAAGCCGCCGACGTAGCCGTCGTCGTCGAGATAGCGCGGCGACGGGCAGACCAGGACGAGCCTGTCGAACAGCTCCGGAGCCTTCTTCGAGGCCAGCACCCCGATCATCGCGCTGACGGAATGCCCGACGAACACGCCGCCGGTTACCGAGAGGTCTCGGCAGAGCGCGACCACGTCATCGGCATAGCCGTCAAGCGACGCGTACCTGTCGGCATCGAAGGCGGACAGATCGGACCCACCCGCACCGATATGGTCGAACAGGATCGTGCGGTAGCGGTCCTCGAACGCCGGCGCCACGAAGCGCCACATGTTCTGGTCACACCCGAAACCGTGAGCGAAGACCATCGTCTCCGTCCCGGTTCCGCCCAGCTTAGTGTTGTGTCGCCGGACGACGGACAATGCGACGCTCCCACTTGGTCAGCGTCCTTACACCCGACCTTGCGAAAGACCTAAGCTGCAGGAGCCATGCGGCGGTTCGCACGACGCTCATCGACGACACGTTCGCATGCGGGTGGCCCGACGAACCGACGAAGGACGGTTCCATGCCGAATACTGTCGCGTTTCCCGATGGGCGGGTGCTATGCCTTGCCATGCCCCCCGCGAACACGGCGGAGTGGCGTTCGCACCCGGAGACGTGGCGATGACCAGGTGACGATGCCGTTGCCGCCCGCCATGACAGATCCAGCCATCCCAAGCGGCGTCGCGCGCCGACTGGCAGGGTTCGTCCGGCTCGCAGGCGCCGCAGGCATCCTCCTCGGCGTCTCGGTGCTCCTCGGCTACGGCCTTCACCGACCGCTCCTGACGACCCTTCTCCCCGGCCTGCAGGCGATGTCGGTCATGACCGCCGCCAGCTTCGGCCTGATGGGCTGGGCGCTCGTCGCCGAGAGCCTCGGTCGCCACCGGCTCGCCCGCGTCATCGGTGCCATCGTGCTTGTCGGAGCGCTCACCCTCCTTGGCAGCCACCTCCTCGCCGGCGGAGACGTGCTCAACCGTCCGCTGGCCGCGCACCTGTTCGGCTATGATCCGACCCTAGCGGGCCGGACCTCAATGGCAACGGCGACCGGGCTCATGCTGCTGGCCGGCAGCCTCCAGTTCGGCGGCCGGCGCGACGTCCGCGGCGTAAACCCGAGCAACGCCTGCGCGGTCCTCGGCGCCGGCATCGGCGGCCTGGCGCTCGTCGGCTACGCCTACGGGACGCGCGACCTCTACGCCCTCAATCCCTTCGACACCATCGCACTCCATTCCGCCTCCGGACTGTTCGTCCTCGGCCTCGCCGCCGTGGTCGCCCGCCCGGATAGGGGCTGGGGCGCCGTGATCGCCTCCGACCTATCGGGTGGTGGCTCGACTCGGCGTCAACTCGGCTTCACCCTGCTCATCCCCATCGCCGGAGCCGTGCTTCTGCGCGTCACCGACGCCGGGAAGGTCGGCCCCGGCATGGCGATGGCGCTGCTCGTCACGCTGACGGTCGCGTGCCTGGGCCTGCTGGTCCTGCGCGACGGCCGCATTCAGGACGAGCTCGACTGCGAGCGCCGGTCCCGGAGCGCCGTGCTTGCCCTGGCCAAGGCCGAACTCGAACGGGACCTCGCGATGCGTGCGGCCGCCCTCGACGCGGCGACCCGCGAGCGCCTCCAGGCCGAGGACGCCTTACGCCAAGCCCAGAAGATGGAGGCCATCGGACAGCTGACCGGCGGCGTGGCGCACGACTTCAACAACCTGCTCACGGTGATCCGTTCGTCGAGCGAGCTCCTGCGCCGCCCCAACCTGCCCGAGGACCGGCGGCTGCGTTACGCCGAGGCCATCGCGGACACCGCCGCCCGCGCCACCAAGCTGACAGGCCAGCTCCTGGCCTTCGCGCGCCGGCAGAGCCTGAAGCCGGAGGTGTTCGACGCCGGTCAGAGCGTCGCGGCCATCGCCGACATGGTCGGTACGTTGACTGGCGTGCGCATCGAGATCGTGACGCGGGTGCCCGGCGAGCCCTGCTTCGTCGAGGCGGACCCGAGCCAGTTCGACACCGCCGTGGTCAACCTGGCGGTGAACGCCCGCGACGCGATGGCCGGCCATGGCCTGCTCACGATCGTCGTCGAAGCATCGGTCGCCGGGGACGTCGTGACCGTATCGGTGACGGACACGGGCTGTGGGATCGAGCCCGACGACCTGGACCGGATCTTCGAGCCGTTCTTCACCACCAAGGGCGTCGGCCACGGCACGGGGCTCGGGCTCAGCCAAGTGTTCGGGTTCGCTAAGCAGTCAGGAGGCGAGATCAAGGTCGAGAGCGCCCTCGGCCGGGGCAGCACCTTCACCCTGTCCCTGCCGCGGGTCGCCGGGATGAGCCGGGCAGGCATCGTGGACGCAGAACCGGAGCCGCTCGTCGACGGCCACGGCACCTGCGTGCTCGTCGTCGAGGACAACCTCGACGTCGGCAGCTTCGCGACGCAGGCGCTGGCCGACCTCGGGTACCGCTCGATCTGGGCGAAGGACGCCGAGGCCGCCCTGGCCGAGCTCGCGACGGATGCCGGCCGCTTCGACGTCGTGTTCTCGGACGTGGTGATGCCCGGCATGGATGGGATCGCGCTCGGGCAGGAAATCCGGCGACTGCATAGTGACCTGCCGGTGGTGCTGACCTCGGGCTACAGCCATGTGCTCGCTCAGAACGGCACTTATGGTTTTGAGCTCCTGCACAAGCCCTACGCGGTCGACCAGCTCTCCCTGGTGCTGCGTAAGGCGGCCGTATGGCGCAGACGGAGACGCATCCTCGCAGGTTGAGCCGAGGGACTATCCAGGAAGGTGCTGGAATGCCGCTCGATTGCCTGTCAAAAATCGGTAGGGAACGAGCGAAGGTTACGGCGTTTGTTCCAAGAAGGGTACTTCCAGACCGCGCTTCCATTCCGGCGCCCTGATGCTCGGGCGCATACGTCGGACGTTGCTCCGCGTCGAGGAACTTCTCACCTCAGCACCGTTGCAGTCGAAGTCGAGGCGGCAACCGAAGGATAAGCATGACCTACCTGCGCTACGCCCCCGACATCGCGTGGCCTACGCCGGACGAACAAGAGACCATCGACGGCATCGTCAAGGGTATGACCCAGCAGTCGGAGACGGTCGAGAAGCGCGAGCACCATGCGGTCCGCGCAAGCCACGCCAAGAGCTCCGCTTGCGTCACAGGTGAGTTGACGGTCGCTGCAGACCTACCGCCGGAACTGGCGCAAGGTCTGTTTGCCAGCCCTGGTACCCATCCCGTTGCGGTCCGCTTCGCGCAGGGCCCGGGCGAGATCCTGGGCGACCGGGTGTCGACCCATCGCGGCATGTCGATCAAGGTCTTCGACGTCCCCGGGGAGAAACTCCCCGGCCATCCCGTCGACACGCAGGACTTCGTGCTCGCGACCGGCACGACCTTCCCGTCCGGCACGGCGGCCGGCTTCCTCCGGGACGGCACGGTCATCGGCAAGTCGACGGGCCTGCCGGAGGGCGTGAAGAGCGCGGTGTCATCCACCATGCGCAACCTCAACAAGGTGCTGCATGCCTTCGGCACCGAGAGCGCGCTCGCAGACTTCTTCGGGCACCCCTACAGCCACCCGTTGGCGGACAGCTACTTCAGCCAGGCGCCGGTGAGGTTCGGCGACTACGTCGCCAAGCTCGGAGCGGTCCCCGCGATCGAGAGCCAACGTGCCTTGTCCGAATGGCGGCTCGATCCGCACCAGGACGAGGACGGATTCCGGCACGCCACGATCGACTTCTTCCGGGAGAACGAGGTGGTATTCGAGTTGAGGGCGCAGCTTTGGGCCGATGCCGAGAGGCAGCCCATCGAGGACGCCTCGGTCGACTGGCCGGTCTCGGTCAGCCCGTACCGCACGGTGGCGACGCTCCGCCTGCCGCGCCAGGATGCCTACGCGCCGGACCGGGTGCGCTACTTCGACGAGGTCATGACGTTCCGCCCCGCGCACAGCCTCGCGGCGCACCGACCGCTCGGCTCGGTGATGCGGGCGCGGCTGCAGGTCTACCAAGCGCTGAGTGCCTTCCGCCACCGCGAGAACGGCGTGGCGGAAGAGGATACCGCCGGCATCGACCGCATTCCGGCGTGACGAACGACGTTACGGTCGCCCCGACTGATACCATAAGAAGTGAAAAGGCTGACCGGACCTGGTCCGGTCAGCCTTTCGAAGACATGGCAGCAATTCAAAGGTCCAAAGGATGATCGCCGCCATACAGGCTGGGGCCGGATCGCCTTAAGCCTCGCCCCAGATCGCGCGCACGCGACCCACTGCAGGGCGTGCGTTCATACGTGAGAAATGCGCGGCAAGGTTGTCGGGAAGCGTGATGTCGACCTGAGGGGCCCAGCGCTCGGCGTAGTACAGCGCCGTGTCGGCGATCGTGAGCGTTTCCCCCGACGCGTAGGGTCGATTGCCCAGGTTCTTCGCAAGGATGCCCAGGGCGGTTTGGACCATTTCCCGACCTTGTCCCTTCACAGCCGTCTTGCCGAGGCCCAGGCTGGAATGAAGCATGTCCGGCGGCTCGAACTTCTCGGGCATGAAGATCCGTCCGAAGGCCTGCGCGTGGAGGGTGCCGATGGCGTAATCCATGATTTCGAGGCCTTTTGCCTCGGCCTCCGGATCGTCCGTCAGCAGCTTGGCGTCCGGATTAGTGCGTGCAAGCCACGTGGCGATGGCGCCGTACTCGGTGAGTACCGAGCCGTCGTCGCGCACCAGCGTCGGTACCTTGCCCTTGGGATTGATCGATCGGAACGGGTCCCCGTGGGTGGCGCCGCCCGCGACGTCGATCTCCTCGGCCTCGTAGGGTCTGCCGATCTCTTCCAGCAGGATGTGGATGCCGATCGCGCAGGTATGCGGTCCCCAGTAAAGCTTCGTCATCGCAGCGGCTCCTGAAAATATCCCGCGGGACCCATTGGTTGAGCCGGGGAAGCCCTCGGCCGCACGGTCAAGTTCCCGCCACTCGTCAGCCATCTCGGATGGGGATACGACCCCATGATCGCCGGTCCGGCGCAACGCATCGATACCCCGGCGCTCATCGGGGCGGCGAGCAGGCTTAGTTCACCAACCGGGTGATCGCGCGGTCGACGTTCACGCGGTCCGACCAATCCTTGGCGCTCTCCTGCCCCTTGAGGGCGATCAGGCGTGCGCCGCTGACGTCGACGTTCTTGAAGTCGGCGCCCGCCACCGTGGCCCCGGTGAGATTGGCGCCCGACAAGTCCGAACCCATCAGGATCACGTCGGTGAGGTCGGCGTCCGTGAGGTCGGCGTATTCCAGGCGCGAGCGCCCGAGGTTCGCGCCCTTCAGGTTGGCGCCCCTGAGGTTCACCGAGACGAACACCGCCCGCATCAGGCCCATGGACTGGTTCCTGATGTCGGCGCCCCACTTGAGGTCGACCAGCGTCGCCTTGGCCATGTTGGCGCCTTTGAAGTCGCCGATGGGCATCGAGCGGCTTAGGTCTGCGGCGCTGAGGTTGGCGTCGCGGGCGGTGATGCCGAACATCCTGGCGCCGACGAGCTTCGCGCCGCTCAGGTCGGCCTTGATGAACCAGGCCTGCTCCAGGTTCGCCCCGCTGAGGTCGGCGCCACGCAGGTTCGCCTTGTTGAGACGCGCCGTGCGCAGGTTCGCGCCCCTGAGGTCGAGGCCGGACAGGTCGAGGCCGGCGAGCGCCTTGTCGGATAGGTCGACGGGCTTGCCGTCGGCCTTGGCGATAAGCGCCTCGACGTCGGCCCGGGTCATCTCGGCCCGTGTCATCGCCGCCGAGCCCATGTCGGCTCCGAGAAGCAGGTCCTGTTCGGCGCGTGCCGGAGCCGCCGCGAGCAACGCCACCGTCAAGAGGAGGGGAAAGGCACGCATCCGTTCACTCCCGTTCGGTCCCGGGCGGGAGGAAAAGATCCCCGCAGACCGCACCGCGTCCGACCAGGGGGCGATGCCGGGGACGACATGCCGGTTCGATCAGATTCACACGTACAAGGGTTTGGCGCCCCCGGCCGTGGCGGCTGGAACGCAGCGCGGCGGATGGCTCGGGAGCCGTCCGCCCCGATGCGGATGCATGATCACATCCGGTTCATCATGCGCTTCTTCATCATCTGCCGGCGCATCATCTTCTTATGCATCATGCGCTTCCTCATCATCATCCGGTCGCCGTGCATCATGCGGACCTGGGTGATGCCGGCCTGGTCGTTCTGGAGGCCGTTTGGGCCCATCGGCGCGGCCGAGGCGCCGCCGATACCGAGGGCGAGGGTGCCGAGGACCGAGGCTGCAAGTGCGAAGGTTGCGATCTTCATACGCGATCTCCTGTACGAGTTGTCTTGCCAGAAAGGCAGAGATAAAAAGCATGAAATTCTACATGGTTCCAATAATAGACAACTAATATACTTGGAATACTGCTAATTACCCATGAGTCCAGGCGCGGCGAGGAGCGTCCGCGCCGCGCCCAGGCCGGGCAGTCGACGCCTTGTACGGGTGGGGTCGCCATTGGGTTTCAAGCGTCGCCGCTCGGGATGCTGGGGCTCAGCTTGCCCGGCAGCCGTCCCAGGTCATGACCGACCTGCCGACGCCTCGCGCGCCCGCAGATGGTCCCGCACCTGACGCACCACCGCGAGCTCGTCCATCCTGGCCCAAAGGAATCCGACCGCATCCGTCTCTCGCCAAGGGCTTGTCCAAGGCCTACGGGCCGGACGGCGTGCTCGTGAACGCCGTCGGGCCGGCATTCATCGCCACGCCGATGACCGATGCGCAGATGGAAAAAGAGAAGGGCATCTCCTTCGACGAGGCCATCCGGCAGACGCTCGACGAGGAGCGACCCGGCATGGTCGCCAAGCGCCGCGGCAAGGCCGAGGAGGTCGCCGCAGCCATCGTGTTCCTCTGCTCCGAGCGCGCGAGCTTCATCACCGGCGAGTTCCTGTGGGTCGATGGCGGGTCGGTGATGACCATGGGAGCCTGAGACGCCGATGGGACGGCATCCCAGGATAGGTGCTCTCAGGCGTCCTGCATCGCGTGGGCCCGCGAGGGCAGCACCCAGTTCGGCCTGATGAAGTGGCAGGTGTACCCGCCGGGGCGCCGTTCCAGGTAGTCCTGATGCTCCGGCTCGGCCTCCCAGAACGGGCCAGCCGGCGCCACCTCTGTCACGACCTTCCCCGGCCAGAGACCGGATGCCTCGACGTCGGCGATGGTGTCCTCGGCCACGCGACGCTGGGCGTCATCGCCGTAGAAGATAGCCGAACGGTAGCCGGGCCCCCTGTCGTTGCCCTGGCGGTTCGGCGTTGTGGGGTCGTGGATCTGGAAGAAGAACTCCAGCATGCGCCGAAAGCTCGTCCTGGCCGGATCGAAGGTGATCTCGATGGCCTCGGCGTGCGTGCCATGGTTGCGGTAGGTCGCGTTCGGCACGTCGCCACCGGTGTACCCCACGCGGGTCGACACCACGCCTTCCTGGCGCCGGATCAGGTCCTGCATGCCCCAGAAGCAGCCGCCAGCCAGCACCGCCTTCTCGTCGCCCATCGTCGCCTCCCAATCGGATCGGACCGCCCCTACGACCCTTAGATGGGAACCGGTCGGCGTTTTGCGCTGCGTCCTTGCGCCTGACGGCCAGGGGGATCGACCATCTCGTGCGGTTGGGTCGCTCATCGTCCAGGTGACTGGATCATGGGGACCAGGTGCGTGCATCCTGGAGGCAGGCACCGACTTGGTCCGCATCAATGACAGCCTTCGAGACCAAGCCGCCGTCGCGGAGGCAGTGGCCTGACGCGAGGCCCGGTACCGTTTTCCGACAGTGATTGCTGGCCGGCCGCTTGAAGTGATGGACAAGCGCGAGGTGCATTCCGTGAGCCGTAAGCTATCGGCGGATGCAGGAGAGGCTTCCTGGGTCGGCCTGGAGCGTTTCCAGCTTGGATTTCTGTTGGCGAAACGACGATGCCCCCAGTCGTCGAGGGATTGGCATCCGCAGCAGTCGAGGCGCTTGGCGCAGGAAAGCCAACGGGATGGCAGAACGTCATCGGGCGAAGGCGATTGTTTGTTTGAGAACCGCTGTAGCCCGCACGTTCGAGATACCCTCACCGAGGATTTATGACCGTTTCAGCCGCGTCGAACCTGCTGCGCCGATCAGGGCCGTCAGAACCCGTTTCCCATGTCGATCCACCGCGGGCGTCCGATCCCCGCTTCACCGCCGTGGTGCCCAACCATGCACGCCTCGTCTCGCTCTACGACCAGGCAGTGTTCGCCGAGGGGCCGACCTGGTGGCCCGCGCGGGACATCCTGGTTTGGTCGGACGTCGAGGGGCGCCGGGTGCTCGGCTGGCACGCCGACGGCTGCGTGCGGGTCGTCATCGACGCCACGCCGTTTATAAACGGCAACACGGTCGACCGGGACGGCAACCTGATCCATTGCGAGCACGGCAACCGCCGCCTGTCACGCACGACCCCGGACGGACGATACGAGGCCCTGGTCGAGACCTACGAGGGCCGACGCTTCAACGCTCCGAACGACGTGGTCTGCGCCGCCGACGGCGCCCTGTGGTTCACTGATCCGGCCTATGGCCTGCGCCTGCCCAGGCAGGGGGCACTGGCAGAGTCCGACCTTGGTCACCACAGCATCTATCGCGTAGACCCGACGACCGGCGCGGCGCGGCGAATGGCCGACCTCGGACAGCCAAACGGGCTCGCCTTCGCGCCGGACGGGCGCACCCTCTACGTCAGCGACACCTCCCGCACCGAGGGCGGCGACGGGCATACGATCCATGCCTATCCGATCCTGGACGACCTGAGCCTGGGCGAACGACGGGTGTTCGCCGAGGTCGAACCCGGCGTCCCCGACGGCTTCCGCGTCGACCGCCGCGGCTGGATCTGGACGAGTTCCGAGGCCGGGGTCCAGGCCTTCTCCGCAGAAGGACACCGGCTCGGGCTGATCCCGACGCCGCAGGTGTGCTCCAACCTCTGCTTCTCTCCCGATGAACGGCGGCTGTTCATCACCTCGAAGCAGCACCTCTACGCCCTCGACCTGGCCGATCCGGCCGGCTGAGGCGACCTCACGGCATCGTTAGACCGCGTTCGTCGACGACAGGAACCCGGTTTCGGATGCCGTGTTGGCCCGGAGCAATAGACGGTGCCCGGCGGAACATGTCGGCGCGATCCCACCCCCTTCCCAGGTACGTTCGCACGGCGGGCGTCGTCGCTACCCTCCCCGAGGACCTCACATGGCCGAAGCCGTCGCCGACTTCTTCTGGAAACGCCTGGCCGATTGGGGGGTGAAAAAGATCTTCGGCTACCCGGGCGACGGCATCAACGGCCTGCTCGGCGCGCTTCAACGCAACGACCTGCCGTTCGAGTTCATCCAGGTCCGGCACGAGGAGATGGCCGCGTTCATGGCCGCGGCCTACGCCAAGTTCACCGGCGAGGTCGGGGTGTGCATGGCCACGTCCGGCCCAGGCGCGACGCACCTGCTCACCGGGATGTACGACGCCCATCTCGACCACGTGCCGCTGCTCGCAATCTGTGGGCAACAGGCGCGCAACGTCAACGGCGCGCACTACCAGCAGGAGTTCGATCTCACCAGCGTCTTCAAGGACGTCGCCGCCTACGTGCAGCAGGCCTCCTCGCCCGCGCAGGTCCGTCACATCGTCGACCGCGCCATGCGCATCGCCAAGGCGGAGCGGAAGGTCTCGGCGATCATCCTGCCGAACGACCTGCAGGACGTTCCCTACGAGGCGCCGGTGCGCAAGCATGGCAACACCTTCTCGGGCGTCGGCTACACCGCGCCCAAGGTCGTGCCCTTCGACGCCGACTTGCGCCGCGCCGCCGACGTGCTGAACGCCGGCAAGAAAGTCGCGATCCTGGTCGGCGCCGGTGCGCTGCATGCGACGGACGAGGTCATCGCCGTCGCCAACAAGCTTCAGGCCGGCGTCGCCAAAGCCCTGCTCGGCAAGGCGGCGTTGCCGGACGACCTGCCCTTCGTGACCGGCACCATCGGGCTGCTCGGCTCCAAGCCGTCCTCGGATATGATGGAGGACTGCGACACCCTCCTGATGATCGGCTCCGGCTTCCCATGGGCCGAGTTCCTCCCGAAGGAGGGGCAGGCTCGCGGTGTGCAGATCGACATCTCCCCGGAGATGCTGTCGCTGCGCTACCCGATGGAGGTGCCGCTGTGCGGCGAGTCCGCCGAGACCCTGAGGGCCCTGCTACCCTTGCTGGAGCAGAAGAAGGAAGGCGGCTCCTGGCGTACCGGCATCGAGAAGGGGATGGTTTCCTGGTGGAAGGAGGCCGAGGACCGGGCGATGGCAAAGGCCAACCCGGTCAACCCGCAGCGGGTCACCTGGGAACTGTCGCCGCGCATGCCCGAGCGTGCGATCATCACGTCGGATTCCGGTTCCTGCGCCAACTGGTTCGCCCGTGACCTCAAGATGCGCCGTGGCCAGATGTGCTCGCTGTCCGGCGGCCTCGCCTCGATGGGGGCCGCGGTGCCCTACGCCATCGCCGCCAAGGTCGCGCATCCCGACCGGCCGGTGATCGCGTTGGTCGGTGACGGGGCCATGCAGATGAACAACATGGCCGAGCTGATCACCGTCTCGAAGTACATGCACCGCTGGTCGAACAAGACCTGGATCTGCTGCGTGTTCAACAACGAGGACCTGAACCAGGTCACATGGGAGCAGCGGGTGATGGAGGGCAATCCGAAGTTTGAGGCGAGCCAGACCATCCCGAACGTTCCCTATCACAAGTTCGCTGAGCTGATCGGCCTCAAAGGCATCTACGTCGACGATCCGGAGCGCATGGGGGCAGCCTGGGACGAGGCGCTGGCGAGCCCGGTGCCGGTGGTGCTGGAGGTGAAGACCGACCCCGAGGTGCCTCCGCTGCCGCCGTTCTTCACGTTCCAGCAGGTGCAGAACTTCATGTCGATGCTCGGCAAGGGCGATCCGAAGGAGCGCCACCTCCTGGTCGACACAGCCCGGCAGGTGCTGAGCTCCGTCCTGCCCGGCAGCAAGTAGGATCGGCTTCCACGGTATGCGTGACGATCCGAAGATCGGAACGGTGCGGGCACGGGCCTACACCGTTCCAACCGATGCGCCCGAAGCGGACGGGACGCTGAGTTGGGACAGGACGACCCTGGTCGTCGTCCATGTCGAGGCCGGGGGCGAGACCGGCCTCGGCTACAGCTACACGGACGCCAGCGTCGCGCGACTGATCGAAGGGACGCTGGCATCGCGTCTCACGGGGTTGTCCGCTCTCGACATCCCCCGTGCCGGTGCGGTGCTCTGGGGCGCGGTACGCAACCTCGGGCGCTCCGGGCTTGCGGCGACGGCGATCTCAGCGCTCGACACCGCGCTCTGGGACCTCAAGGCTCGCCTCCTTGGCCTGCCGCTCGCCACCTTGTTCGGGCGTGCACGAGAGAGCGCCGATATCTACGGCAGCGGCGGCTTCACGAGCTACGACGACCACCAATTGCGAGAGCAACTCGCCATGTGGGTCGAGCGGGACGGCTGCCATGCGGTGAAGATGAAGATCGGTAGCGCTCCCGAGCGTGATCCGGCACGCATGGTGATTGCCAAAGAAGTGATTGGCGACGCCCACCTGTTCATCGATGCCAACGGTGCCTTCACCCCGAAGCGCGCCGTCGCTTTCGCGCAGGAAGCATGCCGCTACGACGTGATGTGGTTCGAGGAGCCGGTGACGAGCGACGATCCCGCGGGTCTCGCCGCGGTCCGGGCGGCTGCACCGGCCGGCATGGAGATCGCCGCCGGTGAATACGTTTACACGCTCGACGACATGCACGGGTTGCTCGATGCCGGCGCGGTCGACGTGGCCCAAGCGGATGTAACCCGCTGCGGCGGGTACAGCGGCTTCCTGAAGATCGCTGCCTTGTGCGAGGCGGCGCATATCGATCTGTCCGGCCACTGCGCCCCCGCCCTGCATCTCCCGGTGGCGGTGGCAGCCCCGCGCTTCCGGCACCTCGAATGGTTCCACGACCACGTCCGCATTGAGCGGATGCTGTTTGACGGGGCACCCGTGCCCCACGGCGGTACGATCACACCCGATCCGACCAGGCCCGGCCACGGCCTCACCCTCAAAACCCGGGATGCCGATGCCTATGCCGTCTGACAGCGGCCGCCCACCAGGGCGCCGTCACGTCCCGGAAATGAAGCGGCGCGTCTCACCGGTGAGGGCCGAAGCGACCGTGCACCCGGTGGTCGTCCTCGTCGCGGCCGCGGCCGGAGCAGGTCTCCTCACGTGGTTTGCCGCCGGGCGTTCCAAAAGCCTCGGGTCGACCACGGAGGGCCGTCGTTTCAGCCCACGTGGTCGCGAGGTGACCGCGAGCGCCGCCCAGCGCCTCAACCATGCCTCCACGATGCTCGCCGCTTCGGTGCTGTTCGATTCCGGCCTGGAGCATTACCGGGGCCAGTTCTTCAACCGGGCGATGTATACCCCCATCATCGTGTCCAGCGTGACCCTAACGGCGTCCCTGCATGGGGCTGGGGACACCGACCCCGAAAGCTCCCGCGTCCGGCACGGGGTTCAGGTGTTGGCCGGCCTCACCGGGCTAATCGGCTTCGGCTTCCACGCCTACAACGTCGGCAAGCGCGAGGGCGGCTACTCCTTCCAGAACCTGTTCTATTCCGCGCCCATCGGCGCTCCGATGGCGTTGACGCTGGCCGGCATCCTCGGCGTCGTCGCCGAACGGGTGCGCGATGCCGATCCCGGCGAGCCCCGGCTCGTCGGCTTGCCGGCCGGGCGGGCGTTGGCGGTCGCCACCGCCGGCATGCTTGCAGGCACGACCCTGGAGGCCGGGCTGCTGCACTTCCGAGGCGCTTTCCAGAACCCGGCCATGTTCGTCCCCGTCACCCTTCCGCCGCTCGCCGCCACCTTGCTGGTTCGCGCCGCGACCAAGCCGGTGGGGGCGAGCCAGGTGAGCGCGAAGTGGGGGATGTGGTCGGTGTCCGCCATGGGTGTCGCCGGAGTCGCCTTCCACGCCTACGGCGTCGCCCGGATGATGGGCGGCTGGGACAACTGGCGCCAGAACCTCATTGACGGGCCGCCGCTGCCGGCCCCGCCCTCCTTCTCCGGGGTGGCGCTGGGCGGCCTCGCCGCCCTCGAACTCATGGAACGCAGCCGCTTCCGCTTCTGACCCCGAGGGATCCCATGCGTCCGAGACTGGACCTATATCCGGGCTACGACGTGCTCACGAAGCGCGACGGCCCGTCCTGGAACGCCAAGACCCGCGAGGTCCTGGAGGAAAGGCTCGCCATCGGCCCGGAGACGCGCCGTTTCTTCGACGAGGCCGAATGGTCGACGCTGACGGCGCTGGCCGAGCGGATCGTGCCGCAACCGGCCGACCGGTCCGATCCGGTCCCGGTAGCGGCCCTCGTGGACCACAAGCTCGCGACCGACACGCGCGACGGCTACCGCAACGCCGAACTACCCGAGGAACGCGAGGCGTGGCGCCGTGGACTGCGTGCCCTAGACGCCGAGGCCAGGGCACGGTTCGGCGCACGCTTCCATGAACTCGGCGCCTGGGCGCAGGACGAGCTGCTGAAGCTCGCCGAGAAGGGCGAGCTGACCGGTGCGGTCTGGGAGGGCATGCCGTCCAAGCTGTTCTTCCACCAGCGCATCCTCGCCGACGTGGTGAAGGCGTACTACGCCCACCCCACAGCCTGGAACGAGATCGGCTGGGGCGGCCCCGCGAGCCCGCGCGGTTACGTCCGCATGGATTTCGACCGCCGCGACCCCTGGGAGGCCGCCGAGGCCAAGCCCGGCCGCGAGGACGAAGCCTACGAAGAGAACCTCCAGGTCGGCCGATAAGGATCACCTTTGATGCGCATCCCCGGCCTCGGCAATGCCGCCGACAACCCGAAGCACGCCACGCCAGGCGACGATCCGGAGCACCATCCCCGCGCCCGCGATGGACGCGCGCCCAACGTCATGCGCATCGGCGACTGGGTGCCCATGCGTCAGCACCGGGACGAGGAAGAGGTCGACTTCGCCATCGTCGGCACGGGCGCGGGTGGCGGCACGCTGGCCAGCCGGCTCGCCGAGGGCGGTCTGTCGGTGGTCGCCTTCGATGCCGGCCCGTACTTCCGGCCGCTGGAGGACTTCGCCTCCGACGAGAGCCATCAGTCCAAGCTCTACTGGACGGACGAACGCATCGTCGACGGCGAGAACCCGTTGCAGATGGGCTCGAACAATTCCGGCAAGGCCGTCGGCGGCTCGACCGTGCACTACGCCATGGTGGCCCTGCGCTTTCGGCCGGAATGGTTCAAGACCCGCACCCTGATGGGCTACGGCGCCGACTGGCCGCTCGATTGGCGAGAGATGTGGCGCTACTACGATCAGGTTGAGGACGACCTGAAGATCTCCGGCCCGGTGAGCTATCCCTGGGGTCCGCACCGACGTCGCTACCACCGCCGCGCCCACGAGGTGAATGCGGCCGGCAAGGTGCTGGCGCGGGGAGCGGAGGCAATGGGCATCGGCTGGACGCCGACGCCGCTCGCCACCGTCTCGGCCCCGCACGGCGACGCGCCCCCTTGCGTCTACCGCGGCTTCTGCACGCTCGGCTGCTCGACCAACGCCAAGCAGAGCGTGCTCGTCAGCTACCTGCCGCGCGCCCTGAAGGCCGGGGCCGAGATCCGCGACCTTGCCATGGTCGGGCGCATCGAGACGAAGAACGGCCGGGCGACGGGCGTCCACTACTTCCGCGAGGGTCGTTGGCGCTTCCAGCGCGCGAAGAACGTCGTGGTGGCTGGCTACGCCATCGAGACGCCGCGCCTGCTCTTGAACTCGGCGAACCAGGAGTTTCCGGACGGGCTCGCCAACTCGTCGGGTCTCGTCGGCAAGAATCTGATGGTCCAGGGCAACCAGGCGGTCTGGGGCGTCTTCGACGAGGAGATCCGCAGCTACAAGGGGCCGCCGTCGCTGGCGATCAGCGAGCATTGGAACTACGACGACAAGGGCTATGGCCCGTTCGCCAAGGACTTCTTCGGCGGCTACTCCTACATGAGCCAGGGCCCGCTGCCGCAACTTTGGGCCAACACCCAGGCCTCCGCGCACGGCCTATGGGGCGAGGCGCTCATCTCCGAGATGCAGCGCTACAACCACGTCGCAGGACTGAAGGTCGTCTCCGAATATATGCCCCAGGAACGCAATCGGGTGACACTCGCTGACGTGAAGGACCAGTACGGTCTGCCGGTGGCACGCATTACCTATTCCTGGTGCGACAACGACAAGGCCCTGAACCGGCACGCCCTGAAGTTTCTGCGCGAGGCGCTGTCGGCCGCGGGTGGCCGCGAGGTCTGGGATCAGGGCGATGACACCTGCCATCTCAATGGGACCGCTCGGATGGGGTCCGACCCACGCACCTCCGTGGTCGATGCCGATTGCCGCTCCTGGGACATCCCGAACCTCTACGTCTGCGACGGCTCGGTCTTCCCGACCGTGGGCGGCGTGAACCCTTCCCTCACAATTCAGGCGGTCGCGCTGCGTACCGCGGATCGGATTCTTTCAGTAAGACGGTGATCGTCATCGGAGCCGGCTGCATGTGCCTTCATTCACTTGCAGTCACGACCCGTGGACATACACGGCCACGCTCATCTTCAATCTGAGGACCTGCGCATGATGGCCGGCCTCGTCGCTTCGGGCGCGGCGATGATGCCTTTCAAACCCTCGGGCGCCCTGGCTGGCGTCGTGGTAACCCCAACCATCGAGGTGACGAACCGTCCGGGCGTCATGCATCGCTTCCGCCCCGGCGTGATCGTCGACGACAGACATTGATGCTGTCGGTCTCGGAACCAAAGATAACGACGACCACGTGCCCGTGGGGATACATCCCGCCGGGTCGTGCTGAACTGCTCCGTATCCACGGCTACCGCCCGACCCGCGTCGCCCTCTTGTTCAGTCCACGATTCCTGGCGAACCGATGTAATTTCGAGGCCGGGTACCCGGTTCCCCACGTCGGCCGCCGAGGGCTACCGCACCCATCCCGCCTTGATCGCGTCCGCGACCTCATCGACGAACAGGCGCGTCTTGGTTGGGACGAGGCGCCCGGGCGGCATGATCGCGTAGACGCCCCAGTCCTCCCGGCCACCCCAAGCTCGACCCGGTGGGGCGGCGCAACCTCGATCTCGCGCAAGCCGCGTGGCGCCGTTTTCGCGACCTCGAATGCAACTTGGAAAAGGGCTTCGATTCCGAGCATCCGGACCGAGGTGGGACCATCATGCCGATGCTGTTGGGGGAATTCGTGGCCATCGTGACCGAGCGCCGGACACGTGACCTGACGGACCAACTGACATGTCCGGGCGGGGACCTGTCATGCGAGCGTTAGGCGGGCCCGCATCGGCGGTCGCTTGCGTCGCGGCGCTCGCGTTGGGCATCCCAAACCCATCGGCCCGTGCGGCGAGCTTCGATTGTCACCGGACCTCGTCGGCTATGGAGAGCCTCGTCTGCGGGGATGCCGCGCTCGGGGCTCGCGACGAGATCATGGCGAAGGTCTACGCGGCCGCCCGGCGGACCGAGGCGGGCAAGTCCGTCGAGGCGAAGCAGCGGACATGGCTCGCGACCGTGCAGGCCTGCAAAGCTGTCTCCTGCCTGGCGGAGGCCTACGATGCGCGGATCGCCGAACTCCAGCGTTCCGAGGGCGGCGTCATGGCAGCGACGACCTTCTTCACCGAGAAGTCAGCGGGTAACCACGGGACGCTTACCGTCATGGGTCCTGTCCGCGGCTTCGCGAGCGTGTCGTTGATGTCGAATTTCGTCGGCGTCGGCGGGATCGAAGCGGGCGATGTGGACACGACCGCAACCGATGCCTTCCTTGACCTCCGGAATGGGCCGGCCACGATATTCTCGCGTCGCTGCAGGCTGACTTTCGAGCGCCTGGACGCGAACCGATGGAAGGTGGCGCAGGCCGGCCGGTGCGATCTTGCCGGTGGCACCGTCCATGCCGGGATCTGCGTACGGTGGACCGGACACCGTTGAGGTGAAAGAAGGCCGCGGCCATGAGCGAGCGTACCGAGACCGTCCATGTGACGTACGGGGTGAGCCGGGCCGACAGCGTCCGCGATGCCTTGCTTGCGCAGGGCTGCGAAGCGCCCGTCATCGGGCTTCCGAGCGCCCTGAACCTCGGACCGATCAACCCGCCCGACCCCGAGGTTCGCAGGGCTTGGTTCAGGACGGTCCTGCGGTGCCAGCCCGACGAGATGCCGTGCGAACCTGAGCAGACCTGGACCGATGCCATCTCGTCCGACGTCCGTCCGGTCTACTGGGTCTGCATGACCGACGCCGCCGAGCACGCCAGCTTCCTGGAATTCGCATTCCGCATGGCCGGCCGACCGTTCGACATCGTCGACGCGACTGGGCTCGACTTCGTCACCCGGGACGGGGTCCGTGCGCCCTGGTCGCTCGGGATCATGCGTTCCGAGGACATCGTCGCGTCAGGCCTCAAGGACACGCGGCGCCCCCTCTCCCGGGCCGAGGGCGATGCGGCCTCCGAGGCGTGGCGGCGTTTGCGGAGCGAGGACGCCCCTATCCGCGTCGTGCGGAGCGGACGCCTCGTGTCGACGCCGCTAACGCATTTCGATGGCGTGCTGATCGACCAAGCCACCACGGGCTGGCAAGTGGTCGCCCGTTTGATCGGGCGCACGCTGGCGCATCTCACCGACGACGTTGACCCGCCGGGCCAGGGCGTCAGCGACATCGTCCTGTTCGGCCGCATACGTGCGCTCGGGGATGACGGTGCTCTCGATGTCAGGGGGCCCGGCCCGGGCTTGCGGGACTACGAGGTTCAATTGCCTTTGCATGCGTCTTGAGGCGAGGCATTACCCCTTGCCAAGCCGCTTATGGTTGGCCCGCACCTTCCGCCGATAGTCGCGCACGACCTTCTCCGGCGTCCCGCCCATGGCGATGGTCGCGGCCGCCTCCCCGGCGGCCTTGATCTTCTCGGTCACCATCAGCCGCGCTTCCTTGTCCGCCTTCGGGCCGCCGAGCATGAACATCGCCATGCGCTGGCCGATGACCATCTGCGCCTCGACGCCGAGCATCGCGAGGTAGGTGCCCATCGTGAGCCACGATGCGGGCTTGGCCCGTGATCTCAGACGTGCGCGCATGGCGTGGTCCTCAAGCCGAGGCCGCAGCCGTCGCGGGCTTCCGCCGTTCCGGCCGTGGCGAGCGGAGCCGCAAGGCCCGCGGCTAGGAGTGCCGCCGGAAGCAGGCGCTTTAGTCCGGTTGACGCGATGGTGGTCAGACCCGTCATTGCGAATTCTCCACAATGGGTGATTGTGATGAGGGAAGATTGCCCGCGACCTGTCGCAGGGATTTGCCAGGAAACCCCAAATTGTGTCGCAGGCGGTCGCGGTCTCGGCGAGCCGACGCACCTTGCGACATGTTCTTCCAAAGCCGTGAGATGCAGCGTGTTAGATCGAGGACGTTGGCGAGGGCGATGACGACGCCTCGGACTGTCGCCACGGCTCGCCAGGACCTCCTAGAACTCGCTCTGCATGAAGCCGTCGACCGCGCGCTTGAACGCCTCGCCGTCGACCTCGATGGTGATGTTCATGCCCGCCATCCGGCGACAGGTCGCCCGCCGTCCGCAACCGGCAACCCCCGTCCTTGTCGATGGCGTTCCGGCCCGTGAGAATCCTCCTGACACAGGAGGACGCCATGCATTTCGGGATGCCCCACGAGGAAGTCGCGGACGATCTCGACGAGGACTTCGCCCTGATGCCGACCCCGGGGTCCGCCATCGCCGATGCGGCCGCGCTGCGCCGTGTGGAGGCCAGTGCCGCCGCGGCCGCCGAGAGGCGTACGGATGCCGAGCGCAAGAGGGATGAGCGCACCGCCCGCCGCGAGGCCAAGCGGCCCGATCCGCGCGCCGTCGACGTCGCCCTGGGGCAGGCCCTGGCTCAGGTCCTCCGGGATGCCGACGCCGCCGCCCTCATCGCAAAGTCCGGTACCGTGAAGGGGATGCGCGTCGCCGTGCAGCCGATCCTGGAGATCGCGCTGACGACGCTCCGGGACAAAGGCGTGCCCCGTCAGATCGCCGCCCGCGTGCTGCAGGCGCGCCTGTTCCCCGTGAAGGGTGCTTGAGGGCGGGACGGCGTATCCAATGACTTTCCGTTACACAGGGCCGTAGTAACGGGACGCTCGTTTCGTGTAGTGCTCAGATACAGCCCCTGGCATCCTCTGTGGACGGGCCAGGGAAGTAATAACCGCGATTACAACCGTCGCGTGACGAGGGGCTCCAGAGCTGCGATCACAGGTCGTTCAGCCAGAGGAGCCGCCCGATGTTCAATCCCCACCACACCGTCGAGCAGGTCACCGGCACTTTCGAGACGTTGGCCCACGGATTCGCCGGTGTGCTGGCGACCGCCCTAGCAAACGCCCGCGAGGACCGCGCCACCGAGGCAGCCAACGCTGCTATCCTCCGCGCCGCCACCGCCCGGCTCCGGGCTGCCCGCCTCGCAAACCTGCGCCTCGATGCGGCCGCCGAGAAGCTGGCCTCCAACCGCCGGGTCACCGACGCCGAGCTCCGGGACCGCGTCCGCCGCGGCCGCCTCCGGGCCGCCTGAGCACCCGATGGCATGTCGTGCGCACATCGTGTGTGCAGCTGGTAAACTTCTACAACAATCGACCTGGTCCGGTGCGGTCGCTTGACGCAGGCACACACGCGCACAGAAAAGCCCGCCCGGTCTCCCGGGCGGGCTTGGTCGTTCTAGGGCTGGGGCTTAGGCCGCTAGGGTGTGGACGTCGTCCTCGTCGTCCGATGCCTCAGGACGCCGTCCCTGGCCCTGGACGCCGTCCTTGCGCCCGAGGCGCTCGTACTCGGCCTGCTGCCACTCGCTGTAAGTCGGAGCCCGGGGCAGCGACGGGATGCGGTTCATGCCGAGAAGATGCTCGCCGATCCGGCGGGAGCCGTACAGTGTCAGCGTCACTTTCTGATCATGCGTGAGGCGGCCTAGGTAGGCTTTGGCTGCCACATCGAGGCAGGCCGCGGCCTTTCCGTCGTCACCCGGCAGCGGATACATGATCGCCATCGCTGCGATGCCCCACTCCCGCTCCGGCGAATCTTCGTAGCCGCCGGTCTGGACACTGAGATCCGGCACATCGGCTAGAACGGCTGCCTTGGCCTCGGCCGAGGATTCGGCGCCGGCGGTGAGGGCCTCGATCTCGGTGAGGGCGTCGGCCTGCGCGTTGGCGGTCTGCGATGCCGGCGCCGAGACTTGGCGGAGCACCCACTTGCCCCCCTCGTAGACCGCCCTCGTCACGGTCGCCATCGCTGAGATGGCCAGCTTCATCAGGGCGAAGCCGAGAAGAATTGCGCGCTTGATCACGGTGTCGTTCCCCTTTGTGGAAGGCCGGTCCCTTGGCCTGCGACAAATTTTTCCACCGGGATAAGCATACGACAACGGGGCGTCACGGACCCCGACTTTTACGTTTGTAAATTACACATGAAACGGTGGGTCCTAAGAGCGGAGCAATGTGCTTCGAAACGAAGTATTTTGATACCACTTGATGCTCTGCCTTTGGCACAAGCATTCGGCATTTTCAATTTCAATGATAACTTGCGGCACCGCTGATCCGACGTAGTTATTTGTCAACCCCTCTACCGAGGTTGGCATGATAACCCTACCGCCCCCCCTGACATCATCCGATGTGCGCGCTCGGCTGAGGGCCGAGTGCCTGGCGGCCGGCGGCCAGAAGCGTTGGGCGTATGGCTTGGGCTTGTCCCAACAGTACGTCGGCGACGTGCTCGCCGGCCGGCGTCTGCCGTCGGACCGAATCCTCCGCAAGCTGGGCCTGCAGCGCGAGACCGTATTCGTGCCCCGGGAGCCCGAGGAGATCGTGCTCTACGACGCCGACGGCGTGACGGCTCTCGTGCCTCAGAGGGTCTTCGACTGATGGCTCGCGAGTATAACGGTTACGCTGCTGACAGGTGCTCACACGAGGCGCCTGACCCGATCAGAGTAGCGCAGATTACTGCGTCCCACGGTGCCGACGCGGCCGCCGCTCGCTGGTACTGGGTGCCGGCTTCGACGCTCTCACACATCGCATACGAAGGGCGCCGGCTCCTCAATGCGCGTGCCGAGGTCATTGCACGTACGCGGAGGCGACCGACTTCGCCCGAGCAAGAGGTCGCCATCGCCGCCGAGGTCCTCGCGGGTGGCAGTCTATATCGAACGGCGCAGCGGCACGGCATCCCAGATTCGCTCGTCAGAGCCATCCTTCAGGAACGCGGTCATTCGGATTGGCCCGGGATGCGGCGCGGGGAAGTCGCACTCCAGGCTGGGAAGCGGTGATGAAGGGCACATCAGAGCACAGCCACTTAGACATCTGGATAAGGCCGCGGCCCGAGGTCGTCGCGCAAGTTTTCGACGAGTGCGGTCCGGCCGCGGCCCTGGAGCGCTGGCACTGGCTGAGCTGGGACGCGATCCAGAAGATCGGCCTGTACGGCCGTCAGATCCGCCGCGCGCGCCTGGGCGTCATCGTCCGAAGCGCGACTCGCTCAACGACGCCCGAGCAGGAAGCCGCCGCGGTCGAGGCCGCCCAGCGCCTTGGCAGCCTGAAGGGCGGCGCCGAATCCGTCGGCCTCAGCGAGGCCGTCGTGCGCCGTGTGTTCCGCGAGCGCGGCCTACCGGTCCCGACGATGTCGCGGTCCGAGGTCTCACGGCGCGCCGCCGAGACCCGACACGGGAGGGCAGCATGAGCATCGACAACGGCCTGCCCGACATGCGCGGCCTTGCCGGCACTGACGCCGCCTCGGAGGAATCGCGCCTCGCCGGCGGAGAGGCGTGGTTCACGACCGAGATCGCCGGTTTGCAGTATCACTCGTACGGTCGCACGGACGAGCTTACCGGCGAGCGCGTCATCCCGCTGCCGGGCGATAGGCTCTCCCTCGTCCGGGAGCCGGCGAACCCGCATGATGCGAACGCCATCCAGGTGTGGTGGAAGAACGGGCGGATGCTCGGCCATCTGCCGCGCTACTGCGCGAGCGAGCTCGCTCCCCTTCTAGATGACGGCGTTGCCGCCCGGGCTTACGTCATGCAGCCCGGGGACGGCGAGGCGTGGAGCCTGCGGGCTCTGATCGTCGGGCCCGCCGGCGCCGGGTTCCACGAGAGCACGATCCGTCACGTCGTCCGCGAGGCCCTGGGACCATCCCGGGCCGATCAGCGCCGGGCGCGGCGATTCGAGGCCCGGGTTGCGGCCAATGCCGACCGTGCCAAGTGCGGGCGCAAGCTCCGCCTGCAGCAGGCCGTCGAGACGCTGCTGGGCGCGCCCTTCGATCCGGACCTGCTCGCTGTCGGTGAAGAGTGCACCGTCCGCGATCTGCAGGAGGCCCTGCGGTGCTCGGACTACGTGCCCGTGAAGATCGCCAGGTCCGTCGGCATCGAGGCGTACCGGATGCGCCACCACACCTACCGCTTGCGCATGACGTCCGAGCTCGACGCCGCGCTGCGGGCCTGGGCCGGACAGCCCCGCGTCCGGGGGCGCATCTGCCCGTCAAGCCTCTTCGTCCCCTCCGTCTACCCAGACCGACAGGAGCAAACCTGGTGAGTGAAAAATCTGAATTTGTGACGGGGCTGTACCGGCTCTCGGCCGCCGACACGAAGCTCAGGCTCGTGGCCGTCCGCAAGGCCATCAACGTCCGCCTCGACGAGCTCAAGGACGAGAAATCGTACGACCACTACCTCGCCCTGCAGACCGTGGCCGACGACGTGTCGCGGATACTGCTGGAGACGAGCCGGCTGTCGGTCGAGCGCCTGGACAAGGCACTCATGGAATCCCGCCGTGAGCTCGGCGCCGAGCCCGCTCCGGACCCGAGACCCGGCCCCCGCCTTCCCAAGCAACGCTTCCTGAGGAGCCCAGCATGAGTCTGTTCCGCCGTTTCCCAGCCCGCTCTCACATCGCCGGTGAAGTCGCCTCCAGCGGCGGCCGCGCCGCGCTCGACGTCGCCGATCTGATCATCGCCCGGCTCGCCGCCGACGGCTGGGCAATCGTGCCGGCCGACGGTGCGACGCGAGCGTTCGAGGCCCTGGCCGCGCTTGATGCCGTGCTCGACTTTCCGGTCGACGAGGTCGCCGCGGACATATTCGGCCAGCAGCTTGGCATCGGGGACACCATTGCCCTGGTCGAGGCGTGTGGCCGCGCCCGTGCCGTCCTCGACGGCGTCGTTGCGTAACCCCTACGAATGCGAGTGTAAGATGAGAGTGTGGCCGAGTGACCTAGTCGAGTTCGTTGCGAATGCGTGGCGGATTGGGGAGAGCAGCCGGGCAATCGCCGCCCGGATTTCCCAGGAATCCGGGCTTCAGTTGACAAAGAACTCCGTGATCTGCCGGATGGCTCGCGCCGGCGTTATGCAGGTGGACAAGCCCCGGCTTCCGCGAGCTGAGAAGCCGGCCTGAAGGAAAGCTCCGCCCAAGTTCAAGCCAGACGCCACCCCGGTTCGCGCGGTAGTGCGATCCGCTCCCAGGGTTACGTTCCACCCGGGCCGTGTCAGCCTGCTCGACGCCGTGCTCGGGCAGTGCCGCTGGATCGCCGGCGAGCCGACCGCGACCGCGCTCGTCTGCGGGGATCCCGTCAAGCCCGGCAAGTCGTACTGCCTGGCCCATTGTCGGATGGCCTACGTGCCCAGCAGATCTCGGACCGACACACGGTTCTTGGATTTCAGTCTGCATCGACGGTAACGAACGACTCACCACGACTCGGCCAATAGCCTCGCCCGTGACCTGGCCCAAGCCCGTTTAGGAGTGCGTTAATACCCGCCCAGGTAAAAGGACCGTGCTGAAGAGGTGGTTTGGACCCCTCGGCGGCGTACGGCAACTCGCACTTGGAGCAGACCAATGACCACCTTTTCACCCAATTTCCCGCCTCTGCCCGCCGACAAGGGGCCGCTCGCCCGCTTGACTCAGGAAGTCCTTGGTGTCGGTCGTCGCCACGACGCTGCCATGGAGGGCATGTCCTACGAAGACCAGGTCGAGTACATGGGCCAGGTCGTCCGCGAGTCTGACGCAATTCTCGCGGTCTTCCCTCAGCCAGGCGCCGTCCTCGGCCACGGCCTCCTCGTCGTGAAGGGGGCGGACGTCCTTCGCGGTGCCGGGGTCGACCTCGCCGTCGTGGAATCCCGGGGTCGCCATCCGGCAATGCGGCATCGGCGTCTAGGCCGGGACGTCTGCATCCAGGCATTCATCGTCTCTTCCTACGACGAGGCCTGCCGATTGGACATTTCGTGGGGGGACTCCCGAAGCTCAGTCGGGCACCGCGCCACGAACCGCAAGGACGGCGGAGAGCAGGCAATCCAGAACATGCGGATGTCTTGCACGCCGGGCGGACGGGCCTGGCTCGCAGCTAACAAGGAACTGGTAAACGCAGCCCTCGCCCGTCGCTAAGCCCGACACACCGAACAGGACAAGGCCCCGGATCGCTCCGGGGCCTTTCTCGTTGGCGATTATATCCTTTACGCACCACACGATCTGAGGTAGGGTCCTGACTATCGGAGCCCTACCCATGTCTGCCCTGTCCAACGCCCACCTGCACTGCGAAGACGCCGCCTTCGCCTACCTTGAGGCGAAGCTTTGGCCGGAAGGCCCGGTCTGCCCGCACTGCGGCTCCCTCAACGCCAAGCACTACGACCTCGGCAAAACCCGACGCGGCCTTCGCAAATGCGCCGAGAAGCAGTGCCGCAAGCAGTTCACGGTGAAGGTCGGCACGGTCTTTGAGAGCGCTCACATCCCGCTCCACAAGGTGCTCCAGGCCGTCTACCTGCTGTGCGCTTCTAAGAAGGGCGTGAGCAGCCATCAGATCCACCGGGCGCTCGGCATCACCTACAAGAGCGCATGGTTCCTGACGCACCGCATCCGTGAGGCTATGCGTGACGGCGCGCTAGCGCCCATGGGCGGCCTCGACGGCCCGATGGGCGGCGCCGGCATCGTGGAGGCTGACGAGACCTTCATCGGCCGCGAGCCCGGCTCCCCGAAGAAGCGCGCCTATCACCACAAGATGAAGGTGCTGTCCCTACTCGACCGCGAGGCCGGTCAGGTCCGCTCCGTCGTGGTGGACGACATCAAGCCCGAGACGATCCGGCCCATCATCGAAGCCAACATCGTCAAGGAAGCCAACCTCTACACCGATGAGTCCAGCATCTACACGAAAGTCGGCGCCACCTTTGCCGACCATCAGATGACCGCTCACGGCGCCAAGGAGTACGTTCGCGGCATCGTTCACACGAACACGATTGAGGGCTACTTCTCCGTGTTCAAGCGCGGCATGAAGGGCGTCTATCAGCACTGCGGCAAGCAGCACCTGCACCGCTACCTCGCGGAGTTCGACTTCCGGTACAACAATCGGGTCAAGTTGGGCATGAACGACGCCGACCGCGCCGACCGGGCGCTGCGAGGAATCGCCGGCAAGCGACTGACGTACCGACAGCCTCACGGGCAACATCGCCTTGCCCAGAGCCCGTCTTCATTGGCGTAAGAAGGCTCGATGAGCGCCCTGACTTAGTGCCGATATTGGTACTAAGTCAGATACTTGCCTCATTAGAGAAGCATCATCTGGGGCAAGCGGTCGGTCATACACTGCAAATCTATGGTATCTCCGGTCCAAGACCATTGCCGTTGCTTCATGATCCACTGTCTCGGACGCATCGGAAAAAGCAAGATATTTGCTTGCAATAGAATTTGGGTGCGGTATTACTGCATTTACAAGCAAAATAGTTGAGTTATTGCCGAACACCCCAAAATCAAAATCGTATTCTTTGCCGCTTTTCCCGCGAATAGGGAAGTATTTCTTGACGTTGAAATTTGGAAGCGTCACGCTGAGTGATCGATAAATCTCAGATTTGAGATCCGTCTCTGTAGATTGAATATTTTGCTCAAGCAAAGCAGCCGCCGCACCTGCGGAAGCATTCGCCACAGCAAGAACAACAGAAGGCAGCCAATCGACCGTCCTAGCGTTGCCAAAAATGACACCTTTTTTGAATTTTACCTGAAGTTTCTCAGCTTCCTTAAGGACTAAGCGAGATATAGCCGGGTCATCTCGACCGTTTAACCACGACTCACGGCATGAGCCGCCATCATCATGAACATGGAAGCCATCGCCAAACCTAGATATAGATACAACGACCGGTTCGAACGAGGGATATAGACAATGAGTGGTTACACGCGCCTCGCCGTTTACCTCTCGGCAACTGTGCAAATTTCTAATCACCGCTTCGAGGTCGGAACAACGCAACATTCAACCCTCCTCGAATAGTGTGGATGCGGTAGGAAGCTCGACGGCTCGTTGCTCGTGGCGGAGTGAGATGTTTACTGCCTGAGCGAAGCAGGCGAGAGCCTGAGGCAACCTTCGTACACCACTAGGAAGAGGGCTCCTAGCAGGAAGCGCACCGAACCCATTGCGGCGTATGTGCTCCCTGTTTGCCTCCCAAGAGTGAATGTGGTTGCCGCAAACTTCAAATGGCAGATCGAGCAGATCTGCACCCGGCGGATTGCGCTTGCAAACATCACTCTCGGCAAAATCGAGCCTCGCAACGGCCCTGCCTCGCGCGCCGGCAAAGAAATTCTTATTCAGGATCAGCGATAAGCTCGGGAAATCCCTCCGGCCTGGCTGTATAACTAACCTAAGTTCGGCCCGATCGATCCCTAAACTATCTAAGACGCCCCACGTGGCGATGGTTTCATTGCCAAATCCCGAGTTTCGCCACCGCGGGATGGGACCGCTAAGCGATTTAAGCTCAGCCAGAAACGCATCGACCGCCAGAAGTTCTGATTCGGTTGCCGCCATACCTCAACTTACCGTTGGCAAGAGAGGTTCGCTACGCCGTCCAGCCAGAAGGCTCATTGTCGAGGTGTCGCAAGCCAGCACATTGACTCAGCTTCCGGCCGCTGATTCCCTGCTGAGGCATGCCCCTAGAGTTGAGTCGGCTGCACAGCCTGCGGTGGGGTCCTTACCTCACCTCAGTTCCTGTGGGCGACATCCCCGAAATCGTGGCGACGGATCTTGGCACCGGGTTTAGATCGGTAAATTTGTCACGAGAAAAGTACGAAGAGATCATCAGCAAGCATAGCGACTTAACGGACTACGATTTTCTTCAATTGCCCTATATATTGAAGCATGGGCTCTGGATCGCAGAAAGAGGGCAGCCTACTTGCCGTCTAGTATCGTCGCCCGTACCAAACAGCGATCAGAGATACAAAGTCGTTGTCAAGAAAGCTAAGTCCAGTCCCGATCTGTGGCTCAAGAGCTTTCACAGGACTCGACCGAGGGCTACGCGCGCCTTGCTGAAGCGTGGTAGGATCGTCCGGTTTTTCCGATCATAAGGGCGGGGCGCCCCCGAAGGAGCGCCCCATAGCCCCTGCCGCGGTAGGGCCTGCCGAGAACCCTACAATGCGCTCCGACCTTGCGGTCGTGCTACGGCCGGCAGATTATCACCGTGTCGCGCGACAGAACCAAACTTGACCATACGCAGGTTACGCCTGCGTTCGTGAGATTGGTTAACCGATTGTGACCGCTCGCGTTCCGAGATGCAAATCTCGGTGGGATTGCAAGGATCCGAGAAGCTACAATGCCGACAGACACACCCGCCAAACCCAAGTCCGCCAAGCTCGGCGCCGAGAAGCTGACGCCCGAGGAACAGCGGCGTCGGTTCGAGGAACTGGCACGCGAGGCAGGGTGTGATGAAAGATCGGCCGAGCGCTTCGAAGAAGCAGTGAAGACGATTGCTCGCCATAAGCCGAAGGAAAGCTCTCCGTGAATTGATGCTATTTGTTTTTCTTGACCAGAAATTCTATATATGAGTCGAGCTTTTCGTTAGACATCAAAGGCAGTTTTGCGTCAGATATTTTCCACTGCCCGTCGATTTTAACTAATTCAAAGTTGTGTCGATTTAACTTATCTTCCGAGTCGTCACTGTTCGTGAATTGAACACGGCTGATGGCAGTCGACGATCCTGTCGAGGTTGTGCTTATCTTGACATTTACAGGCTTGCCTTCTTGGGAAAAGAACCAAGGAGTATCTAGCACATCAGTTTCTTCCTTTCGGGCATTGACTCTAGCTTTTCTAATTAATTCAGCGAGTGATTTGGTGAAGATGAGATCTAGATCATCGTCATCAACGTTAAAAGCGTTCTTATCAACCTGCTTGTATATGTACTTTATCATCAAGTCCGGGTCAGAGAATTTTGGAGATTTTTCAATTGCGATAACCTGCCGCACAAAGTCATTTTTGTTTTCGATTTTAGCGCGCAGCATGCAGAAATCATCCATCTTGCATACTTTAAAAATCCGATCTCCGATGGCGGACCTTGTGATAAATCCTGCTTTCCCAATGGCTGAGTCAGTTTGCCCGTATTTCAAAGTGCCATAAGTCGTCTCTTCGTGTACTTGCTCTTTCTGAGCCGCAGCAATTGCTTCGACACTGGCGACTACGCCACCGAGCATCGCCAGCCCCGCAAAACCTAGAACGATCCTGTAGTGACCCACTGACGCCTCCTTAGGATAGGCGCTAGCCTACCACAGGTTTGCCATGGTGCGTCAACGATATAATTGCCTTCTCGTTAGCGGCCACTCATACAGGATCTCAAGATGCTCACGAGCCAGGAAGCGCTTGTTCAAAACCTTATCGACAACGCAAACAAGCATCGGCTGAATTTCGAGCCGATGTCTACGGACGAGCAAGTGGCGTACCTGCGGCGGAAGGCCAAGACCGCCAACATCATTGCCGGGCTGATGATCGTGGGCACGGCCCCGGATACGAGTGTCCGGACCACTTTCATCCGTGGCATGGATGCTCCGCAGGGCGCGTCTGCTCTAGCCCTTTGGGTTAACGAGTACAGCCTGGCCCTGATTCGCATCGCGTACGGAACGGGTGAACGGGAGCATGAGGCGCGGGTCGCATTGAGGCGTGAGAACAAGCTGGCCCTCGACCGGATCGCAACTTGGCTCGCCCCAGCAAACCAGGGTCTTCTTGGGGTACACTTGGGTATCGCCCTGAACGACCCGACCTACGCCGGGGGACCTGCCGAGCTCCGGGCGGCGATCCGATACGTCGCCGCCCGCAACCAGGCTTAGTCCTCGTCGCCGACCGCGAGGCGGGCCTCCTCAGGGAGCTCCGGCGTCGCCTGCATCCGTGCCAGGATGTCCTGCAGCCCGACCGGCCGGTAGCCCCAGACGTCGACGCCGACGTCCGCGCTCTGCGACGTCCCGGGCAGGCTGCCGTGCGTGTGACCGTGCAGATGCAGGTTCCCGCGGAAGGAGCGATTCCACGCCCTCATGGGGTAGTGATCGAGCACGATACGGTGCTCCTCGACGACGACTGTCCGCCGCTCGTGCACGCTCTCCCAGGGCAAGCTGGTGGTCCGATGCCGGTCGTGGTTACCCACGAGCAGATGCTTCTTCCCCCGCAGGGAATGGAAGATCTCGGCCGTGCGCGCCGGGCTCGCGCCCATGGCGAAGTCGCCGAGGTGGAAGACGGTGTCGCCCGGCGCGACCACCGCATTCCACGCCTCAATCAGGCAGGCGTCCATATCGGCGACGTCGCGGAACGGCCTGTTGGTGTGGCTGATCGAGCCTGCGTGCCCGTGGTGCGAGTCGGCGGTGAACCACACATTGCCCTTGGGCGGGGTGAAGGTCTTATTCGAATACATGGCAGCCTCCGTGAGGGGCTGCCGCGCACGGTCACGCCCCGGGAAAATGGATGTCGGCAGGGGGCGGCGCTATTCGTTTCACGGTGGTCTCCGGGGCAGATTGAATCGTCAGTCGTAGCACGGTCGAGTTAAGAAAGCCCTGGCCCGGCACGCAGGTGCTCTAGATCTATTCAAGAGAAACTGAGCGGGTGGCACCACAGTCGCAAGTCAGGCTTTAGGACTGGCGCGGCGCATAGTCCTACAATCACAAGGTTTGTCCAAAACGCCCCCTAAATCACACGGTTTGTCCCGCCTGAACGCGTTTTGTCCAAATCGACCTGGGATTCACGGATTTTCGCGCGGCTCTGGCGCCCCCTTAGTGAGCCGATGTAATCGAGCCAAATCGGAACTATGGCTAACAAACCATGCTGACTGATAACAACCATTTCGACATCCACTTTGATTTCTGGATGTCGAAATGGTTCCTTTGGACGACAGACGAGTTTGAACATAGCGGCGCTGAATCGGCCTAATTCGATGCGGTCTTGTATAGCGCCGCGGCCTCGCGCTGGTAGGCTGCGATGGAGTGTCAATTTCTGGCGCGAGGATCCCAATCGCGTCAGATTGCGCAGCCGAGCGTCAATTTCTGTCACGCCTGTCCAGGGCGGCCGCCTCGCCTTGGTAGGCTGCAATGACCGCGCCGACCCATAGCTCCATGCCGGCGGCCTTGAGCTTTAGCCGCTGGGCCTTCGCATAGGTCTTCCGGGTGACGTCCTCCAGCCGGGCGGCCTCCTCGTCGCGGGTCTTGGTCTTGTGCGCGAGGATGGCGCTGCCGGCGCCGCCGAGCTCCTCCTCGTCCAGATAGCTGGCCAGAGCCCGGCGGACGTCGTGCGGGACCCAGGGTCGGATGTCATGCTTGGCGAACAGGTCGACCCGGGGCGTTGCCTTCAAACTGGGCTTGCCAGTCTTGGACTTCCGGGGCGGCTTCGACTTGCCCTGCATGCGGTCGAGCAGGCCCGCAATTCCCTCGGACGTGACGTGGCAGCCGACGCGACGTGAGGGGAAGACCCAGTCGGTGTCGGTGTCCTCGCTGAACCGGGCGAGGATCTCCAGGGCCTCGGGCGGCACCGGCAGCGCGTGCGGCAGCGCCTTGTCCACGGTCCCCTTCATTTCGGTCGCGCGCCAGTTCCAGACCTGCCAGCCTGGGCGCTCCGGCATCTCAGAGATCCGCGACCGGCGCGTCCCTCCGAGGGCACCGGTGCGCTGGCCGGTGAGCACCAGGGCCCACAACGCTTTGAGAGTCCCGACCGTGGTCTCCTGATTCGTGGTCCCGAGAACCCGATGCCGCTCCGCCAAGGCCAGGGTGCGCCCGAGCTCGGCCAACGTAGGCTCGTGCTTGCGCGTCTTGCTCTTGTACTGAACGGCGAATCCCGCCCACCAGGCGACGGCACCCAGGGCAGACTTCTTCCTGTGGTAGCGCCAGCCCCAATCGAGGGCGGCACGGGTCTGGCTGACAGCCCTGGCCACTGAGGAGATGGCCACCTCGTCGCGGAGCTCGTCGCGCACCTCCTCCAGTCGCTCGACGGTGAGCATCGACAGGGGCAGGTGACCGATCTTCCTGAAGGCCGTGTAGGTCAGGTGTGTCCGGTACTGCCCCGCCCACGATGGCTTCTGCCCAGGCGTCACCGCGGCGAGGTACTCCTCGATCAGGTCGTCCCAGGTCCACGGTCCATGCCGGCGCCTGTGTACGTCGTCGACGGGCTCGGGGATGGCGAAGGCGACGTCGTCGGCGCGCTCTGGGTTGTTGTCCGTCAACTCCAGGGCCTGGTGGAACATCGTCAGGTCGGCCTTGTAGCCACGCCCGTCGGCGACCGCGATCTTGACCCGCATCGCCGCCATCCGGGCCCCGGGGACGGTCGGGATGTCGTCGAGCGTGCCCAGCCGCACGGTGTTCGTCCGGAGCCGCAGGTACCAGACCGGTCCCATCGGCAGGACCCGAAGCACGAGGCCGCGCTGCTCGGTGTCGGCCCACTCCGCGCCGCGGCCCGGGACGCGGCTGCCGGCCACCATCGACCGCGCGGAATCGAGGTCGTCCGCGGTCAGGCGACGTCGCTCGCGGGTGTAGGCGTTGGGCGTCGGCATCCGGTCGACCTGAAGCTGATACAACAGGTGATACAACAAACGCCGGATGAGGCGCTGACAAGGGGTGTGGGATTGCCGATCAGTCTAAGTCACTGAAATCTTTCGGCGATGCCCTGATTTGGTTAACGCTGTCGATGGGTCTGTTGGAGGCAAATATAGATGCTGTCAGCTTCCCAAGCTGAATGTCGTCGGTTCGATCCCGATCGCCCGCTCCATGAATTTCTGCCATAGTCGCAAAGGCTTGCAGCGCTCGTTACAGCCGATTCTAATGCGGGTCTGTTCCCGGCGTACAACGCTCGTACAACGGCTGCGTGCTATTCGTCCGCAATGACGTAAGCAAACCCGCCAGGCGGCATCCTATTCTCCCAGTTCCTTCGCTGGGAATTATAGTTCTTGTTCTGGGGGTTCAAATTTCTCCCTCACTACCACTAATTCTATCGGGCTTTTCGGCGCTACCGACGATCCGGCCGGTAAATTCGTACCGGATTGGTAACGATGACGGCTGTGTGGCCGGGCCACTTCAGGTCCATTGCTATGCGATGGCGCTTTCGTTCCTTCAGCTCAAGCCATTAATGACCGGCAACCGCGCCGATTGCGGTGAGCACGTCGGCCACCTGTGAGCTTGCAGCAGTAAGGGAGCGGCGTCGGCTCTATTTTAGATGCGTTTTCCAAGCAGGGAATGAGGATCCGAATCCCTCCGTCTCCGCCAAGCTAAATTATTGTAACTATTGATCTTACTAATTAAGGCCGACGCTGGACGGCACCGCGCCCCGTCACAGCCGGGGCCCCGGTCCCAGCCAGGATCGGGTTCGAGCATGTTCGTCGTTAGGCGTGGCGACCGTTGGTGGTTTCGCAAGGCCGTCCCAGTAGACCTCGTCGATGGGCTCGGCATTGCCGAGATTCGTCAGTCGTTGCGTACCAGCAACGCCCGCGAGGCACGGCGGAGGGCGCTGGAGGTGCTGGTCAGGGTCAAGGACGTCTACGCTGCCCTCCGGACAGAGCGCCCGCTGCGCCCAGCCCGTGACGCCGCCCTCGCCATGCTGCAGCAGGCGCTCGACGCCACCTCAGGCAGCCCGTGGGCAATCGACAGAAAAGGACGTTTTTTTCGCGAGGTTGCCAACGTCCTGCGCGGGATGGGCGACGGGGACCTATCAGGCGGCGAAAGGGATGATCCTCCCGATTTGAGAGATGTCGGTGCCGACGGCCGCGTGGCTGGGCACGCCGTCAAAACCCACGATGCGTTGCGCATCCTTCAGGGCGAGCGCCCGGCGGGCGATGAGAACCGAATTGCCGTCGCTATCCTGCGGGCGGTCGCCAGGATGAGCGGCGGTCACCTTGAGGATACGGCCACCAGTGCTCGGGATCTCGATGCGGCGCTCTCCGCTCTCTCCACGTCGACGGATTGCGCGACGGCACCCTCCACGGCATTCCCCTTCGAGCAACTCCGGGCCCTCCTCGCTTCCGAACTAGCGAAGCTGCGCGCGCTCGCTTTCGACGCCCAGGCCATACGGGAGATGATCGCGTCCGAGGTCCGCGCCGGCGTCACCCGCGCGGCTACCGAGCGATGGTCCAGCATGCCCCTGTCGCAGGCCATCGCCAAGTTCGAGGTCGACGAGGTCCGCAATCGCGGAGGCGCCAAGCATCAGGAGGACGCACCCCGACGGTTGGCCTCCTTTCTCCGCGCTATCGGCGACAAACCTATCCGCGAGATCACCCGGGACGATCTTCGGGCCTGCAGGGACCTTCTTGACCAGGCGCCGGACCGCTTCACGCTGCGTTTCGGGACGCATGACATCGCGGAGGCCATCGCGGCGAACCGGCGCCTCGCGCGCCCTTTCCGAACCATCGAAAAGGTTACCGTCGACCTGAAATACATCGGCCCTGTTCGGCGCATCTTCGAATTCCTCGGGCGCGAGAAGCTGCTTGGCTCGAATGCCGTCGACGATATACGGTCCACGCAGAAGGAAACGTCGAGTTCGAAGGCCAAACGCCTCCCCCTAAAGCCGGCGCACATCACCGCCCTCCTCGCACGTACCGCGAAGGAGCCCGTGATTTCCGCGACCTATTGGGTCCCGGCGATCATGCTGTTTAGCGGCGCCCGCCCTGGCGAAATCGCACAGCTGAAGGTCGGCAACCTGGACGAGACCTTCAACGGTCGCCCCCACCTGAGCGTGCTATGCCTCAAGGACGACGAGGACGAGGAGCCGGACGAAGAGGTGACGTGCATGCCCCCCGAGGATTTGCGGCGGGTGAAGACCGAGGCGGCCCGGCGCATGATCCCAGTCCACCCCATGCTCGTGCGGATGGGCCTGCTTGACCTGTTCCACCGCTGCAGACGCGGAACGGACACGTCGGGATTACTATTCAGGGACGTTAAGCCCATTGCCCACGGCAGTCGACCTTGGCCTGACTGT
>NZ_JALNUL010000023.1:0-74933 GCF_026540775.1 Methylobacterium sp. GC_Met_3
CTAAAGCCACGACCCGTTGAACGGTGCACATCTATACATTCCAAGAAAGCTTTGTTTCGGCATTCCGGCAAGTGATTATTTTATCCATAGGCCGCGCCAAGCAACAGCGTTTAGCCTTCGCCAATATGACTGATACTGTATTCCGAACCGAATCTCTGTATAATGTCATACTTAGAGACCAAGAATCGATAAATCTCTTAATAAAAATCTATTCAAGCGATCGCCGCACGCCGAACCCATGCAATCCCTGTTTTCGACGGAAGGCCTCCATCCAAGCGGCGGCTTCAAACTGTGGCGCGAACTCCTGGGCGAGCGGCTCGTCCCTATCGAGGTCGAACGTCTCGACGCGGATGGCCCCTTCCGTGGCAAGCTGTATATCGCCGAAGTTGGCCTCCTTCACATCTCGCGCCTGACGCAGAGCGCGCTGCGGTGTGAAACGACGCCCGCGGCAGCCCGGCGCCACGACAGGGCCGGCATGGTCGTGGTGCTGTTCAAGCTCGCAGGCATGTCGACCAGTGTTCAGGACGGACGCGAGGCGATGCAGCGCCCCGGAGACATGGTCGTGCTCGACCATCGGCCCTCCGTGCTCACGACCCATGAGGACAGCCAAGCCTTGTTTCTTGAGCTACCCCGAGAACGTCTGGAGCGCGTGCTCGGGTCAACGCGCCTCTATACAGGGCTGTCCCTCAGCGCGGATCTCGCGTCCACCGAATTGACCACGTGCTTCATCCACGAGCTGATCCGCGTGCGTCGCCAGCTGACACCCGATGCGGCGGAGCGCATGGCGGCGATCGGCGTCGATCTGATCGTGGCCAGTCTCGCGGAGCGGATGGCGCAGAACGTACCCCGGCCGATCCATGGCAGCGTCGTGGTCCAGCGCGCCAAAGCCTACGTCGAGGCCAATCTTCAGGACACGGCCCTGGACCCCCCACACCTTGCCGCCGCGGTGGGCGTTTCGTTGCGTCGGTTGCAGGAGCTGTTCCACGAACGCGGCCAGCATATTTCGGACTGGATCTGGGAACGCCGGCTGGCCGTCGCTGCCAAGCGCTTAGCCGATCCGGCCTGCGTTCACCTGCCGATCGGCACGCTCGCATACGGATGCGGCTTCATCAGCCAGTCCCACTTCGCACGTCGCTTCAAGCACCACCACGGCATGAGCCCACGCGAATACCGCTACGCCGCGATCCTAAACGGCCGCGAACACAGGGCTGCCGTCGCTTCGCACCGTGTTTCGTAAGCCGCCCATCTGCGAACGGCCCGCCAACATCTCCCACCAACTGGCCGGAGCGGTTGATGAGCGGACTATCGCACCCTGCCCCCCAATCACCGTCATAGGTAAACCGAACACGTTCGGCCCCAAGCGTAGGTTAAGAGGAAGGGTCATTCCCTTACCGACTTCATGCCTTGAGCCCGTCAACCAGCACAGCCAGCGTCCCCCGAAACGCGTCAGGGCTCGCGAACAAGCGCTCCATCAGCAGCGCCCCCTCCAGGGTGGCGATGACGAAACGGGCCAGCACCGCCGGATCCGTGCCAACGCGGACGCTGCCGTCCGCCTGACCCGCGCGTAAAATCTCCTCCAGCCAGGCGAGGTGGTCCGCGAAGAAGGCCGCGATGTCCCGGCGCAGGCGCTCGGGCAGCGCTTCACCCTCGATAGCCAGCGCCGCGCACAGGCAGCCGAGCCCTTGCTCGACACCGCCAAGATAGAGGCGTCCGTAGGCCTCGATCCGGCCCGTCCCGTCCGGCACCTCCGCGCGGATCGCCGCCAAGGCGGCGGCGTAGCGTGCCGCGTAGGCCGCCACCAGAGCGGCGCCGAGATCGACCTTGCTGGGGAAATGGTGGTGGATGCTGGCCTTGCGGATGCCCACCGCCTCCGCGAGATCGGCATAGCTGAACCCGGCATAGCCCCGCCCCCGGACCAGGGTCTCGGCCTGCATCAGCAATTCGGCGCGGGTGTCCCTCATCGCAGCCTCGTCTGGGGCATGGTTCACACGAACGTGCGGCCGGCGCCTGTCCTGCTGCCTCTCTGCCACTTGACGGGATGGAAATCTACCTACCTAATGGTAGACAAGAATAACAGGAGGATGCGGCATGACGGCTTCCGCCGTCCAACCGGGGGCGTTCGTGGGCGGCCGAGCCTTGTCTCGGCGCGGCGCCCTGTTCGGCGGCCTGTGCCTGTGCTGCCTGCCGACTTTGGGCCGCGCAGCCGAATCGTTCACGCTGGAGGAGGTCGGGCCGGGTATTTTCGTCCGCAAGGGCCTGATCGCCGACGCAAGCTCTGAGAACGGCGACGCCATCGCTAATATCGGCTTCCTCATCGGCAAGACCGGCGTGCTGGTTACGGAATCCGGCGGCAGCCTCGCGGATGGCCAGTGGCTGCGCGCCGAGATCGCCAAGCGCACCCCAAAACGCGTCACCCACGTGGTGCTGACCCATGTCCACCCGGATCACGTTTTCGGGGCCGGGGCCTTCTTGGCGGACAAGCCCGTGTTTATCGGCCACTCTAAGCTCACCGAGGCGCTCTCCGCCCGAGGCGAGTTCTACCGCAGTCGCCTGATCGACCTGCTCGGCGAGGAGCGCACCGGCCCGGTGGTCTATCCGACGATGAGCGTGGCCGAAACCGCGGAGGTCGATCTCGGCGACCGGCGCCTGACCTTCACGGCGCACGGGCCGGCCCACACCACCTCGGACCTGTCGATGATCGATTCCGGCAGCGGCCTGCTGTTTCCCGCTGACCTGCTGTTCGTGAATCGAATCCCGTCCCTCGACGGCAGCCTGAAGGGCTGGCTCACGGAGATCGAGCGCCTGAAGGCCATGGGCCCCGCCCGCGCGGTGCCGGGCCACGGGCCGGTGGCGGTGGATCTCGCCCCGGCGCTGGCCGACCTCAGTGGCTACTTGACGGCGCTGCGCGATGGCACCCGCGCGGCGATCGCCAAGGATGTGCCGATCGACAAGGCGGTGGACAGCGTGGCCCGGGATCAACGGGACAAATGGGCCCTGTTCGACACCTATAACGGCCGCAACGTTACCGTGGCCTACCAGGAGCTCGAGTGGGAATAGGTTTTCGCGATCACCATATCTGATAACATCGGGAGTCACGCCATGACGTTCAGAATCAGAAAGACGGTTTCCAGCTTCGCCCTTGGCCTAGCTCTGGCGACGACGGCGCTCACCCCCGTCGCGTGGGCCGCGGGCGCCTCCGACACCGAGCAAGAGCGCACGGCCCGCTGGCAGGAGATCGCCAAGTCGATCTTCGGCGACCGGCAGATCGCCCAGACCGACAGTCTGGTGAAGATCGAGGCGCCGGCCCGGGCGCTCGACGCCGCCCTGGTGCCGATCACCCTGACCATGCTCAAGGACGGGCAGATCAAGGCGGTCTCGCTGATCATCGACGACAACCCGGCGCCCTACGCGGCCCGCTTCGAGTTCGGCCCGGCCGCCGATCCGGCCGAGCTGAAGCTTCGGGTGCGGGTCAACAACTACACCGACATGCACGCCGTGGTGGAGACGCAGGACGGCAAGCTCTACGAGGCCAAGCAGTTCGTGAAGGCCTCCGGCGGTTGCTCGGCCCCGATGGGCATGAGCGACGAAGAGGCCATGAAGGGCATGGGCGACATGCGCATGAAGTTCGCCGAAACCCAGCCCGGCAAGCCGGTCGAGGCGACGCTGATGGTGCGTCACCCGAACTTCTCCGGCATGCAGATGAACCAAGTGACCCGCGAGTACACGCCGGCGCGCTACATCGACAAGCTCACCGTCTCGGCCGGCGACCAGACGATCTTCACCCTGACGGGCGACATCTCGATCTCGTCCAATCCGGTGATCAACTTCGCGTTCAAGCCGGACGGGAAGCCGATCCAGGTCGCGGCCTCGGACAACCAGGGCGGACGCTGGCAGCACAGCTTCAATCCGCCGAGCCCGACGAACTGAGCGATGCGGGACATGCGCCTGATCGTTCGGGTCGCGGCGTCCTGCGCCGCGCTCCTGTGCCTCGCCGCCGCTCCGGCGGATTCCCCGGTCGCCGTGCCCGAGCCGGATGGGCTCTATGCCGGGCCCCCGAAGGGCTACACGCCGCCGACCCTGAAGGGCGCCACGGTTATCGACGCCGAGGGCCTCTCCGCCCTGATGGCGGGGCCGGACAAGCCGGTGCTGATCGACGTGGCCGCCTCGGACCGCAAGCCGTCGAACTTTCCAGCCGGACGGCTCTGGCTGCCGGTGCATCCCTCGATCCCCGGGGCCCTCTGGATGCCGGAGGCGGGGGCCGAGCCCCTGGCCCCCGAGCGGGAAGCGTTGTTCTACAAGCGGGTTGCGGAGCTGACCGGTGGCGACAGGGCCAAGCCGGTCGTGGTGTTCTGCCATGTGGAATGCTGGGGCAGCTGGAACGCCGGCAAGCGCCTCGTGCTGAAGGGCTATACCGGCGTGCGCTGGTTCCCCGAAGGCGTCGAGGGCTGGCAGGACAAGAACGAAACCACCAATCTGCAGGTCGATCCGGCCTGGAGAGCTGGGTCCGAGCCGCAGGCGGGGCGCTGACCGGCGCCACCGGGCGGTGTAAGAGGCTTTTCGCGCCTCTCGCATGTGGGGCTTGAAAGACACTCAAGGATCCGACCGGGATCTCTCCTCCCCCTTGCGGGGAGGAGTTGGAGGTGGGTGTGGTAGAGGAGGCACCGCGGTGCTTCATCCTGAACCACCCCCACCCCTGGCCCCTCCCCGCAAGGGGGAGGGGAAGGCGCTCGAGCCGAAAGGGATCTGAACCATGTCGCAGGTCGTGCAGTCCCGCAGGCTCCGGGCGATCGATATCGGCAAGCGCAAGGCCGAAGGGCGTAAGATCATCGCGCTCACCGCCTACCACGCGCACACGGCCGGCATCGTCGATCCCTATTGCGACTTCATCCTCGTGGGCGATTCCCTCGGCATGGTCATGCACGGGATGGAATCGACCATTCCCGTCACCCTGGAAATGATGATCCTTCAGGCGCAGGCGGTGATCCGAGGCACCGAGAAGGCGCTGGTGGTGGTCGACATGCCGTTCGGCTCCTACGAGGCAAGCAAGGAGCAGGCCTTCCTCAGCGCTGCCCGGGTGCTCAAGGAGAGCGGCGCCGGCGCGATCAAGCTGGAGGGCGGCGCCCATTTTGCCGAGACGGTGGCGTTCCTGGTCCAGCGCGGCGTTCCGGTGATGGGCCATATCGGGCTCACCCCCCAGGCCGTGAACACGATGGGCGGCTTCAAGGTTCAGGGCCGGGCGCCTGACGACGAGCGTCGCCTGCTGGAGGATGCCCGGGCGATCTCCGAGGCCGGGGCCTTCGCGATCGTGCTGGAGGGCATCGTCGAGCCGGTGGCGCGGGCGATCGCGACCTCGCCGCGGGTGACGGCGGCCACGATCGGCATCGGCGCCTCCGCGGTCTGCGACGGGCAGATCCTCGTGTTGGAGGACATGCTCGGCCTCTCCGAACGCACGCCGAAATTCGTGCGCCAGTTCGGCAGCCTGCGAAGCCATATCGAGGAGGCCGTGAAGGCCTACGCGGATGAGGTGCGAGCCGGGCGGTTCCCGGCCGCGGACCACACCTACGGGTAGGCTCGCCCTCAGCCCGGCGGCAGCGGCCGCGCCGGATTGCCGACGACGGTGACGCCCGCCGGCACATCACGGGTAACGACCGCGCCCGCGCCGATGATGGCATCATCGCCGACCGTGACGCCGGGCAGGATCAACGCGCCGCCCCCGATCCAGACATTCGCTCCGATCGTGATCGGCCGGCTGGATTCCAGGCCCGCCCGCCTCAGTTCCGGATCGCGCGGATGGTCGGCGGTCAGGAACTGCACCCCGGGGCCAACCTGGGTGAGATCGCCGATGGAGACCGCGGCGACGTCGAGGATCACGCAGTTGAAGTTGAGGAAGACCCCGTCGCCGACCGAAATGTGCTGGCCGTAATCGCAGAAGAACGGCGGCCGGATCACCGCACCCTCGCCGACATGGCCGAGGAGCTCGCGCAGGAGGATGCGACGCTCGTCGGGGGAGGCCGCCAGGGTGGCGTTGTAGCGGACCATCCAGGCGCGGGCACGCCGCGCGTCGGCGGCGAGTTCCGGGTCGCCGGGCCTGTAAGCCTCGCCGGACAGCATCTTCTGCTTTTCGGTCTTGGTCGTCATGCGGGCTCTCCTGCAGCGGCACGGGGCGACGGGACGCGGATCCTGCACCCGGAAGACGGCCTCGGCCCGCCCGAACCGCATTCTGCAGGCCGGCCCTGCGCAGTAGCCCGACCCATCACCCGACCCGCCGCAAGGGCAGCCGCAGGCCCGGCGCCGGCCGTTCCAGCAACACCTCACGCCGGAACCGCACCAGCCGTGCCGGACGGCCGGCGGCGCCGCTGGTTACGCTCTCGGTCTCCTCCACAAGTCCCTGCTGGGCGACCAGCCGCCGAAAGTTCTGCTTGTGCAACTGCGTGCCCGAGAGCGCCTCCACGGTGCGCTGGAGCTGGAGCAGGGTAAATTCCGGCGGCATCAGCTCGAACACCACCGGGCGGTACTTGATCTTGCCGCGCAAACGACTGATCGCGGTGGCCAGCACCCGCCGGTGGTCGAAGGCCATGGGCACGCCGGTCGGGTCGTTCGGGAGCGCCGGGCCGGTATTACCGCCGGCCTCCGGGATCAGCCCGGCCTCGAACAACAGCTCGTAGCGCTCCAGCACGCGCTCCTCGTTCCAGGTGCCGCCGTTCATGCCGAAGGTCAGGCCCAGGCGGTCGAGGCGGCGGGTGCGGGTGGCACAATCTTCGGGCTCGGCCGCCCAGGCGGCGAGCCGCGCCTCGATCGCGTCGAGCTGGCGCGGGCGCCCCTGACGGAAATCCTCGTAGGGCAGGTAGCGGTACCAGTTCTGCCACGCGGCCTCGGCGAGGCCGGCCGGCCGCTCCTCGCGGACCAGCGCAAGATAGGCCACCGAGAGCGAATGCACCCCCGACTGCTCCAAGGCCCCTGAGCGGTCGCGGTCACCGAAGGTATAGAGCTGCTCCACGTAGCCGAGGCGCTGATGCGTCTGCCGCTCCACCCAGGCGCGCAGGCCGCGCTCCAGGGTTGCGTGCTCCGGGACGAGCGGTCCGGCCGGCAGGCCGTCGCCGCGGCCCGGTGCCTGATCGGGCACGCGGATCGTCAGGGCGCGCGGCTCCCCCCCGGTCGCGGCGACGATCACCGCGACGAGGCCTACGGAAGAGCGCTCCGGCAGGGCCTGCGCCCCGCGCGCACCCGTCTGCGCCGCGGCAACCGTCATCGTCCCTCGACCACCTGTCCTGTCGAATGCACTGTCAAATCGAACGTTTCCGCGGACACCGGCGCTCGCTTCGGCGGAGCGCGTCCCGGCGGATCTCGCCTATAGGGGGGCAGGATCGGCGCGCGTCAACGCCGCCGCATGACGGTCGAGAGCCGCAGGGCCGTGGCGGACGCCTCCGATGAGGCGCTTCACGGAGCGCTTGCCAAGGCGGCTGCGTCTGACCAAACAGGGCCCCTCTGAAGGGGTCGGCCCGGAGCCGATGGGGACGGAGGCCGAGCGAGACCGATGCCAGCCAGCGCGAACGCTGCACAGACCGGGGGCAAGGCGGTCGACCTGCGGCTCTACGGCCTCCTCGATGTCGGCGTACTCGGCGGCGACGGCAACCGGCTGGCGCGGCTCGGCGCCGAAGCGGTCGCTGGGGGCTGCACCCTGCTGCAGTACCGCGAGAAGGACATCCCCGATGCCCGTGCTGCCCTGGCGCGGATCCGGGCGATCCGCGAAGCGGTGGGCGGGCAGGTGCCGGTGCTCGTCAACGACCGCGTCGACCTCGCCCTCGCGGCGGGGGCGGAGGGCGTGCATCTCGGCCAGAGCGACCTCCACCCGGCCGATGCCCGGCGACTCCTGGGGCCGGGCGCGATCATTGGCCTCACCGTGAAGACCACGGCGCAGGCCGATGAACTGTACCGGCTGCCCGTGGACTACGCCTGCATCGGCGGCGTTTTCGCCACCACCAGCAAGGACAATCCCGACCCGCCGGTCGGCCTCGAGGGCTTTGCCAGCATCGCCTTCCGGGCCCGGCTCGCCCGGGGGGCCGGCCTTCCGCTCGGCGCCATCGCGGGGATCGGCCCGGAGAACGCCGCCGCCGTAGTCGCCGCGGGGGCGGACGGGGTCGCGGTGATCACCGCCCTGTTCGGCGCGGAACCGGTGCGCCAGCGCGCCCGGGATCTGCGCGCACGGATCGACACCGCCCTGACGGAGCGCGCGGCGCGATGAGCGACCCCACCCCAATCGCCGTGACCATCGCGGGCTCGGATTCCGGCGGGGGCGCCGGCATCCAGGCCGACCTCAAGACCTTCTCGGCGCTTGGCGTCTATGGGGCCAGCGTGATCACGGCGCTGACCGCGCAGAATACGCGGGGCGTTCAGGGCATCCACGACGTGCCGTCGGAGTTTGTCGCTCGACAGATCGACAGCGTCTTCTCCGACCTCGCGGTGCGCGCCGTGAAGATCGGCATGCTATCGCGGACCGACGTGATCGTGGCCGTGGCCGAGGGTCTCGCGCGGCATGCCGGGGCGATCCCCGTCGTCCTCGACCCCGTGATGGTCGCCACGAGCGGGGACCGGCTGATCGCCGACGACGCCGTGGCGACACTCCGAGATCGGCTGCTGGCGCAGGCCGACCTGATCACCCCCAATCTGCCGGAGGCCGCGGTGCTGCTCGGCGAATCCATAGCCGAGGATCCGGCCACCGCCGCCGCCCAGGCCCGGCGACTCGTGGCGCTGGGCGCCCGGGCGGTTCTGATCAAGGGCGGACACGGGACGGGGCGCGACAGCATCGACCATCTGGTCACGGCGGACGGGACCCTTCAGACCCTGGTGGCGCCGCGGATCGCCACCGCCAACACCCACGGCACCGGCTGCACCCTTTCGTCGGCCATCGCGGCGGGTCTGGCCCGCGGCCTTGCACTGCCGGCCGCGGTGGCGGAGGCCAAGACCTATCTGACGGCAGCCCTCGGCGCCGCGGACCGGCTCCAGGTCGGCGCGGGTCACGGGCCGGTCCACCATTTTCACGGCCTCTGGGCTTAGCGCGAAGAGCCGGCGCGATCTCCATTGCCTTGCAACCGGACGACGATTGCGTTTGAAGAAGCGCACGATCGTTCGGATAATGGAACGGCGCGAGCGGGCCGGTGACAATGCAGGATCAGGCGGAACGGCCGGACCGGGCGCGCGGGCGTGACCTGCTGACGGGCGCGCAGGTGCTCTCCGGGCAACTCGGCAAGACCATCCAGCGGCTGCGCAAGGCTTACAACCTCTCGCTGTCGGAACTCGCCGAGCAATCGGGCGTGGCCAAGTCGATCATCAGCCAGATCGAGCGCAACGAGACCAACCCTACGCTCGCGACCATCTGGCGGCTCTCCCAGGCGCTTGACGTGTCGATCGAGCGCGTCCTGGCGACGGGCGACGAAGAACCGTTCATCGAGAAGACCTCTCGGGCGGATACGCCGATCCTGGTCTCCGAGGACGGGAAAGTGCGGCTGGCGATCATCGGCTGGCTGAAAACAATCGAATGGCTGCAATGGTACGAGGTCTCGGCCGATTTCGGCGGCGTCCTCGACTCGGATCCGCACCAGCGCGGCTCGGTGGAATCGCTGTCGGTCGGCGAGGGGGCGTTCGAGGTCGAGATCGGCGGCATCGTGCAGCGGGCCCGGGCCGGCGAAACCCTGCGCTATCGCTGCGACCGCCCCCACCTCGTGCGCTGCACCGAGGGTCCGGCCCGGGCCACCATGGTGGTGATCCTGAAGGCTGCCGTGATGGAGTGAGGTGCGCTCAGCGCCCCGTATTCACCCATCGCACCACGTCGGCCAGCACGGTGGTGAGCGCCTGATCCAGGGCGCGCGCGCCGTTGCCGGCGTCGATCTTGGCCACCGGCACCCGGGCCACGAAAATCCGCGCGGCGGTCACCTTTCCGGTGCCGTCAGCCACCAGCTTGAGCGCCAGGTCGACCACCGCCTCACCGGTCACCGACTGGACGTCGAAGGCGCGGATCTCGCTGACCAGCTGGTAATCGGCCACGATCTTGTCGCCGGGCCGGCTCACCGAGCGCAGCCGCCCGGAATTCTCCAGGCTCTGGATGATCCGGGACTGGATCAGCCGCGGCAGTCGGTCGGCCCATTGCCCACCGCCCAGGAAGGCCAGTGACCCACCGATCTCGCGCACGATGATCCGGTCCGCCTCGAAGGGCTGAATGCCCACCGGCTCCGACACCGCGATCGACCGGCCAGCCGCCACGGGCCGCCCGGTCGCAGGCAGGGCCGCGAGATCGAAGGTCAGCGGCGCCGCGCCGCCGCCGCAGCCACCCAGCAGGGCGGCAATCAGCGCAGCAGCGGCGATATGGGACGAGCGGACCATACACATGACCTGAGGAACCCCGCCGACGAACGGCGGAGTTGTATAAGCTATGCCGTTAAAACTACCCCGCGCTGGTATCCGTGCCGTGCGCCGGGACACATCGACCCGGCAAGCGGCGTTTTCACCGGCCGCCGTTGTATTCCGGCAACGATGGTTTGCCGCCGAAGATCACCTGGCTCGGGTCGCGCTCCAAGCTGCGCACGGTGCGGTTGAGGGTGCTGAGCGTCCGCTGTCCGTCCCCCGACAGGGCCTCGACCTCCCGGCGCCCGGTGCCGCTCAGGCGGCCGAAATTGGTCGAGATGCTGGCGGTGCGCTTGTCGAGATTCTCCGACATAACCCGGAACGCCTTGCCGGCGTCGCGCACCGAGATCGCCGCAGCGCGGATCTCGGCGAAGGTGCTGGAACCCTCCTGGCCGGAAGCCGAGCCGAGGAAGCCCTGGGCGCCGTTGAGCACCGCGTCGATCTTGTCGGCCGAGGCGTTGAGCTTGGCGGCGAGCGAGCGGGCATCGTGCACGGCGCCCTCGATGTCGGGGCTCGATTTGGACAGGGCCGCGGAGAAGCGGTCGGCATTGTCGATCACGTGGCCGAGCTTCGCCCCGTCCACCGCCTTGACCAGCGCCGAGATGTTCGGGCCGGCATCGGCCAGCGTCTTCGAGAAGGTGTCGACGTTGGCGAGCGACCGGCTGATCGCACCCTCGTTGGCCGAGACGACCCGGTCGAGGCGGGCCAGCATGTCGTCAGCCCGCTGCGCCACCTGGCGGGCGAGCGCCATCATGTCCTGCATGTCGGAGGAATCTGCGAAGATGGTCGGCGGCTCGCCATTGGCCATCGGGGTCAGCACCGGTGCGTCGGCGTTGCCGCCGGAGAGCGAGATCACCGAGACGCCGGTCAGCATCGCCGAATCGAGCCGGGCGCGGGTATCGGCCCGCAGCGGCGTCGACGGGTCGACCTTGATCTGGGCCAAAACCCGGCGCGGATCCTGCGGGGCGAGGCGGATATCGGTGACCTCGCCGACCTTGATGCCGTTGAAGTTCACGCTCGACCCGCGCGACAGCCCCCCGACCGAGCCGGAGAACACGATCCGCACCGTCTGGCTGACCTGCCGGGACGAGCCGCCGGAGAGCCACAGCACGGTGCCGAACCCCGCCAGGATGACGGCGATGGTGAAGGCCCCGATCAGGGCGTAGTTCGCGCGGGTTTCCATGCGCTCAGCCTGTGTGTCTGCCCGGCAGGGATCCTGCCGGGCGTCTGGCCCCGGCTCCCGGGCGGGAGCGGGGCGGGATTGGGTCGGGACGACGCTCAGGCATGGACCGCAGCGCCACCCGTCGCGATGGTCCGGGCACGCTTGCCGTGGAAGTACGAGCGCAGCCAGGGATGGTCGCTCGCCAGCATCTCCTCGATCGTGCCGGCCGCGATGATTTGGCCGTCGCCGAGCGCCGCGATGCGGTCGCAGGCGGTGTAGAGGCTGTCGAGGTCGTGGGTCACCATGAAGACGGTCAAGCCCAACGTCTCCTTCAGGGTCGAGACGAGGTCGTCGAACTCGCCCGCGCCGATCGGGTCGAGGCCCGAGGTCGGCTCGTCGAGGAACAGGATCTCGGGGTCGAGCGCCAGGGAACGGGCGAGCGCCGCGCGCTTGATCATGCCACCCGACAGTTCCGAGGGCAGCTTGTCGGCGGCGTCGGGTTGCAGGCCGACCATCTCGATCTTGAGCCGGGCGAACTCGTCGAGCAGGCGCTCGGACAGATTCAGGTGCTCGCGCATCGGCACCTGGATGTTCTGCTTGACGGTGAGCGCCGAGAACAGCGCGCCCTGCTGGAACAGCACGCCCCAGCGCTGCTCCATCCGCCGCCGCTCGGCGTAGGTCAGTTCATCGACGTCGCGGCCGAACACCTCGATCGTGCCCGCCCGCTTCGGATTGAGGCCGAGGATCGTCCGGGTCAGCACCGACTTGCCTTGGCCGGAGGGGCCGACGAAGCCCAGGATCTCGCCGGGGCGGATGTCGAGGCTCAGGCCCTTGAGGATGTTGCGGTCGCGGAAGCCGACCACGAGGTCGCGCACGCGGATGATCGGGGCGGGATCCGCTTCGGCGTGCAGGTTCATGGCGGGGGCGATCACCGGGCGGGGCTCAAAAATCGATCGCGGCGAAGAAGACCGCGAACAGGCCATCCAAGAGGATGACCATGAAGATGGACTTCACCACCGATGCGGTGACGTGGCGGCCCAACGATTCCGCCGAGCCCTCCACGGCGAACCCCTCGATCGTGGCGATCACCCCGATGATCAGCGCCATGAACGGCGCCTTGATCAGGCCGACCATCACGTGGTGGACGCCCACCGCCGCCTGGAGCCGGGCCAGGAACTGATCGAGGGTCAGCCCACCATACAGCATGGCGGTGAGGCCGCCGCCGGCGAGCGCCGCGATGTCGCCGATCAGCGTCAGCATCGGCAGGCCGATCATCAGGGCGAGCACCCGGGGCACGATCAGGATCTCGACGGGGTCGAGACCCATGACGCGCAGGGCATCGACCTCCTCGCGCATGCGCATGGAGCCGATCTCGGCGGTGATCGCCGAGCCCGAGCGGCCGGCCACCATGATCGAGGTGAGCAGCACCCCCATCTCGCGCAGGATCAGCAGGCCGATCAGGTTGACCACGAAGGTCTGGGCGCCGAAGCGCTGGAGCTGGAAGATCCCCTGCTGGGCGACGATGCCGCCGACCAGGAACGAGATCAGCACGATGATCGGCGTGCCGTTCAGCGCCACCTGCTGGATCTGGTTGATCAGGGCGTTGCCCCGGAAGGTCCCGGGCCGCAGGGCGACGCGGCCGCAGGCGGCGATCAGCTCGCCCAGGAAGGCGAGGGCGGTGACGAATTCCTGCCCCCCGCGCACGGTCTGGCGCCCGGTCGCGTCGAGGGCGCCGACGATCACGCCGTGCCGCCGTGGCGCCGGCAGCTCGGGCTCGCGCAGCCGGACCTCGCCGAGCAGGGTATGGTGCTCCGGCCGGACGCCGATATAGGTGAGGGCGCCGCCCGCCTGCTCGATCTCGGCGCGGGTACGCTCCAGCACCCAGGCGCCGAGCGTGTCGAGGCGCTCGATCCCGGACAGGTCGAGCGCCACGGGGCCCGCCCGGCCGGAGGCCGCGATGCGCGCGGCCGCGGCCTCGACAGCGGGTGCCTGGTCGGCGGCCCAGCGGCCGTCGAGCTGCAGCCGGCCGTCCTCCGGCCTGTCCCGCACCGATGCACCCGCCGGGGTGGCGGGCACAGTGCCCTGACTCAGCAAGACCCTCTCTCCTCGATCGCAGCGCCACCCTGCCGGGCGGTTATGTCGACATTACGGTTGACGATTCGTGTCGGTCCTCACCGCTGCCGCAGGGCGGGACGCGAGGGCGAGCCCGAGGCCGGCGGCGGCGAGCGGCGCCATCAACAGGAAGGCGAGGGGGCCGCCGGCCCGGTAGGCGAAGCCGCTGACCAGGGTGGCGACCACGGAGATGCTGGCATTGACCGCGCTGAGCGTACCCTGCGCCCGGCCCCGCGCCCCGTCCGGGGCATAGGCCGAGACCGCCGCCATGGCGCCGAGCTGCGTCGCCCCGAAGGTCAGCCCGTGCAGGCATTGCAGCGGCACCAGGGCGGCGAGGCGGTCGCCGATCAGTAACATGCCGACCGCCCGCAGGATCGCGGCGGCGGCGCCGAGGCTCAGGAGCCGCACCGGGCTGCGCCACGCGGCCGGCAGGGCGGGCATGGCGGCGAACAGCACGATCTCCGAGAGCACGCCGACCGCCCAGAGCGACCCGACCCAGGCGGCCGGGATGCCCGCGCTGGTCCAGTAGATGCTGCCAAACCCGTAGATCGCTCCGTGGCTCGCCTGGATCGCCGCGGCTGCGCCGATGCAGAGCCAGAGGCTCGCAGGCAGCTTCGGCCGGCCGGCCCCGGCTTCGGAGTGCGGCAACCCCGTCACCGAACGGCTGCGCCACGCCACCACGGCGGCCCCCAGCGCGAGGCCGGTCAGCAGCAGCGGCACCGCGAGCTTTCCGCCGAGCGCCGAGAGCAGGAACCCGCCCGCGAGATTGGCCAGCAGGAAGGCGATGGAGCCCGCCATCCGGATCCGCGAATAGGCGAGGCGGCTGTCCCGGCGCACGGCCGCCAGGGTCAGGTAGTCGATACACGGCACCAGGGGCGAGCCCGCGACCGCGTTCAGCACGATCAATACGGCGAGCAGGGGCCAGCCGATCCCGGCGGCCCCCGGCATCAGCGCATAGGTGAGGCTGAGCGCGAGGCTGCCGGCGAGGATCATCCGGCGCGGCCCGAGCCCCCGGTCGAGCAGGCTCATCAGCGGCGCGGTCGCGGCGATCCGGGTGGCGATCGGCAGGGCGAGCAGCACCCCGATCACCGCGGCATCGAGCCCCAGGGCGTCGAGCCAGAGCGGCATGAACGGCATCGCGATGCCGATCTCGGTGAAGACCACGGCGTAGAGCAGCGACAGGCGCGCCGGGCCGGACGGGCGGGGCAAGGTGAGGCTCGGGGCGGGGACTTCAGGGCGCGTGCGGACGAAGCCCGCGGCGGGCGCCCCGTAAGCGCCCGTTAAATGGATCCTGTCAAATTCCGCATTGCCGCGTGCGCCGAGCCCGCGTTCAGGGAAACCCATGTCCGGTCCCGCAACACCGAGCCCGAACGCGTCGGCCGAGTATGAGGCCATCGAAGCGACCATCTCGGACACCGAGCGGGGGCGCTGGTTCCTGGCCGAACACGCCCGCCGCAGCCGGGGCGCCGAGACCGAGATGCTGCTCGGGGCGATCGCCCGCCTGGAGCGGACCGTCACCGCGGATCGCGGCCACGAGGCATTCGGACACCTGCGCGGCAACCTCGTCGACATGGCCGACGCGATCAGCCGGACCAAGGCCGAGATTGCCGCGATCAGCGCGGCCAACCACGAGCAGACGCATCTGATCCAGGCGTCGCTGGCGCTGGACGGCATCGTGCGCGAGACCGAGCGGGCGACCTCCGACATCCTCGGTTCCGCCGAGGCGATCCAGGAAGCGGCCTGGACCCTGCGCGAGGCGGGCTCCGATGAGGCGGCCTGCGACGCCCTCGACCTCCACGCGACCGCGATCTACACGGCCTGCTCGTTCCAGGACCTCACCGCGCAGCGCACCGCCCGGATCGTCTACACCCTGCGCTACCTCGAGGATCGCCTGTCGGCGATGATCACGATCTGGGGCGAGGAGGCCGAGCCGATCCCGCCGCTGACCGAAGCCGGCCCCCCGGAAATCGGTGCGTCCGATCTCTGCCAGAGCGACATCGACCGCTACATCGGCATGGATGTCCCGGCCGTCACGGCCGCCGCCCTAGTGGCCCGGCCGGGAAGCCTGCCGCTGCACGAGGATCTGGTGTTCCTGCCGGTCGCCGGCGAGCCGGAGCCGGAGGAATTTGTCCCCGAGAGCGCGGCCCCGGAAAGCACGGAAGACGCGAACACGGACGACGAGAGCGCCGTGACCGAGAGCGCCCCGGACGGCGAGCCGGCCGGCGACGCGAACGCGTTCGACTGGTCCGGGTTCGCCGCGGACGCCCCCGATCCGGACGCGGTTCAGGCTCAGCAGGGCGAACCGGAAACGGTCCTGAGCCTTGCCGAGATCGATGCGCTGCCGCCGGAGCAGCGGCTGGCGCTGTTCGCCTGAGCGATTCGCCCCGGGATCGCCCCGGACATCCGCCAGCGGATCACGAGTCTGCGAAACCGCATCCCCCTTCCGCGCCGCATGCTCTATCAGGGGCGCCCCGCCGAGACCTCCGAGACCGCCCGCCCGTGGCCCTGCACCTGATCAAGCTCTGCGTCGGCCCGGCCTCGATCGCCGACCTCGAGGCGCGGCAGGCCCGCTACCGGGCCGAGTCACTGCGGGACGGGCGGTCTGCCGCGCCGGTCCACGTCACCCGGACCCTGCCGAAACGCCACCGCGAGATCACCGGCCAGGGCTCGATCTACTGGGTGATCCGCGGGACCCTGTCGTGCCGTCAGGCGATCACCGCCATCGAGCCGCTCACGGGCGAGGACGGCATTCCACGCTGCCGGCTGGTGTTCGACCCGCACCTCGTTCCGGTCGCCCCGCGGCCGTACCGCCCGTTCCAGGGCTGGCGCTATCTCACGGCCGGCGACGCGCCCGCCGATCTCGGCTCGGAGGCCTCGGGCGACCTCGCCGAAATGCCCGAGGCCCTGCGGCGGGAACTGGTCGGCCTCGGGCTGCTGTGACGGGGCGGGGTTGAGTTCTGTGCGGGTGCCGGGAAGACGGACGACCGAAGATCGAACGCGAACACGCGTGGCGCCGGACATGCCTCATCGTCCCCACCCGCCTTTCGGCGCCGGGGGCATGGCCCAAGAGTGACAACACGCGGGACGCGGGACGCCGCGGGGACCCAGGTGTCGGCCAAGTAACGCGCGGGATCCGATCCCCGCGGCGCCCGCGGCATCGACCGGGCATGGTCCCCGGCCGGTGCCGTCTTTCTCGTCGCGGTGTCTCCGACGTCCCGATCCTGCGACTCCCCGTTAGCGGTCTCGGGCGGGGTGCACGCACCCCCGGAACCCGCATCGGCGCCGTGGCCTTCCAGCCGTCCCCCGCCTCGTCGTGGGCGGGTCCGCAGGTCGCTCAGGGTCAGCCCAGACGCGGGTCGGCGCGGGGGGCATTTCCTCCCCCCGCCGGGCAAACTGCCGCCCGGTCTCACGCCCGCATCCGAGGCACGCCCCGTACCGGTCCGCCGCCCGGGGCGATGGCGGCTGAGAGCCACCGACGCGGGCACCGCCCCGTCCCCGGACCCGCCCAGTCAGCCACCGGGCGGGCCCCCGAAGGACGCCCCGGGATCGCTCCCAGGCCGCCGTGGACAGGTGGCGGCTAATGAGCACAAAATAGGAACATTGTCAACGGTGAATAGCGGGCGCTCTACGGCCGTCTCCTCCCGCCGCCCTCAGCCGGACTGCGCATTCACACTGCTGGGTCTGACACCAACGCGTTGAGAGGACAGAGCTTTTCCCCCTTGTGGGGAGGGGCCAGGGGTGGGGGTGGTGCAGAAGGCACCGTGACGGCACATCCTGCGCGACCCCCACCTCCAGCTCCTCCCGCTTGCTCGAGCGATCCCGGGCAGGCCCGGGATCGCCAGGGGAGGAGAGGGCGTTGGCGCGGTTGCGGACAACAGAGCCCCTGAAGGGGGGTTAACGCCCCCGACCGGCGGGGCGCCCTACGCCCCGTCGAACCGCCCGCTGGCATGGGCCAGCATCGTGTAGACCTTGCCGGTCTCCGAGGTGAGATAGGCGTCGGTCCGCTTGGCGTCGCTGTCGTTCTTGACCACGTCGCCGAGCAGGCGCTCGAACTCGCTGACGTAGCGGTCGACGCTGCGGCGGAACTCCGCATCCGCCCGGTAGCGGCGCTGGATCTCCGTGAAGGTCGTCCGCCCCTGCGCCGTGTAGATCCGCGGGTCGAACAGGTTCGGCTCGCCGCGGCGGTAGCGTTCCCACAGGTCGACCGCGGTCTGGTGCTCGATCATCTTGGCGATGTCGGTCGAGATCGTGTCGAGGGCGATCCGCCCGGTCTCGGCGGCCGCCACGGCGGGCCGGCGGGCCGACGCGGCGGGGGCCGGCGCGTCCGTCGCCGGCACCTCCTCGTCGTCGTCCAGCGAGGCGCGGGTCAGCAGGTCGGACAGCCAACCCCGCTTGTCGCCGGTCCGCGCGGGTGCGGCGGCGCGGGCCGGTGAGGCCGGGCGGGGCGTCTCGCCCCGGGTCGCGCTCCCCGTAGCCGGCCGCGACACCGCCGGAAGCGCGGGCAGCGCGGGTGCCGGTGCGGCGGGCGGCGCCGACGCGAAGGCGGCGAGGGGCGCAGGCTGGGAAGCAGCGGGCGCCGCGACGGCACGACCACCGCCCTCCGCGGCCCGCCGCTGCGCCTGCGGCTGAGCGACGTCGACCGAGCGGCCGGAGCGGGAGACCAGGGACGAGAGCTCGTTGAGCGCCTTGATCTGGTCGGAGACCACCCGGCGCATCTCGCCGGTGGCATCCTGGGTCTCGCGGGGCAGGTCGAGCACGCCCTTGGCGAGTTCGGCGCGGGTTGCGTCGAGTTCGCCACGGATCGAGCCCGCCATATCGCGCAGGGCCGAGAAGGAGTCGCCGAAGCTGGCCTGGGCCTCCTGGAAGCCGGTGCGCATGTCGCGCGCCGCTTCCTCGATCGCCTGCCGCACGCCCTGGGCGGCCTTCTCGCCCTCGGCGCTGGCGCTGTCCTTCAGGTCGGCGAAGGCGCTGGTCACCGAGGCGCCGGCGCCCTCCGCGGTCCGGGTCAGCGTCTCGCCGACGCTGCGCGCCCGTTCCTCGGCGGCGCGCAGGGTCTGCTCGATCGTCCGCTCCAGAGCCTTGCCGTTCTCCTCCAGGGCGGCGGCGCGGGTCTCGAAAGCGGCCAGCGCCTCGGTCAGCGCCGTCTCGCGGCCCGAGAGGGTCGCGCCCAGCCGCTCCTCGATGGCGGCGAGCGACACGGCGGCCCGATCGAGGGCCGCGACGTGCGCGCCGGTTTGCTCCGCGAGCGAGCGGCCGCGGCCGTCGAGGGTCTCGGCGAGGCGGGAAGCCTCGCTCAGCGCCCCATCGGCGGCCCCGCGCAGGGCCTCGACCTGGGACGAGACGCCGGCGCTCGCCCGGCCGGTCTCGGCCGCGATGCGCTCCAGGGCTGCCTGGACCTGCTCGATCCGGCCGGCGAGGCCCCGCTCGATCGCGCCGAGATTGGTGTCGGCCCCGGCGACGAGGTCGCTGAGCGCCGTGTTGGCGGCCTCGATCCGATGGAGCAGGCTGCCGAGTTCGCGGCCCATCCGGTCATTGGTGTCGAACAGTTCCGAGAGGGTGCGGCCGGCCCCGTCCTCGATGGCGGCGCGCAGCAGCTCGGCCGAGGCCCGCGACTGCACGGCCAGCTCCTCGGTCCGCTCCCGCAGGCTGTCGGCCAGCGGCATGCCGGTCTCCGACAGCGCCCGCTCGATCGCCTCGGCCCGATCGGCCAGGGCACGCGCGAGGTCGAGCATCGGCCCGTCGATGGCGCCGCGCAGACGCTCGACATGGCCTTCCAACGCATCGCCGACGGTGCGCCCGCTCTGGTCGAGACCGGTGAGCAGCGCGCCGCCCCGGTCCTCGATGGCACGCACCAAAGCCTCGGCACTCTCCGCCAGGCGGCGCGACAGGGCCTCGCCGCGGGTATCGACAAGGGCACCCAGGGCGTCGGTACGCCGCTCGAACGCAGCCCCCAACGCCTCGACGCGCTCGTCGATCAGGCCGGCCAGGGCGTCCTCGCGCCGACGGAGCGTCTCAGCCAGAGCCGCATTGTGGACGTCGACCTGCTCGGCATGGGCGCGCGCCCGCTCGTCGAGGGCGGCGACGAGTGTGGCGGTGCGCTCGTCCACGAGGCTCGCGAAGGCGTCGTGGCGGTCGTCGAAGGCATTGGCCAGGGTGTCGGCACGCTGCGCCACCAGGGTCGCGAACAGCCGCATCCGGCTGTCGATGCGCTGGGTGAAGGCATCGGCGCGGGCATCGACGCCCTGAGCCAGGGCCTCGCTATGCGCCGACACGGCCTGCGCCAGGGACGCCGTGCGGTCCTGCACGACGCCGTCGAGGGCGCGCAGGCGGGTGTCGAACACCTCGACCAGCGCGCCGGTGCGGCCCTGGGCGGTGTCGAGCAGGGCCTGGCTGCGGTCGTCGAGCAGCCCCTCGATCGCCGCCCGGGCCTCCTCGAACGTGGTCCGCAGAGCCGCAACCCGGGCATCGACCCGCTCGGACACGTCGCGGCCACTCCCCTCGACGATCGCCCCGAGGCGGTTCTGCACCCGGTCGAACAGGGCCTGCAATTCGCCCGTCCGCTCGCGGAGAGTCTCGGCGAGCTGAGTCTCGCGGCTCTCCAGCAGGCCCGCGATCGCGGGATGCGCCTTGTCGATGGTCGCCTGAAGCGCCTGGGTCCGGTGCTCGATCGTGCCGGCGATCTGGCGACCGCGGGTGTCCACCAGGCGGTCGATCTCGCCCTGCGCCCGCTCGAACAGGCCCTGCAGATCGGACAGGCGGTTGTCGAGCACGTCCGCCATCTGGGCGGGCGCCGCGTCGAGGGTCGTGCGCAGGCTGTCGGTCCGGGCCGCGATGGCGTCGGCGACCTGCTGGCCGCGCCCGTCCACGAGGTCGCGCAGGCCGGCCTGCGCCTCCTCGAACAGGGTCTGGAGACGCTGCGTGCGCGCATCGAGGGTGGCGGCGAGCTGGCGCTCGCGGGTCTCGACCAGGGCCGAGACGGCGGCCGGGGCCTCCTCCAGCACCGTGCGCAGGGACTGGATGCGGGCATCGACCGTGGCGGCGAAGCGGCCACCGCCGCCCTCGACCAGGGCATCGAGGGCCGTTTGGGCCTCCTCGAACAGGGTTCGCAGGGCCTGAGCCCGGGCGGTGAGCGTGTCGGCCAGGCGGTTGCCGCGCCCCTCGACCAGGGACTCGAGGTGGCCGAGCCGCTCGTCGAACAGGCTGCCGAGCTGATGGGTCCGGTCGTCCAGGGCGCCGGTCGCGGTGCCGAAGGCGCCGTCGAGGGCGGCGATCAGCGCCTGGCCGCGGCCGTCCAGCGCCTCGTTGATCGGGCCCATGCGGCCGTCGAGGGTGGCGGCCAGGGTGCCGGCATGGCCGTCCAGCATCACGCGGATCTGGTTGGTGCGGTCGTCCAACAGGGTGTGGACCGTGCGCACGCCGTCGTCGAGCAGGCCGCTGATGTCGGCGGTGCGGCTCGACAGGGTGTGGCCCAGGCGGCCCTCGCCGTCATTGAGCATCCGCTCGGCATCCGCGATGGTCTGCTGGAGCTTGGCCAGCACGCTCTCGCCGCGCTGGTCGATCAGCTCGGACAGCGACGTGCCGCCACGGTCGAACAGGCGGGCGAGCTCGGTGATCCGGCCGCCGATCGCACCGAACACGGCACGGCCCTTCTCGTCGAACTCACCCGACAGGGCCGCGATGCGCTGGTCGATCTCGCGGGCCAGCTGATCGGCGCGCTCCGCGAAGGCGGCACGGACGGACTCGGCGCGGGCAGCGAGCGTCGCGTCGGCGCTCTCGGTGCGCTCGTCGACCAGACGGACAAGCGCCTCGCCGCGGGTCGACAGGGCGGTCTCGAGGCCGGTCGTGGCCTCCTCGATCGTCGCCTTGAGGGCGCGGACGCGCTCGGCCATGGCGCCGTCGAGGCCGCCGGTCCGGTCGGTGATCGTCGCGACGAGGTCGCGGGTCCGGCCGGCCAGTTCCTCGTCGACCGCGCGGGTGCGGGCCTCGATGACGCGGATCGTCTCGAAGGCCTGGACGCCGAAGCTTTCGTCCACGAGGCGGGCGCGCTCGTCCAGCGCCTCGGCAATCGCCTGGAGGCGGCTGACCACGCCGGTATCGAACTGACCGGCGCTCTCCTCGATCCGGCGGGCGATCTCGCCCGTGTGCCGGGCGATGTCCTGCCCGAGCCCGGAGGTGCGGCCCTCCAGCATCTCCATGAGGCCGCGATGCCCCTCGGCCATGATGCGCGCCATCTCGTCGGTGCGGGCGCGCAGGGTCTCGTCCACCGCGGTGGCGCGGTTGCCGAGGTGGCTGTCGATGTGGCCGACAAGTTCCGCCACGGCCGCGCCGATCTCGGCGGCCCGCTTCGCGGAGCGCTCCTCCAGGCTGCCGAGATGGGTCTCGATCAGGCTGCCGGCCTCGTGGGCGCGGGCGGTGATCGTCTCGGCGACGGCCTGACCCTTGCCGGTCAGCAGGCGGTCCATCTCTTCCAACCGGGCGCCGACGGTCTCGCCGAGCGCCGCGGTGTCGCGGCCGATCCGGTCGGCCAGGATGTCGCCGCGGGCGATGGTTTCCTGCAGGGCGGCGAGGCGGTTGCCCAGGGTCTCGTCGATCGCCCGGACGCGGCCGTCGGCGGTCTCGGCGAAGCTCGCACCGGTCTGGCTGAGGGTGTCGGCGATGCGCGCGCCCTGGCTCGCCACGGCGAGCACGATGTCGCGGCCCGTGCCGCTGATCCGGGTCTGGGTCTCGTCTGCGTGGCCGGCGAGCAGCTCGGCGACGCTCCGTCCTTGTTCGCCGAAGGCCGCCTCCATCTCGCCGATCCGGGCGGCGAGGTCGGCCGAGATCGCGCGAGCGGCCTCGGCGAGGCTGCCGGTGGCGTCGCCGGTGCGGGCGGCGAGTTCGCGGTTGAGGTCGTCGAGGGCGGCGCGGACGGCCGAGACCGCCTCCGTGCCGCGGGTTCCGAGATCCGTGCCGGCGCGGTCGGCGGCTTCGAGGAACCGGGCCATGAGGGCGGCGGTCTCGGCCTCGACGGTGCTCGCCACCTCGGTCGAGGCGGTGCGCAGGGTCTCCAGGGTCGCGGCGAGACGCGCGGCGGCGTCCCGGGTCTGAGCCTCGGCGGCGGTGCCGGTCTGCTCGGCGGCGGCGCGCAGCGCCTCGGCGGCTTCCTCGGTCCGCGTCGCCAGGGCAGCGGCGGACTCGGCGACCCGCCGCTCCATGACCCGGACAGCTTCGAGAGTCCGGGCCTCGACCGCACCGGTGGCGGCCTCGGTGGTCCCGTGCAGGGCGGTGGTGGCCGCCTCGGCGCCGCGCCGGAGCGCCGCGACCGCCTCGGCGGTACGGTCGTCGATCTCGACCGACAGGCCCTCGACCGTGCCGCGCAGGGATTGGACCGCGCCGGCCGCGCCGGTCTCGAAGCCCCGGCCCAGGGCCGCGAAGGCGGCTTCCAGGCTGGCCGCGACCGTGTCGGTCCGCTGCGCGATGCCGCTCCCGGCGCGCTCCGCCGCAGCGGCGACCCGCGTCTCCAGATCGGCCGCCCGCACCGTCACGGTCTCGTCGAGCCGCGCCGCGACGCCGTCCATGCGTTCGGCCACGGCACTGCCGCGCTCCGTCAGCGCGTCGGCGATCCGCTCGGCGGCGCCGATCAGCTCGTCGCGGACGATGCCGGCCCGGGCCGACAGGGCGTCGCCGGCACCGCCGGCTGCAAGCGCCAGGGCAGCCTGCGCGTCGCGTCCGCGGCCCTCGATCGCCTCGGCGACCGACAGACCCGTGGTCTCGATCTCGGCCCGAAGCGCCGTGCCGCGGCCGGCGATGTCCTGGGCGAGGGCCGAGCCGGTCTCGGCGAAGCGCGCCGTGATCTCGGCGCCCATCGCGCCGAACCGGTCGGTCAGCTCGGAGCCGCGCGACAGGAACACGCTCTCCAGCCCGGTTGCCGAGCGCTCGAAGTTCTCGCGCACCGCACTGGCCTGGCGCTCCAACGCCGCCCCGACCTGCGCGCCGGTCTCCTCCAGGCTCCGGGCCAGGGTGCCGGCATTCTCTGTGAGACGGCCCGCCAGGGCGGTGCCGGCGGCCTCGAAGGCGCCGGTCGCCTCGCCGGCCCGGCTCTCGAAGGCGTGGGTCAGGCCCGCGCCGACCTCCTGAAGGGTGCCGCGCACCGCCTCGCTGGTGGCGGTCAGCGTGTCGATCAGGTCGCTGCCGCGGGCGGTCATCAGGCCGACCACCCGGTCCCCGGCCTCACCGAGGGAATCCGTGATGGCGGCGCCGCGGGTCTCGAGGGCCCCGGTCACGCGCTCGCCCGCGCCGGTCAGGGCCGTCACGATCCGGTCGGAGGCGCCCTCCAGCTCCTGGCTCAGGCTCTGATGCGAGCCGGTGATGGCGTTGCGCACCCGGTCGGCGTTGGTGACGATCGCCTCGCGCTGCGCCACCAGCTCCTCCACGAGGGAGCGGATGCGGATCTCGTTGTCGGAATAGGCGCGCTCCAGGGTGGCGATCTCGCCGCGCACCAGGGTCTCCAACTCGCCCGCGCGGGCCAGCGCCCGCTCGACGCCGTCGCCCACGGCGGCCACCTCGCGGCGCACGGTCTGCGACATGGTCAGGACCGCGTCGGTCGAGAAGCTCTCGGGCTCGGCGAGCCGCACCGCGACCTCGCCGACTGCCCGGGCGACGAGGCGCATCTCCTGCGCGCGCACCGCCAGCATGGCGGCGATCACGAACAGCACCACGGGTCCGAGCAGCGCAGCGGCGCCGACGCTCGCCTGAAGCGCCGTGAGCCCCGCGACGACGCCGCGCAGATCGCCCTCGGACTTGATCCAGGCGACCAGCACGAGGAGGCCGATCCAGGCGAGGCCGGCCGCGAGCGCGACGAGATACGGCTTGGGCGAGGAGCGCACCCGCAGAGTCTGTTGCAGGATGCCGATGTTGCGCCGGTCGTCGTTGGCGACAAGCGACCGGTCGGGCGGCAGGAGGCCGCCTTCCCGGCGCGGGCGCTCGAGGCCGGGCGGGGGCAGGTCGGAGGCGAGCGGTGGGTCGAGGTCCAGGCGTGGCGGCATGGTCCGGCCAGCCGCGTCCATCCCCCCGTCGCGCAGGGGATCGGTATCGCCGACATCGGGCAGGCGCGGCTCAGCGCGGCCGTCGAGGCCGGTCGGCGTCAGGGCGTCGAGGTTCAGCGCCTGCTCAATCGCAGAGAGCGCGGCCTCGGCCGGGTCCTTCAGCTTCTTCTCGGTCGCCATTCAACGCCTCGTGACACGGGTTCACCGGCACCTCGGGGGAGGCTGATGCCGGAGACGCAACGCCCCGTTTACCATTACAAGATTAGACCTGAGCAGCGATTGCCGATACCCGAGTCCCGGTCAGCCCCAGAAAACGTTAACCGAATGGTTACCGACCCTGCCGCTCACCGCGCCCGCATCGTGCCGCAGGGAAGGGGTCCGGCGCGATCCCCGACCGGCGAATCAGGGGGTGAATTGTGTGGATCAGATCCGCAATCCCCAGAGAACACCGAATCCAACGGCTCCGGCGCACCGCCGATCGACCGTTCGGTCGGTCCTGCGATAGACCGGGCGGCCCTCGACGCCCAGACCGGAGGCGACGCCGATCTCGCCCGCGAGGTCCTGGCGCTGTTCGCCGACCAGTGCCGGTCGATCCTGCCCCGGCTGGCCGATCCGGACCTGTCGCGGCCTGAGCGCGCCGACCTCGCCCATACCCTGAAGGGCTCGGCCGCGGGCGTCGGAGCCACGCGGGTCCATGCACTGGCGGATGCCGCGGAGACGCGCCTGCGGGGGGAGGGACATGGGGGTGTCGACGACCTCGCGGAAGCGGTCGACACGGCGCTGCGCGCGATCGCGGACGGCCGCGCCTGAGGGCAAGGCCGCCATCCATAAGGTCGCGGGCCGTTCCGGAAACAGGGGTGCAGCGATGCGGCGATCGATCCGGGACGGGTGTCAATCGCCGCGCTTGCATTCCGTGGGTTCAACCGCCAATCAGTCACGCCGCCCGTTGGACTGATTTCGCCCGACGCGAGCCCGGAGCCCCAGCATGCCCAAGATCACCTACGTCGACCACGCCGGGACGGAAAGGACCGTCGAAGGCAGTGTCGGCGCGACCGTGATGGAGACGGCACTGCGCAACAACGTGCCGGGCATCGACGCGGAATGCGGCGGCGCCTGCGCCTGCGCCACCTGCCACGTCTACGTCTCGGCGGACTGGATCGAGGCGGTCGGCAAGGCCCAGGATATGGAGCAGGACATGCTCGATTTCGCCAGCGACGTGCGCGAGAATTCCCGCCTGTCCTGCCAGATCAAGATCACCCCGGCGCTCGACGGGCTCGTGGTGACGACCCCGACGCAGCAGGGGTAGGATCGCGTCCCGTGCTGAAGCGGAACGCCGCGATTCAAGATGAGCGCGCGTGACGACGGTTGGACTCCGGCAGAACCGGAAGCCGGCGCCTCCTGGGGAGATGACCCGGCAGCGCGAGCGGCCCTTCTGGCAATCGCGAGGGCGGACATCGAAAGCGGCCGTTTCATCGCGGACAGCGATGTGAATGCCTGGCCTGAGGCCTGGGAGAAGGGGGACGCTGTCGCGCTTCGCGAGGCCTCGGCCCGCTGACTCAAGCGCCAAGGCTCGATGCGCTCCTCCTCGTCCCCTCAGAGCTACAGGATACAGAGGTTTCAGGTTTGGGCAGGCTCGGCCGCCGGCTTGAAAAAGCGCGGGGCCCCTCTCCCGTGTGAACTGCGGTCTTCACCCACCTGCGCCGACGCTGTCTCCTCCCCCTTGTGGGGAGGGGAAACGCGCTTGTTTCTCAAATCCTTGGCGTCTGGTGGAGACGTGTAGATCCGCTTGCGCGCACCGGAGAGGGGGCACGCCGCGCTCTCCCACGACCTGAGTGTCCGACGCAGATATGTGAATTTCGCAGACCACAGACGGCTGAGAAGCACGGAGCCGGCTGCTCCTTCTTCACGCGCGAGATACGAAACCGGCCACCCCTGTGAAAGAGGACACTGCCGCTGTCCTGGCAGAACGCGTCCTGCCCATGCCAGACCCATGTCAGCGGGCGACCTCCAAGGCCCGGTCACCCGAGCCACCACGATCAGCCCATCCACGATCCCTACCGCACCAGCGCCCGTGCCGCCGCGTCGAGCCCCTCCAGGGTCAGCGGGAACATCCGGCCCGAGACCAGCCGCTGCACCATGCCGATCGACTGCGTGTAGCCCCAGTGCGTCTCCGGCACTGGGTTGAGCCAGGCCGCCTTCGGGAAATGGTCGAGAAGCCGCTGCATCCAGACGGCGCCGGCCTCCGCGTTCCAGTGCTCGACCGCGCCGCCGGGCGCGGCGATCTCGTAGGGGCTCATCGAGGCGTCGCCCACGAAGATCAGCCGGTAGTCGCTGCCATAGGTGCGGATCACGTCGAGCAGCGGCGTCTGCGCCTCGTGGCGCCGCCGGTTCTCGGTCCAGACCGCCTCGTAGGGGCAGTTGTGGAAGTAGTAATGCGCGAGATGCTTGAACTCCGAGCGCGCCGCCGAGAACAAAGCCTCGGCTTGTTCGATATGCCAGTCCATCGAGCCGCCGACATCGAGGAACAGCAACACCTTCACGGCGTTGCGCCGCTCCGGCCGCAACTTCACGTCGATGTAGCCCTGGCGGGCGCTCGCGCGGATCGTGCCGTCGAGGTCGAGTTCCTCGGCCGCCCCCGCCCGGGCGAAGCGGCGCAGGCGCCGCAGCGCGAGGCGCATGGTGCGCGCGCCGATTTCGCGATCGTCGTCGAGATCCTTGAACGTGCGCTTGTCCCAGACCTTCACGGCGCGGAAGTTGCGGTTTCCGTCCTGGCCGATGCGGATCCCTTCGGGATTGTAGCCGTAGGCGCCGAACGGCGAGGTCCCGCCGGTCCCGATCCACTTGGAGCCGCCCTGATGGCGCCCCTTCTGCTCGGCCAGCCGCTGCTTGAGGGTCTCGAACAGCTTGTCCCAGCCGAGCGCCTTCAACTCCGCCTTCTCGGCCTCGGTCAGGTATTTTTCCGCGAGCTTGCGCAGCCACTCTTCGGGAATGGGCGTCGGCTCGACCGCCTCGCCGAGGGTCTCCAGCCCCCTGAACACCGTACCGAACACCCGGTCGAACCGGTCGAGATGCGCCTCGTCCTTCACCAAGGCCGTGCGCGACAGGAAGTAGAAGGCCTCGACCTCGTGCCCGGCCAGCCCCTGGTCGAGGCCGCCCAGCAGCGTGAGGTACTCCCTCAGGGAGACGGGGACCTTGGCGTCTCGCAGGGCCGTGAAGAACTGCAGCAGCATCCGAGACAAACGCGCCAGTTGGCGATGCGGGTCAAGTCCAGGCGAATCGAAACCACCGGCCCCAAGCTGCTCTGGACTTTCCGTCAGCGACCGCGAGTCTTCGCGAATGGTCGACAAGATTCAGCGCCGAAGCCCGAGTCGATTTCGGCACCCCCGCGAGTCTCTCCGGGCTCTCGACTCGCAAAATCTGGGTATAAGTCGTCGAATCTGTTGATATGTGCCGCAGCACCCCTCGGGCAGTCACGCAATCCGTCATGGGAATCGCTCAACTCGATGGATCGAGTGGGTGCGGACGCGGCGACGCGGTCCGCACAGGACAAGCGAGGAGGCCTGCAATGGCGGTCATCCTGCGGAATCTGACGGAATTCAAGCGGTTTCTCGGGAAGCCGGGGGCGACGATTCAGTTGGTGCGCAACACCTTCATGGACCGTCAGCCCGCGGCGACCCGGGAGGCCTATCGCGACAAGGGCATGTACGTCCCGCGGACGGTGCAGGCCCTGTCGCGCAAGGCCGCCGTGTTCACCCTGCGGGGCCATCCCGGCACGGTCTGGCTTTACTGGGATAAGGGCGCGCGCGGCTGGCGCTTCTCCGGCGACACCGTGACGGTGCCGCTCGTCACCGGCCTGGGGCCCGCCGATGAGCTGGTCTACCGATGCAGCTTCGCCGAGGGGTTCGAGCCGGCGACGCGCAACCGCGTGGTGCGGCGCCCCAAGGTCACAGAGGCGCAGCCCGCCTTCGTCTGACGAAAACCCGCGGCCTCTGTGCGCCGATCCGTTCACCGTGAGGCGGACAGCCAAGGCCGCGTCGTTTGCGCGGCCCGCGTGAAGCTGGACGCGGCCTTGTACTCCGTCGGCGTGTGCCCGAACCGCTCTTTGAAGCGGCGGGAGAAATGCGCCTGGCTGGCGAACCCGCATTGATACGCAATGAGCCCGACCGGCACGGAGATGTGGGCCAGATCGGCGAGCTTCGTGCGCGCCAATTGCAGACGCCGCTCCCACATCCAGTCCATCAGCGCGATGTTCTCCGCGCTCGCCACCTCCTGAAGCCGGCGGACCGAGATGTTGAGCGCAGCCGCGACGTCGTTGATCGACAGGCCCTCGACGCCGATGTGCTCGGTGATGAAGGCCTGCGCCCGGCTTACGATCGCGGCGGCGCTCAGAGACCGGGGTGGATCGGTTTGCAGCTTCTCGGAGAAGCCCGCCGCGATGAGCTCGACGGCGACCGCGGCCATCCGCGCCTGCCGATCCGGATCGAGCGTCGCGCCGTGCTTGATCAGCGACGCGAGGTATGAGGCGATGATGGGAAAGCTCGTCTGCGTCGCGTCGATCGACAGGCCCGTCAGGGACCGGGCCGGCCCGACCGCCTGCTCCAGCACAGCCCGCGGGATGAAGACGTTGATGATGTCCAGGCCCTCCGGATGGGCACCCAGAAAGGGCTGGGTGTTGTCCATGAGCGAGATCCCGCCGGGGCTGGACCTGCAGTATCGGCCGTGCTCCAGATTAAAGACCCGCTCGGAGGCGAGGATGACGAGATAGGTATCGTTATCCGAGGATCGGATGTGCGACTTCGCCCGGCTCATGGCGTGCGGCGTGCCGACGTAATGACCGATCGCGAGATTATCGACGGTCAGCGCGTTCAGTGCGGCGTGAAACCCCTTCCGCTCCACGTCCACGAACTCGAAACCGCCGAACATGGATCGGCGGTTTCGATCCAGTAATCGAAGCGCGCGCCGGGCGGCACTTCGTCGGTGCTCATCTTCAGCGTCGCGTAAGCGGAGATATCGCGCTTTCCGCCGATCCGGGGGAACCGGCCATCCCCTTCATACATGGCGGCCCCGCCCGATGCGGCCCGGCCCGATCGGATCGAGCCAGCAGCGCGACGGCTGGTCTTTCGTCGCGGTCGGTCGCATTCGATGCGCAGCCATCACCGTCAGGATACATGTTCCGGCCCTCATGAGGCTCGCCGACCGATACTGACCGGCCCTCCGGAGACACGTTACAGTGATAAAAAATATTTAACAACTCGCATCCGCAATCAAGACTCCGGTGAGACCCCATCGTCCCGCGAATACATCATTATCAGTTCGACATTTCAACGTTATTCTAATATTTCGCCTAATAAATACATCCAAAAACAAATAAAACCAACGTATATTAAAAAAATCATTGTTTTCATACGTCCAAACCGATACGATATCGTGCTGCCTGCGGGTCGACACGGTCGCAGGGGTACGTCTCCCCAGTTGCCCATCCGCGCCACAGGCGACTACGCTATGTCTGGGTCAGAACGCACCGGATCGGCGCAAGGGCGCAGTTGAAGCCGTCCGTCGATCGACCAAATCCAGCGCGCGGTCATTCCTCTGGGTCCGGCAGCCGGCTGGGCCTGGGCTGAGAGCATCAGCCCAGACGGTGGCTTCCGACTTTCGAAAAAGCCGGCTCACGCCTCCTGGCCGGCCGCCGCCTGGGGCTCCGGCTCCCGCTTGACCGGCGGCTTGCCCAGGGTCTTGCCCACGGTGCGGCGGGCCCGGAAGATCGGCTTGGCCTCGTTCTCGCGCTTCTTGAGCAGGGCGCGGTATTCGTCCCGCCGCTCGTGGATCGACGCGATGACGAGCCCCATCGGCACGCCGACATCGACCAGCACCGCCTCCGACAGTTGCAGCGAGGCCTCGATCGTCTCCGGCACCGCGTCGTCGACCCCGAGTTCGTAGAGCGCCGTGGCGTGGCGGGCGTCGCGGGCCCGGGCCACGATGGTCAGGTCCGGCCGCTCGGCGCGGGCCGCCGTCACCGCCGCCTCGACCGCCCGGGGGCTGTCGAGCGTCACCACCAGGGCGCGCGCCGAGGCGATATCGCAGTGGCGCAGGATCTCGGTGTTGCCGGAATCGCCGAAATAGACCGGCTTCCCGGTGCGGCGCTGCTCGGCGACCCGGGCGGGGTCCGAATCGAGGGCGAGATACGGGATCTTGTGCTTCTCCAGCATCTCGCCGACCTGCCGGCCGACGCGGCCGAAGCCCGCGACGATCACCCGGTTCTCCACCTTCTCGGGAAGCGGTGTCTGCGCCCCCGCGGCGGCCTGGGCCTGGGCGGTCGCCCGTTGCTTGAGCCGCCGGCCGACCGCCGCGAGCGCCGGGATCATGATCATCGTGACGGTGGTCACCACCAGGGCGGCGGCCCCGACCTCCTCGGGCACCAGCCCGGTCGCCATGGCGCCGCCGATCAGCACGTAGGCGAATTCCCCGCCCGGCCCGAGCAGCAGGGCCGTCTCGATCGCCACCGGCCGGGGGATCTTCATCACCGGCGCCGCCATCACCACCACGGCCCCCTTGATGGCGACCAGCGCCAGGGCGAGACCCAGGATCGCGCCCGGGGTCGCCATGAGCTGAGCCGGATCGAGGTTCATCCCCACCGAGACGAAGAACACGCCGAGCAGCAGGCCCTTGAACGGGTCGATGGTCGCCTCGATCGCCCGGCGGTACTCGGTCTCGGCGAGCAGCAGGCCCGCCACGAAGGCGCCGAGCGTCATCGACAGGCCGCTCGCCGCCGCGGTCAGCGCCGTGCCGACGATGACGAGGAGGCAGGCCGCCATGAACAGCTCGGTCGAGCGCGTGCGCGCCACGAGCTGGAACAGCGGGCGCAGGGCGAGGCGGCCCGCGATCACGATCAGCACCAGCGCCACCGCCGCCTGGCCCAGCGCCATGGCCAGCGCCCAGCCCTTGTCGCCCCCATCGTCGCGGCCGAGCACCGCGATGGCGAACAGGGCCGGCGCCACCGCCAGATCCTGGAACAACAGCACCGCGAAGCTCGTGCGCCCCGTGGGCGCGTTGAGCCGCTTCTGCTCGGCCAGGACCGGCAGCACCACCGCGGTGGAGGAGAGCGCGAGCCCGATCCCCACGATCGCGGCGCCGACCAGCGGCACGTTGAGCCCGTAGAGGATCATCGCCAGGATCAGCGTGGAGCAGCCGACCTGCAGCGAGCCGAGGCCGAAGACCAGCCGCCGCAGGGTCCGCAGACGCTCCCAGGACAGCTCGATCCCGATCATGAACATCAGGAAGATCACGCCGAACTCGGCGAGATGGGAGATCTCGGCCCGGTTGCCGATGGTGAAGAGGTGGACGAACGGATAGGCCTCCGCCAGACGGCCGAGGCCGTAGGGTCCGAGCAGGGCGCCGGCGCCGATGAAGCCGAGCACCGGCGAGATCCGCAGGCGGTGGAACAGCGGCACCACGATCCCCGCGGTGACGAGGAACAGGATCGCTTCCTTGTAGGAACCCGGATGGACCTCTGGCATCGGCGTGGGATCGAACCTCGTCTCTGGCGGCGGCGGGGGTGCCGATCACGGCTTCGCGATCATGGGTCCCAGGCCGACGGGGAGCAAACGAATTCCTGCCAGGTTCAGGTGTGCTGCGACACAAGCCGGATACATGAATCGGGTGAGACATTTCCGCCACCCGGGCGGCGGGCCCGGTATCGTACAGTGCAGGCGTGCGCGGCGGCCTAAAATCGGCACAATGCGCGCATACACGCAGGAGTTAAACCGGGGTTAAACTCGGCTGGCTGTGCCCGGGACCGGACCCGATGGAAGTGTTGAGGCCGATGATCTCCATCAAATCGATCTTTGCCGGTCCCAAAGCGCCCCCCAACCGCGACCGCAAGCGCGAGGAGCGCGAGTGGAGGCTCGAATCGGACCGCTGGCGCCATCAGCGTCACGTCGATCGGGGCTACCGCGTCAAATGGGGCTACGTGGCGATCGCCTACCTCGTCGAGTTCATGGTGATCGGCGCCTCGCTCTGGGGCGCGTGGCTGTTCGCGGGCGTCTACAGCGACGGCGACTGGCACGCCTTCTATTTCATGCTGCTGGCCCCCCTGGTCTACGCCGCGGTGGAGCTGTGCCGGGTGCCGCTGGGCATCCTGGCCCGCACGCAGCGCTCGCATTTCGTGCGCGGGCTGGCGGTGCTCGGCATCATCTTCGCCGCCGGCGTGACCACCAAGTCGGTGTCGCAGCTCGGCGAGATGATGTTCCATCCCCGGCTGATGGAGGCCGCCAAGGCCAAGACGGCCCTCAAGGACGCCCAGGCCGACCGCGCCACGATCGGCGACCGGATCAAGGCGGCGGACGAGCGCGTCGCCCAGTACACGGCCGAACTCGACCAGATCGAGAAGCGCGCCGCCGACAACGCCCAGCAGCTCGCCGGCCTGCCGGCCCAGCGCTGCGAGCGGGTCTTCGGCACCAACAGCAAGGGCCGGTCGTACCAGAACCTGAAATGCCTCGCCGACCCGCGGGTGGCGGCCCTGTCGGCGCAAGTCAGCAAGGCTTCGACCGACCGCGCTGCCCTGGTCAAGAACCTCGAGGAGGCCCGCAAGGCCCGCGCGGCGCTCGATCCCGGCGCCGCCGACCGGCGCGTTGCCGATGCCGAGCAGGGCTACCGCAACGCGGTCAACCGCTCGCAGCTCCACTCCTTCACCGCCATGGTGTACGGCGTCGATCCGATCGACGTGACCGAGAGTCAGGTCCACGCCTTCCTGCGGATCTTCGTGTTCGTGCCGGCCATCTGCGCCGCCTTCGCGTCGACGATCCTGGCGCTCTGCGCGGTCTCGACCCGCCGGACCTTCATGGATGAGGACGACCTCGGCGCCGCCGTGAACCCGGAGGCCGCCCCCTACATGCTGGACGCGATCGCCGACGCGCTGCGCTCGAACCCTGAGCCGATCCTGCCCCGGGCGGCCAACGCCTCCGGGGCGGTCATCCCGATGAACCGGCCGGTTCCGGGCCAGCAGGCCCTGCCCGGGCAGAACGCTCCGGGCCAGACCCTGCCAGCCGCGGGAGCGGGCGCATGAACTACGTCGCCGGCGGAACCCCCGAGAACGTCGCCCTCGCTCAGCAGGTGAATTCCCGCCTGCGGGCGGATTCGAGCTACGTCGCGGCCCGGGCCTTCCTGTTCCGGGCCTTGGGCTTCGGCGCCTTCCTGTGCCTCGCCGGAATTGGCGTCGGCGCGGCAGCCTATGGCTGGGCCACGCTCAACCAGTTCGATACGGCGGCGGAGAAGATCGCCTCCGCCATGCAGGCCGCGCTCTCGGACGTGACGCTCAAGACCAAGGGCGAGGTCACGCTCACCGACAACACGCTCAAACTCGAAGGTCTGCCCAAGGCCGCCACCGGGTCACCGACCCCCACACGGGCGCAGCTCGGCAGTGACGCCACCCCGGCCTCGAAGGCTGCGGTGAACACCACCTTCACGGTGTTCAAGCAGGTGCCCTATCTCGACGGGCAGATCGTGACCGGCTGGAACTTCAAGGACAACGCCGATCAGCCCTACCAGCAATATTGCTACTTCTCCCGCCGCACGGCCGAGGCGAAGGGTCAGGTCGAGATCAAGATCGACCTCGCCATGGACGGCAAGACCCTGCCGCAGCCGCAGAAGTCGGACGTGAACCTGGAGATCCTGGCCCGGAACTGCGTCTGGCACGAGAAGGGCTGAGGAAGGCCCAAGGAAAAGCTCGAGGATCCGATCCTCAGCCTCATCCTGAGGTGCCGTAGCGTAGCGAAGGCCTCGAAGGAGCCCTCCAGGAATCGCGCGGCTGGCTGGAGCCCTCCTTCGAGGCCCGCTGACGCGGTCACCTCAGGATGAGAGGGTGGGTGGGACAGGCGCTGTCAGCGAAGCCGCGCCGTCAACCGCTTGCGGCCCGCCCGCACCCCGCGTTACCCGTTCTCCCAGGCCCCTCTCTCCGAGACCGCGATGCGCTTTTCCGGCACCGAGTCCTACGTCGCGACCCCCGACCTCACGGCAGCGGTCAACGCCGCCGTGGTGCTCGAACGGCCGCTCCTCGTGAAGGGCGAGCCCGGCACCGGCAAGACCGTGCTGGCCGAGGAGATTGCCAAGGGGCTGAACGCGCCGCTGATCGTCTGGAACATCAAGTCCACCACCAAGGCGCAGCAGGGGCTCTACGAGTACGACGCGGTCTCGCGGCTGCGGGATTCCCAGCTCGGCGACCCGAAGGTCTCGGACATCGCCAACTACATCCGGCGCGGCAAGCTCTGGGAGGCGTTCACGGCGCCCGAGCGCCCGGTCCTGCTGATCGACGAGATCGACAAGGCTGATATCGAGTTCCCCAATGACCTGCTCACCGAACTCGATCGGATGGAATTCCACGTCTACGAGACCGGCGAGACCGTCAAAGCCGTGCGGCGGCCGATCGTGATCATCACGTCGAACAACGAGAAGGAATTGCCGGACGCGTTCCTGCGCCGCTGCTTCTTCCACTACATCACGTTCCCCGATGCCGAGACGCTGCAGCGAATCGTGGACGTGCACTATCCGGGCATCAAGCACCGCCTCGTCGAGGAGGCCCTGCGGACCTTCCTGGCGATGCGCGAGGTGCCGGGCCTCAAGAAGAAGCCCTCGACCTCCGAGTTGCTCGACTGGCTGAAGCTCCTCGTGTCCGAGGACATCGCCCCAGAGACCCTGCGCGAGCAGGACGGCCGCAAGCTGATCCCGCCCCTGCACGGGGCGCTCCTGAAGAACGAGCAGGATGTCAGCCTGTTCGAGAAGCTCGCCTTCATGATGCGGCGCGAGCAGCGGGGCGGCTGACGCGCACCGCGCTTTCGGCTAGAGCCGTGCCCCATCGCGTTGCAATCGTGCGCGGCGCCAAGCTTTTGTTGTGACGCGCTCTCTTACGCCGAACCGGTGTCCACTTCGGCGGAGAGCGCTCTAACCGGCATCACGAGACCGCGAGGCCGGTCCGAAATTCTTGCAGGGGCTGACGTCATGCGCAGGCTGATCCTGTTGCGGCACGCCAAGTCGGACCGCCCGGCGGGCGTCGCCGATCACGGCCGACCGCTCAACGACCGGGGCCGGCGGGCCGCGCCGGCCGTGGGGACTCGTCTCGCCGAGGAGGGCGTGCGGCCGGACCTTGCCCTGGTCTCGACGGCCCAGCGCACCCGGGAGACCTGGGAGGCGATGGCGGCCATGCTCGGCGACCCCGAGATCCGTTGGCAGCGCGAGATCTACGAGGCCTCGGCGCACCAAATTCTGACGGTGATCCAGTCGGCGCCCGACAGCGCCGCCACGGTGATCGTCGTCGGCCACAATCCGGGGTTGGGCGATCTGGCTTCGGACTTCGCAGGGGAGGGGCCGCGCGCCGTGCGCAACCGCCTGGCGCTGGAATTCCCCACCGCCGCCTACGTGGTGATCGATTTCGACACGGACAGCTGGGCCGAGATCGGCCCGGGGCAGGGACGTCTGGACCGGTTCGTCCGCCCCCGCGACATCGACCCGGATCTCGGCGGCTGAAGCGTCACGGGATCCCAAAGGGCTAAAGCCCTTTGACGGGGTGTCGGGGCGGGGCCCCGATATCGGGCTTCGCCCGAGCCCATCAGGGCTCTGCCCTGAACCCGCAAAAGGGCTCGCCCTTTTGAAACCCTGACGTCCGTCACGCCACCGGCACCGCGGTGGCGTGCGTGGCGACCTCCGCGTGGGAGGGCAGGGGCGAGCCCGGCACGAACGCCTCGAAGGCCGCCCAGAAATCCTGCCGGATCGCATCGCGCTCGGACAGGATCTCGTGCCGGGAATCCGGCAGGACCAGGATGTGGCCGGCCTTGAGCCGCGCGGCGAAGCGTTCGGTGTCGGGGGTTCCGCAGACCGGATCGGCGCCTGCGGCGACGATCAGGGTCGGCAGGGTGATGCGCGGCGCGGCGCGCGGATCGCGCAGGCGCGCCATCGCCCGGAACGACTCGGCGAGCCACGCGATCGTCGGATCGCCGACCGCGCCGGCGCCGACCTGCCGGGCCGCCGCGGCGTTGCGGGCGTAACGGACGGGATCCCGCGTCAGGCGGTTGCCGGGATAGGGATTGGTGGCGATCGAGACCGGCTTGCCGAACGGGATATAGCGGCCCCCGAGCCCGAGCCGGTGCAGACCCTGGGACAGCAGGGATGCCCCGGCCGGCCAGCGGATCATCCGGATCGACAGCATCGGCGCCACCGTCACGAGGCGCCGGAACGGCAGCCAGCCGTCGAGCGCCACGAGCAGAGCCACGCATCCGCCCATCGAGTGGGCGAGCCCGACATGGGGCTCCGGCATGAGCGGCATCAGCACGGCTTCGGCGACGGCCCGCAGGTCGAGCCGGTAATCGTCGAACCGGGCGACGTGGCCCTTGTGGGGGTCGTCCACCCGCCGGTCCGACTCGCCCTGTCCGCGCCAGTCGAAGGCGACCACCGCGAAGCCGCGGGCGCGCAGATCGCGGATCGTCTCGTAGTACTTCTCGATGAACTCGGCCCGCCCCTGGAGCAGGCAGACCGTGCCCCGGCAGGTGCGCGTTCCGGATTGCCAATAGGCCGCCCGCAAAGTGCAATCGTCGCGCGTGCCCACGGCGATCAGGGTGCCGCCAGGCGGGACCGGATTGTCGGGCGTGTCGCGCAGGGTGAGCAGCGGCTCACCCCCGGCCTTTCGCTCGAACCGCTTCATCGCCCCTCCTCATGCACCGCGGGAGCGTAGCGAAAAAATCTCACTTTTCCCTACGCGCCGGGGTCTTGAACCCCGATTTTCCCCCTCCGATATCTCGTCTGTGCCGGCCATCCGGCGGCACGAAAGACGGGTCCGGCCCCTCGGGGCGGACCGGAATTGCATGTTGCTCACACGAGGATATGTCATGCGTCAGTTCGATCTCGCGCCCCTCTACCGTTCGACCGTCGGCTTCGACCGGCTGTTTTCCGCGCTCGACCAGTTCGCCAGCGCCGAGGCTGCGCCCACCTACCCGCCCTACAATATCGAGCGGACCGGCGAGAACGCCTACCGCATCACCGTCGCGGTCGCCGGCTTCACCGAGGCCGACCTGTCGATCGAGGTGCGGGAGAACGCGCTCACGCTGAAGGGCGAGCGCAAGTCCGAGACCAAGTCGGAATTCCTGCACCAGGGCATCGCGGCCCGCACCTTCGAGCGCCGCTTCCAGCTCGCCGACCACGTCCAGGTGACGGGTGCGGCCCTGGAGAACGGCCTCCTCCACATCGACCTCGTCCGCGAGGTTCCGGAGGCGAAGAAGCCGCGCCGCATCCAGATCGCCACGGCCGGCCGCGCCAGCGCTCCGGTAATCGAGGGTGACGTCCGCACCGACGCGGTCCAGCAGGCCGCCTGACCGCGCCCGAACGCGCGGCTTTGTAAGAGCGCCCCGGTCCCCGGCCGGGGCGCTTTCGTATGGCGGCTGTCATAATGGCGTATCCACGCCGTGCTCTGCTTCCAGAGGAGCGGCGCACGACGCGCACCCGGAGCAAACCGGATCATGGTCGCCAATCTCGCCCGCGGAGCCTACAGCGCACTCGGTGCCGGGTGGCACAAGGGCGTGCAATGGGGCGTCGGCGCGCCGATCGCGAAGCTGAGGCGGCGTCACGCGCATCTCCGGGTCCCTGCGGGCGGTCCGACCGGCATCGCCGACGTACTTTCGGCCGAGCAGGCGATCCGCCTGCCCGAGCCGTTCGAGGGGCGCAGCCTCGGCCGCATCGGCAACCTCGAAGTGCGTCTGGCGACGAAGAGATCCGAGATCCGCCGGGCGCAGCGCCTGCGCTTCAAGGTGTTCTACGAGGAGATGTCGGCGGTGCCCTCCGGGCTCGCGGCCCTGTCGCGCCGGGATGCCGACGGCTACGACGCGCTCTGCGACCACCTCCTCGTCCTCGACCACACCCCGCCGAAGCGGAAGAAGCCCTTCGCCAAGCCCCGGCCGAAGGTGGTCGGCACCTACCGGCTGCTGCGCAGCGAGGTGGCCGAGCGCCATGCCGGCTTCTATTCCGAGAGCGAGTACGACCTCGCGCCGCTGCTCGCCGCCCAGGGGCACCGGCGGATCCTGGAATTGGGTCGCTCCTGCGTGCTCAAGCCCTATCGGGGCAAGCGCACCGTCGAATTGCTGTGGCAGGGGATCTACGCCTACGTCCTGCACCACCGGATCGATGCGCTCATCGGCTGCGCCAGCCTGGAGGGCACCGATCCGGACCGGCTGGCCCTGCCGCTCGCCTTCCTGCACCATCATGCCCGCGCGCCCGAGGGCTGGCGGGTCCGCCCGCTGCCGGAGCGCGCGGTGGCGATGGATCGGCTGCCGAAGGAGGCGGTGGATCCGAAGGCCGCCCTGCAGAGCCTCCCGCCCCTGATCAAGGGCTACCTGCGCCTCGGCGCGACCTTCGGCGACGGCGCGGTGATCGACCGCCAGTTCGGCACGACGGACGTGTTCGTGACGCTGCCGGTGGAGACGATCGGCGCGCGCTACCGGGGGCATTTCGCGCCGGCGGGGTGAGGGGCCTAGGTCCGCACGACCTCCATCCCGTCAGCGCCCTTATCCTGAGGTGCCGGAGCACAGCAGAGACCTCGAAGGAGGGGGGCTGTTGAAAGGTACCAAGCACCCCTCGGTCCGCTCCCTACAAATCCCCCAGCGCCAATTGCCCCTGGTTGCGGGCCTTCGGGGGGGCAGCCTTGCGCTCCTTGGGCCGGCTGGCGGTGGCCCGCGCGACCGGCGGCTTCCTCGGCTTCGGGTCCCCGCGCATCCGGGCGACCGCCTTGTCGCGGGCCACGGCCTCGGGGGCGCTCGGATCGTCGGACAGCCACTTGCCGCGCTTGATCACCTCGTTCACCCGGCCCTGATTCACCCCGACCTTGAAGGCGATCTCCTGCTGGGTCATGCCGGTGCTGGCATGCAGGTCCAGGATCGCCCGGGCGAGTTCCGGGGTCATCTTCTGGCCCGTGAGCCGCCGGGCGGGCTTGACCGTGCGGGTCGCGCGGTCGCGCTCGCGCAGGCGCTCCAGCAGCGCCAGCGCCATGTTCATGCCATGCTCGCGCAGGGCTTCCTCGAATTCCTTCAGGGTCGCCATCGGCGCCATCCTCCGCCGGGCACTTGGGCCGGTCATGCTCAGGAGAACGTGGCGGGAACGGCCGGGTTGCGCAAGCCGCGCCGGGCCGGCCTCTCGGATGCCGTGCGGTCATCCACCGGAAATGCAGGCTCTGGCCTCGCCGCGGGCGCTCGGTTACAGGGGTCCGGCATCCGAGACGGCAGGGTCAGCCCGGCACGATGATCAGTCCGATCCGCACAGTCGCCCCCGGCGAATCCCCCGGCTCCCTGGCGCGGGAGCTCGAGGCCGGGGCGGTCCTGCTGTTTCCCGACCTGCCGTTCCCGTTCACGGAGTTCGAGCGCCGCTTCACCGAGCGCCCCTTCGCGGACGGCAAGGCCAAGAACGTCAACATCCGCGGCGAGGCGGCGCATCTGCGCGGGGCGGCCGGCACCCCGGAGGAGCAGGAGGCCCTGCGCCAGCTCCTGATCCGCTACCGCGCCTTCGCCCGGGACCTGATCGGCACCTACCTGCCCGACTATGCCGACCGGGTAAGTCTCGCCGGCACCTCGTATCGCCCCTTCGACGTGGACCGGCGCAAGCTGAGCTGGCGGCGCGACGACACGCGGCTGCACGTCGATGCCTTCCCGTCGAACCCGATCGGCGAGAAGCGGATCTTGCGGGTGTTCCGCAACATCAACCCGGCGGGCGAGCCGCGCCGGTGGCGGGTCGGCGAGGATTTCGGGTCGATGGCGGAGAAATTCCTGCCCCGGCTCCCCGGTTATTCGGCACTTTCGGCGCGTCTCCTCGCGACGCTGCGCGTCACCAAGGCCAAGCGCTCCGAATACGATCACCTGATGCTGCACCTGCACGACGCGCTCAAGCAGGACGAAGCCTATCAGGCCTCGGCCCCCCAGGCCGATGTCGCGTTCCACCCCGGCGAAACCTGGGTGACCTTCTCGGACCTCGTGATGCACGGGGCCATGGGCGGCCGCTACATGCTGGAGCAGACCGCCTATCTGCCTGTCACCGCCCAGGCCGACCCCAGTTTAAGCCCACAGCGCATCCTGGCGGCCAAGCTCGGTCGCCCCCTTCGAACCTGAGAGAGGGACGTCACCCATGATCCTCGAAATCGCGCAGATCGAGATCAAGCCCGGGATGGAAGCCGATTTCGAGGCCGGCATCACGAAGGCTTCGGCGATCTTCAAGGAGGCCAAGGGCTGCCGGCATTTCGAGGTGCGGCGCTCGATCGAGCACCCGCAGCGCTACCGGTTGCTGATCCACTGGGACACGCTGGAAGCCCACACCAAGGACTTCACCGGCTCGCAGCCCTGGCAGGATTACCGCGCCCTGGTCTCGCACTGCTTCGCCGGGCCCGTCTCCGTCGAGCACACCGAGCAGGTGCTGAAGGCGTTCTGACCGGAGCAGCCGCCAACCGGCGACGGTCAAAGCGTTGCGGCGGGGGCCGCCGGTGCGAAGCAGGGTTCGCAAAAGTGGCTGCCGGTTTTGCGACGAAAACCTGCGATCGACGAAAACCCTAAGCGCATGTTGCGTTGGCGCGCCAACGCAACTTTGCTTAGGCTCCCGCACGACCGATCCCGACGCGAATCATCGGGGATTCGGCAGGTGGGGAACAGGCTGATGGCGCGGCTCGGACGGCTCGCGGGTGCCCTGGCGCTGCTCGGATGGGTCGCGGGCGGCCCGGCGCTGGCCCACAACGCGGCCGCGCCCCGCACCGCCCCCCGCGCGACCGTGCCCGCACCGTTCGCCCGGACCGTCGTTCGGGACGACCTCGCCAGCTCGGCAATCCGCCTTGAGGCGGCTCTCAAGGCCGAGGCCGGCACGTCGCTTCGGCCGGCGGCCCAGTCCCGCACCGCCGGGCAGGCGCTGCTTGCCGCCGGCAAGCCCGATCAGGCCCTCACCCCGCTCGCCGCCGCCGTGGCGGCCGACCCGGCCGACATCCGCAACTGGCAGACCTATGCCCGCGCGGCCGCCGCGGCGTTCGAGACCCTGGACGAGAACGATTACAAGGGCCGGACCCGGCTGCGCGAGCGGGCGATCGCGGCCGCCTACCGTGCCTACGAGCGCTCCGGTACAGCCATCGACGCCGCGGCGTCCCTGGCCCTGGTGGGCGCCGCGGAGGCCGAGCGGGAATCCTGGCGCCCCGCCCTCGACGCCTACGCGGCGAGCCTCGCGCTGGCCGACGACGGCGCGGTCCGGGAGACCTACGACACGCTGCGGGCCGAGCACGGCTTCCGCATCCTCGGCTACAAAATCGATTCCGACGCGGCCGCCCCGCGAGCCTGCTTCACCCTCTCGGACGCCGTGGTGCCCAAGACCGACTACGCGCCCTTCGTGGCCGTGTCGGGCAGCAGCAGCGCCGCCGTGACCGCCGAGGACACGCAGATCTGCGTCGACGGGCTCAAGCATGGCGGGCGCTACGCGATCGTCCTGCGCCAGGGCCTGCCCTCCACGGTCGGCGAGAGCCTGCTCAAATCCGCCGATTACGAGATCTACGTGCGCGACCGCGCCCCGCAGGTGCGCACCACCGGGCGCAACTACGTCCTGCCCCGCACCGGACAGGCGGGCGTGCCCCTGGTCTCGGTGAACGCGGCCAAGCTCGATGTCGAGGTGCTGCGGATCGGCGACCGCGGCCTGCTGCCGACCCTGCGCTCCGAGGACTTCCTGGGCCAGCTCAGCGGCGCTACCGCCCGGTCGATCGCGGCCGAGAAGGGCGTGCGCGTCTGGAAGGGCACCCTCGACACCGCCAAGGCCGAGCTGAACCAGGAGGCGGTCACCGCCTTCCCGGTCCTGCAGGCGGTCGGAAAGCTGGAGCCCGGGATCTACGTGATGCTGGCCCGGCCCTCCGGCACGGCCACCGCGGACGACGAAGGCTACGACACCCAGGCGACGCAATGGTTCGTGGTCTCGGACCTGGGGCTGACCGCCACGAAGGGGCGGGACGGGGTCCACGTGGTCCTGCGCGCGCTCGCCTCCGCGCAGGTGATGCCGGGCGCCGAGATCCGGCTGATCGCCCGCAACAACGAGGTTCTGGGCACGCGCACCACCGATGCGCAGGGCCACGCCGCCTTCGATCCCGGCCTCGCCCGCGGGGAGGGCGGTCTGGCGCCGAGCCTCGTGGTGGCCCAGGCGGGCACCGATTACGGCTTCCTCGATCTCAACCTCGGGGCCTTCGATCTCACCGACCGCGGCGTGAAGGGACGGCCCGAGACCGGCGGCCTCGACGCCTACCTGTTCCCGGAGCGCGGGGTCTACCGCTCGGGCGAGACCGTCCAGATCACCGCCTTGCTGCGCGATGCGGGCGGCGCGGCGGTGCCGGACCTGCCGCTGACCCTCGTGGTGAAGCGGCCGGACGGCGTCGAGTACCGGCGGGTCTCCGTACCCGATCAGGGGCTCGGCGGACGGGCGCTGCCGCTGCCGCTCCTGTCGGGCGCCATGCACGGCACGTGGCGCGTCTCGGCCTATACCGACCCGAAGGCGCCCGCGATCGGCGAGACCAGCTTCCTCGTGGAGGATTACGTCCCCGAGCGGCTGGAGGTCACGCTCAAGGCCCGGCAGGCGGCGCTCCACCGGGGCGAGGCCGCGCAGGTCGATGTCGCCGCGCGCTATCTCTACGGCGCGCCGGGGGCGGATCTCGACGTGTCGGGCAGCGTCACCGTTCAGGCGGCGGCCACGAGTGGCATCAAGGGGCTGGACGGCTACAGCATCGGCCTCGACGACGAGGCCGTGGAGCCGGCCACGCAGGAGCTTCAGGAGCACGCGACCACGAGCGCGCAGGGCAGCGCCGTCGCGACGGTTCCGGTGCCCCAGGTGTCGGCCGTGCGGGCACTGGAGGCCAAGATCACGCTCGCGGTCGGGGAGCCCGGCGGACGGGCCCTGTCGCGCAGCCTGACCCTGCCGATCCTCCCGGCCGGCCCGGTCATCGCCCTGCGCAAGGGTTTCACGGCGTTGAACGACGGTGGGATCGCGGGTTTCGACGTGGTTCTGGCGACGCCTGAGGGCGCGCTCCTCGCCCGGCCGGGGGTAAGCTGGACCCTGTCGCGGGTCGATCAATCCTATCAATGGTATCGGGCGGACGGGCGTTGGTCGTTCGAGCCGGTCAAGACCACCAAGCGCGTGGCCAGCGGTACGGTCGATCTCCGGGCCGGCGGTTCCAGCCGGATCGAGGCGCCCGTGGGGCTCGGCCGCTACCGGCTGGATGTCTCGGCGCCGGGCGCCCCGGAGGCGAGTGCCAGCCTCGGCTTCGAGGTCGGCTGGGGTGGATCCCAGACCGCGGACGCGCCGGATCTCCTCGACCTGACCCTCGACAAGCCCGCCTACGCGGCCGGCGACACGCTGCGGGCCAAGCTCAGCCCGAAGTTCAAGGGGCAGGCCAGCCTGATGGTGGTCAGCGACCGGGTGCACGAGACCCTGGAGGTCAGCGTGCCGGAGGGCGGCACCACGGTGAGCGTTCCGGTGAAGGCCGAATGGGGGGCCGGCGCCTATCTGGTCGCCACCGCCTACCGGCCCCTCGATCAGGCGGCCAAGCGCCTGCCGGGCCGGGCACTGGGTCTGGCGTGGTTCTCCGTGGACCGCGAGAAGCGCAACCTCGACGTCGCCGTGAAGGCGCCCGAGCGGGCGCGCCCGCGCCAGGACCTGACCCTGCCGATCCAGCTCACCGGCCTGAAATCCGGCGAGGCGGCTCGGATCACCGTGGCGCTGGTCGATGTCGGCATCCTCAATCTCACCCGCTACGCCGCGCCGGACCCGACCCAGTATTTCCTCGGCCAGAGGGCGCTCGGGCCGGAATTTCGCGATCTCTACGGCTACCTGATCGACGGCATGCAGGGCTCCGTGGGCGCGATCCGCTCCGGTGGCGATGCGGGCGGCGGCGAACTGGCCGATTCCCCACCGACCCAGGCGCCGCTCGCCCTCTATTCCGGGGTCGTGACCGTGGGGTCGGACGGTGCCGCCAGCGTCACCTTCCCGATCCCCCCCTTCAACGGCACGGGCCGCGTGATGGTCACCGCCTGGAGCGGCGGCCGTGTGGGCCAAGCCCAGGCCGACGTGATCATCCGCGATCCCGTCGTGCTCACCGCCACGCTGCCGCGCTTCCTCGATACCGGCGACCGCTCGCGCCTGTTCGTGGCCCTCGACAACGTCGAGGGTCAGGCGGGCGACTACACGGTCGATCTGAGCCCGAGCGGGCCGGTCGTGGTCGGCGCCAGTGCGTTGCGCCAGACGTTCCGGCTGGAAGCCGGCGCCAAGGGCCAGTTCGCGATCCCGCTGACCGCGGCGGGGCCGGGCACGGCGCGGCTCGACCTCGCTCTGTCGGGCCCCGGCCTTCCGACTGCGCTGAACCAGAGCTTCGCCCTCGGGATCGCGCCCGGAACCGGCACCCTGCTGCGCCGCTCCGTGCACAGCCTCGCCCCCGGGGCGGCACTGACGGTCACGCCGGATCTGCTGGCCGACCTGCTTCCCGGTACCGGCAGCGTCTCGCTCTCGGTCACGCCGCTGCCGGGCCTCGACGTGGCGGCCCTGCTCCAGGCGCTCGACCGCTATCCCTATGGCTGCTCCGAGCAGGTGGTCAGCCGGGCGATGCCGCTGCTCTACGTCAACAAGCTCGCCACGCTGGAAAAACTCGCCCTCGACGCGGGCGCGGACGAACGTGTGCGCGAGTCGATCGAGCGCCTGCTCGCCCGCCAGGATTCGAGCGGCGATTTCGGCCTGTGGTCGGCGCAGGGGTCGAGCGACCTGTGGCTCGACGCCTACGTGACCGATTTCCTGACGCGGGCCCGGGAGCGCGGCTTCGCGGTGCCGCAGAAAGCCTTCGCCCAGGCGCTCGACTACCTGCGCAACGCAGTGGCCAACGCCTCCGAGGTGCGCAACGGCGGCGCCGACCTCGCCTACGCGGCCTACGTGCTCGCCCGGAACGGCCGCCCGGTGATGGGCGACCTACGCTACCTCGCCGACACCAAGCTCACCGACTTCTCCTCCGCGCTCGGGCGGGCGCAGCTCGCCGCCGCCCTGGCGCTGCTGGGCGACCGCGGCCGGGCCGCGCGGGCGATGGAATCGGCGCTCACCGTGCTGCGGGCGGAGCGGGACAAGGGCCAGTACCGGGCCGATTACGGCTCCCGCCTGCGCGACGGCGCCGGGCTGATCACGCTGGCGGCCGAGAGCGGGCTGACGCAGGGCGCCCTCGGCCCGGTCGCCGCATTGTTCGGCGAGGAGCAGCAGACCGAGCGGTCGACGAGCACGCAGGAGAACGCCTGGATGGTGCTCGCCGCCGAGAGCCTGTCCAAGGAAGCGGACGCCCTGTCGTTCAGCCTCGACGGCGCACCGCAGACCGGGATTCTCGCCCGGGTCTACCGACAGGCGCGCTTGGCGGAGCAGGGCGTGCAGCTGGTCAATACCGGACGCGGCTCCGTGCAGGTCGCCGTGACCGTCAACGGCAATCCCCTGGCGCCGGAACCGGCAGCCTCCCAGGGCTACACGGTGGAGCGGAGCTACCACCGCCTCGACGGCAGCCTTGTCGATCCGGCGGCGGGCCTGCGCCAGAACGACCGGCTCGTGGTGGTGCTGAAGGTAAGCGAGGCCAAGGCGGAGGCTGCGCGCCTCCTGCTGGTCGATCCCCTGCCGGCGGGGCTCGAGATCGACAACCCGAAGCTCCTCGATGCCGACGTGCTCCAGAGCCTGGCCTTCGCCAAGTCGGATGTGCAGCCGGTCCATACCGAGTTCCGCGACGACCGGTTCGTGGCAGCCTACGACCGCGACCCGAGCCAGTCGGCCTTCTTCACGGTGGCCTACACGGTGCGGGCGGTCTCGCCGGGGACCTACGTGCATCCGGGCGCCACCGTGGAGGACATGTACCGCCCGGCGCGTTTCGGGCGGACCGCAACCGCGAGCGTCACAGTCGCGGCAGCGAAGTAGGCGGCGGCGGGTCCGGCTGCTCAGGCGCTCCGGCCGGGTTGCTGCGTTGCGGCAGGCACATGGTGCGCTGCGGAACCGCCGCCGAGGCCCACCCATTCCCATGGTGTCCCGTCTGGAACCCGTGGAGGTGATGCCCGATGCCGGACCTCGACGCGCTCACCGGCCCCACCGCTCGCGCACTCGCCTACCTGCCGTGGTGGGCCGAGAGCCTCATTCTTATCCTGGCCTGCTGCGCCGTCGTGATACCGCTCCACGGAATCGTCTACCGGGCGATGAAGCGGGCGGTCGCGACCAAGACATTGTTCTGGCGCTCGCTCGTCGCGCGGACGCGTGGTCCGAGCCGGCTGGGCCTGATCGTGGTGGCGATCAGCCTCGCCTCGACCATCGTGCACCTCTCCTGGGAGGTGCGGATCGCCCTCAACCAGATCCTGCTGGTCGCCTTCGTGACGCTGACCGGCTGGTGCTGCGCGACCGCGCTCCACATCGCCACGGTGATCTACCTGCGCCGGTTCAAGCTCGACGCCGAGGACAACCTCCTGGCGCGCAAGCACTTCACGCAGATGCGCATCCTGGAGCGCGCGGGCGTCACCCTCGTGGCGCTGATCACCCTTTCGGTGGCGCTGATGACTTTCGAGCCGGTGCGCCAGTACGGCGTCAGCCTGCTGGCCTCGGCGGGGGCAGCGGGTCTGGTCCTCGGTCTGGCGATGCAGCCGGTCCTGTCGAACCTCGTGGCCGGCATCCAGATCGCGATCACGCAGCCGATCCGGATCGAGGACGCGGTCATCGTGGAGAACGAATGGGGCTGGGTCGAGGAGATCAACGCGACCTACGTGGTGGTGCGCCTCTGGGACTGGCGCCGGCTGGTCCTACCCCTGACCTACTTCATCCAGAAGCCGTTCCAGAACTGGACACGCGATGGCGCCTCGCTGATCGGCAGCGTCTTTCTCTACGTCGACCACCGCGCCCCGGTGGCCGCGATGCGCGAGAAGCTGACCGCGATCGCTCGCGCGTCGCTGCTGTGGGATGGCAAGGTGGTCAATCTCCAGGTGTCGGACGCGAAGGAATCGACCATCGAGATCCGGATGCTGGTGAGCGCCCGCAACGCGCCCCAGGCCTGGGACCTGCGCTGCGAGGTCCGCGAGGCGATGATCACGTGGCTCCAGGCCGAGCACCCGGAGGCCCTGCCGCGGCAGCGCACCGCGTGGGTCGGGGCCGAGGAGCAGCCCCTGCAACGGGCGGACGGGCGGCGGATCGCGGCGTGAGCGTCTTGGGCGGTCGGACGCTCAGGCGAGGGCCGAGCGGATATCGGTCTGCGAAAAATCGGCGCCGATATAGAGCAGCGGCACGTCGTACACCCGCGCACAGGCATAGGCGAAGCAATCGCCGAGGTTCAGGCGGGCGGGGTGGCGGCCCTTGCCGTAGCGGGTATGGGCCGTGATGGCGAGTCGTGTCTCCGCAGCCGCAATTGCGACCCGGGTGACACCGGTGGCGTCCAGAAAATCATCCACGATTTCTTGAGCGACTTCGGGTGGGACGGACTTAAGCCGGGCGATGGCAAGTGCCGCCTCGTAGACTGCGACACCGCTCGTGAGCCGCACGGGACCCTCGCGTAGCCGCTCCAACAGCGGCCGATGCCCTGACTCGCAGACAACGATCGCCACGATGGCGGATGCGTCGACGAACATCACTCGTCGTTCAGACTGTCGTAGAACGCCTTGTCCGCCTTGAGGCCCGTAGATGGGTAGGATGCCAACCGGTCCTGGATTTCCTTGACCCGTTCCATGAAAGACTCACGCTCCGAGTTCTGCCGACCCAACTCGTTCACGAGCGCGAGTCGCACCGCCTCGGTCTTGCTCACGCCGGCCTTCAATGCCAGCGTCTCGGCCAATCGATTCACCTCTTCGCTGCGGATGTTGAGCGGCATGGTGGCCTCCGTGTAGACACTCGAGGTTAGTGTCTACACGCCGACGCTGCAAGCAGCCCGTACCCCGACCCAGGATCCCGATGACCCGCCTCGACGAGGCCCGCGCCGCGCTTAAAAAAACCTTCGGCTACGAGGATTTCCGGCCCGGCCAGGACGAGGTGATCGGCGCGGTGCTGGACGGCGCCGACGTGTTCGCCGTGATGCCCACGGGCTCGGGCAAGTCGATGACCTATCAACTGCCGGCTCTGGTCGATCCGGGGCTGACCGTGGTGGTCTCGCCGCTGATCGCGCTGATGCATGATCAGGTGCAGCAGATGAAGAGCGTCGGCGTCGAGGCCGCGACCCTCAATTCGAGCGTATCGGAATCCGACTCGCGCGAGACCTGGCGGATGCTGCGCTCGGGGGAGCTCCGGCTGCTGTTCGTCTCGCCCGAGCGCCTGCTGATGGAGGGCTGCATCGAGGCCCTGCGCGGGGCCGGCGTCAGGCGGCTCGCCGTCGACGAGGCGCATTGCGTCTCGCAATGGGGCCACGATTTCCGGCCGGAATACCGCGAGATCGCCCGCGCCCGCACGGCGCTCGGCAACATCCAGACCCTGGCGCTGACGGCCACCGCCGATGCCGCGACCCGCGCCGAGATCGCCGAGCGGCTGTTCCCGCAGGGGCGGCCGCCAAAGATCTTCGTCCACTCCTTCGACCGGCCGAACATTCGGCTGACCTTCCAGCCGAAGGACAACCCGGCCCGGCAGATCGAGCGCTTCCTGAAGCACCGGCGCGCGGAGAGCGGGATCATCTACTGCTCGTCGCGCAAGCGCGTCGAACAACTCGCCGAGACCCTCAAGAAGGACGGGTTCGACGCGCTGCCCTATCATGCCGGCCTCGACCAGGGCACGCGGATGCGCAACCAGGACCGGTTCCTGCAGGAGGACGGGGTGGTGATGACCGCCACGATCGCCTTCGGCATGGGCATCAACAAGCCGGACGTGCGCTTCGTCTGCCATGCCGACATGCCCAACAACGTCGAGGGCTACTATCAGGAGATCGGCCGCGCCGGCCGCGACGGGCTGCCCGCCGACACCCTGACCCTCTACGGCCTCGACGACATGGCGCTCCGCCGTCGCCAGATCGACGAGAAGGAGATCTCCGACGAGCGCCGCCGGGTCGAGCGGCGCAAGCTCGAGGCGATGATTACCCTGTGCGAGGGTGCCACCTGCCGGCGGCAATCGCTGCTCGGCTATTTCGGCGAGGCGAGCGAGCCCTGCGGGCGCTGCGACCTGTGCCGCGGCGGCGTCACGCTGGTGGACGGGACCGTCTCGGCCCAGAAGATCATGTCGGCGATCGTGCGCACCGGGCAGCGCTTCGGCGCGGCCTACATCTGCGACGTGGTCCACGGCAAGGAGAGCGAGCCGATCCGCCGCAACGGCCACGCGAGCCTGAAGACCTTCGGGGTCGGCGCGGACAAGCCTGTGGCGGCATGGCGGGCGATCCTGCGCCAGCTCTTCGCGGCCGGGGCCATCGCCGAGAATACCGACGGCTATGGCGGCCTGTCGATGACCGCGAAGGGCGAGGCGATCCTGTACGGACGGGAGCCTGTCCAGCTCCGCCCCGATCCCGAGCCGAAGGCGGAATCCCGCGACCGACGCCGCGCCGCGCCCCGCGAGGACGGGGAGATCGCGCTGTCGGAGACCGACGAGGCGCTGTTCCAGCACCTGCGCGGCCTGCGCGCGACGCTGGCCCGGGCCGAGGGGATCGCGGCCTTCATGGTCTTCCCCGACCGGACGCTGATCGAGATGGCCCGCCAGAAACCCGTCGATCTCTGGGCCCTGCGCACCGTGCACGGGGTCGGCGAGCGCAAGCGCGAGGCCTATGGCGAGCGGTTCGTGGCGGCGATCGCCGACTTCCTGTCCCATCCCCCAGCGGCGTGAGCTGAGGCCCGCCGTCTCAACGCGCCGCGGCGGTTGGTGTAGGCAGGGCGCCCCCAACCGAATCGATCGGACCCGTCATTTCTGTTTCCGCACCCGTGACCGATACGCCGCCCCGGACTGCCCCGGATGAAGCCGCAGCCCGATCGGGACCGCCGCGTTCACCGATTCTGACCTCCCGGACCGTGTTCTACCTGCCGGGCTTCGACCCGCGGGAGCCCGAGGTCTACTGGGGCCTGTTTCGCCGCGAGGCCCGCCTCACCGCGTCCCGGCGCGGCGCCGCGATCACGGTGGGCGATCCGGTCCGCTCGGCGGACGGGCTCGACCTCGCCTGGAGCGTGCAGTCGCGCGGTGTCGACACCCGCTATGTCCTGCTGCGCTGGGAGGACATCGTCGGCGCGCGCTTCCCGCAATCCGGCTGGGCCCGCCTCCGCGGCGTCCCGACGCTGCTTTGGCGGCTGTGGCGCTCGGGCTACGCGGCCGCTCTACACCGGGAGGGCTGGCGTTTCTCCACGGTGATCTTCGGCGTGCATCTCATCTATCTGGCTCTGGTCGGCCTCAGCCTCGCGCTGGCGGGGGGGCTCGTCGCCCTGGCGCCGGACGCGCTGCGCCCCTGGTCCCTGCTGGCGGTGCCACCCCTGGCCTACGCGATCCTGGCCGGGCTGATGCGGGTGACCCGCGGCAAACCCCTCTATGTCTCACACCTCGTGGACGACACCGCCTTCACCCACGCCTACGCGGCCGGTGCGGCGCCCGAAATGGCCCCCCGCCTCGACGCCTTTGCGGCCCGCATCCGTGCCGCCGAGGGCGAGGCCGACGAGGTGGTGGTGGTCGGACATTCCTCGTCGAGCTTCCTCGGGATCGAGGTGCTGGACCGGGTACTCGCCCACGATCCCGGCTTCGGAACCCGTGGCACGCCGGTCACCTTCGTGAGCATCGGCAGCGTCATACCGTGGCTCGGTCTCGACCCGGCCGCGCAGGGGTTCCGCGACGCACTCCTGCGCTTCGGGCGGGCGCGGCAGATCGGCTGGATCGATGTGCGTGCCCCCTGGGACTGGCTATCGATCCACGCCCAGAACCCCCTGGCCGCCTGCGCGCTCACTCCGCCAGACCCGGAGCGCCCGGCCGTGCTCGGGGTGATGATCAACGACCTGATCACGGGCAGCGATGTCCGCCGGCGCCAGTGGAACCTGTTCCAGATGCATTTCCAGCTGCTCATGGCGAGCCAGAGCGTGGGCGGCTTCGATTATCTCGACCTGATGACCGGGCCGGAGCCGGTGCATGATCTGATCGCCCGGGGTCGGGAGAATGGGCTGCGAGAGGGGCCGGATGGCGATGCCGATCCTTGATGGATTTGGGCGCTTTGACGTTTTGGAGGATCGTTGCCAGCCGCCCCCCGCCCCGTAGGTGATCCGCGAGCCCGCGAGGCCACGTTCCCGCGCCGGAATACCCACGGATGTTGCCAGGGCGGGCGCTTCCGCTCTAGAGCCGGGGCAGCCTAGATGCCCGCCCGGTCCGGGCTCGCCGCGGCCCGTGTCTCCCGGAACGGGCCGCTCTCTGCCGAGACCCTTCTCATGTTCCGCAACGACGTTCCGATCACCCCCGAACTCGTGGCCCAGCACGGCCTGACGCCGGACGAGTATCAGCGCTTCCGCGGCCTGATCGGGCGCGACCCGACGCTGACCGAACTCGGCATCGTGTCGGCGATGTGGAACGAGCATTGTTCCTACAAGTCCTCCCGCAAGCACCTGCGCGGCCTGCCGACCTCGGCGCCGTGGGTGATCCAGGGGCCGGGCGAGAATGCCGGCGTCATCGATATCGGCGACGGCCACGCCTGCGTGTTCAAGATGGAGAGCCACAACCACCCGAGCTATATCGAGCCCTACCAGGGCGCGGCGACCGGCGTGGGCGGCATCCTGCGCGATGTCTTCACCATGGGCGCGCGGCCGATCGCGGCGCTCAACGCCCTGCGGTTCGGCTCGCCCGACCATCCGCGCACCCGCGCCTTGGTCTCGGGCGTGGTCGCGGGGGTCGGCGGCTATGGCAATTCCTTCGGCGTGCCGACCGTCGGCGGGCTGACCGGCTTCCACAAGCGCTACGACGGCAACATCCTGGTCAACGCCATGGCGGTCGGGCTCGCCCGTACCGATGCGATCTTCTACGCCGCCGCCACCGGGGTCGGGAATCCGATCGTCTATCTCGGCTCCAAGACCGGCCGCGACGGCATCCACGGCGCCACCATGGCGTCGGCCGAGTTCGACGAGGCCACCGAATCGAAGCGCCCGACCGTGCAGGTCGGCGATCCCTTCGCCGAGAAGTTGCTGCTCGAAGCCTGCCTGGAGCTGATGGCGTCCGGTGCGGTCATCGCCATCCAGGACATGGGCGCGGCCGGGCTGACCTGCTCGGCGGTCGAGATGGGCGCCAAGGGCGACCTCGGCGTCGAGCTGGACATCGAGAAGGTTCCGGCCCGCGAAGCCGGCATGACCCCCTACGAGATGATGCTGTCCGAGAGCCAGGAGCGGATGCTCATGGTGCTCAAGCCCGGCATGGAGGCGGAGGCCGAGGCCATCTTCGTGAAGTGGGGCCTCGATTTTGCGGTGATCGGTCGGACCACCGACACGCTGCGCTTCGTCGTCAAATGGCACGGCGAGACCGTCGCCGACCTGCCGATCAAGGAGTTGGGCGACGAGGCCCCGCTCTACGACCGGCCGCATCTCGCCAACACCCACCAGCCGGTGATCGCGGCCTCCGCGGTGCCGGCCCCGGCCTCGCTCACCGTCGCGCTCAAGCGCCTCGTCGGCTCGCCGGACCTCGCCTCGAAGCGCTGGGTGTTCGAGCAGTACGACCACTTCATCCTCGGCAACACCGTGCAGAAGCCCGGGGGCGACGCCGCCATCGTCCGGGTCGAGGACGGGCCGAAGGGTCTGGCGCTGACCTGCGACGTGACCCCGCGCTATTGCGAGGCCGACCCGGTCGAGGGCGGCCGGCAGGCCGTGGCCGAGGCGTGGCGCAACATCACGGCCGTTGGCGCTCGTCCGCTCGCCATCACCGACAACCTGAACTTCGGCAACCCGGAAAAGCCCGAGGTGATGGGCCAGCTCGTCGGCTGCCTCCAGGGCATCGGCGAGGCCTGCCGGGCGCTGGATTTCCCGGTCGTGTCCGGCAACGTCTCGCTCTACAACGAGACCAACGGCGTCGGCATCCTGCCGACCCCGACCATCGGCGGCGTCGGCGTGCTCGACGACGTGGCGCGCCACGCCACCATCGCCCTCAAGCGCGAGGGCGACGTCCTGGTGCTGATCGGGGTGAGCGAAGGCTGGCTCGGCCAGTCATCCTACCTGTCGGTGATCGAGGGTCGTGAAGAGGGCGCGCCGCCCCCCGTGGACCTCGCCCTGGAACGCCGCAACGGCGATTTCGTCCGCGGCCTGATCCTGGCTGGCACCGTCGACACGGTCCACGACCTCGCGGATGGCGGCCTCGCGGTGGCGCTCGCCGAGATGGCGATGGCGGGCGTGATCGGCGCGGCGCTGCCCGACGTTCCGGTGGATCTGGCGCCCCACGCCTACCTGTTCGGCGAGGATCAGGCCCGCTACCTGCTGGCGGTGCGGCCGGAGGCGGCCACCGAGATCCTTTCGGCCGCCGCGGCCCAGGGCATCGCGGCGGCCTCGGTGGGCGTCACCGGCTCCGACCGTTTGACCCTGCCGGGCGGCGAGACCATATCGCTGGCCGACCTGAATGCGGCGCACGAGGGCTGGCTGCCCGCCTACATGGCGAGCCAGCCGGCCGCGCCCGCCGCCTGACCCCTTCTCCCAGGAGTAACCCGATGCCGATGGATGCGGGCGAGATCGAGCGCATGATCCGCGAGGCCCTGCCGGACGCGCAGGTGGAAATCCGCGACCTCGCCGGCGACGGCGACCACTACGCCGCCACGGTCCTGTCGGCGGCCTTCAAGGGCAAGACCCGGGTGGCCCAGCACCAGATGGTCTACGGCGCCCTCCAGGGACGGATGGGCGGCGTGCTCCACGCCCTTGCGCTGACCACGGGCGTGCCGCAGGATTGACACCTCACACGGGAGTCCTCCCGATGGATCGACCGAGTCCCTACGACGACGATATCGTGACCTGGGCTGAGGAGCAGGCGACGGCTCTGCGCGCGCTGGCTCAGCGGCCTGACCTGTCGAACGTGGTCGATTGGGCGAACGTAGCCGAGGAGATCGAGAGCGTGGGTCGATCGCATCTGCGGGCGGTCGAGGGCCTGCTGATCCAGACGCTCGCCCATCTCTTGAAGCGCGTATCCGCCCCGTTGGCACCCGCGAGCTTGCATTGGCGGGAAGAAATCGCGACCTTCCAGTTCACCGCATGGAACGCCTACGAGGCGTCGATGCGGCAGAGGTTGAACTGGGACAGGATCTGGAAATCCGCCGTCACGGCGGCCGAGGCCGGTCTCGGTGCCCACGGGAACGTGCTGCTTCCGGGGCTGCCGAAGGCCTGCCCGATCCGTCCTGAGGACCTTCTGACCGAGACTTTCGACATGGAGCGCGCGCTTCGCACGCTCGCCACATCGGTTGCACGCCGCTGACTCAGACCTCACATACGATTGACGAGCAAGGACAGAACGATGACCGACGCCAACACGACCATCCAGAACGAGATCACCTCCCAGGACGTGGTGGTGTTCATGAAGGGCACGCCGCAGATGCCGCAATGCGGCTTCTCGGGGCAGGTGGTGCAGATCCTCAATTACCTCGAAGTGCCGTTCAAGGGCGTGAACGTCCTGGCCGACCAGGGCATCCGCGAGGGCATCAAGGCCTTCTCGAACTGGCCGACCATCCCGCAGATCTACGTGAAGGGCGAGTTCGTCGGCGGCTGCGACATCACCCGCGAGATGTTCCAGTCGGGCGAGCTGCAGACCTTCCTGGCCGAGAAGGGCATCCCGGTGAAGACCGCCGCCGCCTGATTGTTTTTGGAATTCACGAGACGGATCGGGGCGCCTGCGGGCGCCCTTTTTTGTGGGCTCGCAAGGACAAAGGCCCGATCAACGCGGCTCGCGCGCGACGAACAGGGCCACGCAGCCGACGACCGTGATGTCTGCCGACCGGAAGCGCCGGTCCAGCGCCGCCCGCAGCTCCGGCAGGGTGTCGGCGGCGTTCGAGAACACCCCCTTGCGGTTGTAGACCCGCATCAGCGCCCGCGCTGCGGTCGTGGTCGGGACGCCGCCTGCCAGGATCGTGGCGCCGAACACCACGCCGTCATCGCGTAGGCAGGGCCGCACCGTATCGAAGGCCTTGGCCTTCTCGGCGATGTCGCCCGGGAGGCAGTGCAGCAGGTAGGTCATCCCGATCGAGTCGAACGGCGCGATCCCGGCGGCCACGGTGCCGAGTACGTCGATGCGGTAGGTCTCGGGCCGGTAGCGTTCGATCCGACGGGCTGCGCAGGCGAGGCTGTCGGCGTTGAGGTCCATCAGGCCGACCCGCGGCCGAGGTGTGGGGAAGCGACACCGGTCGAGATACCAGCCGGTCCCGACCCCGACATCGCAATGCGCCAAGCCCACGTGCCGGTCATAGAGATCCAGGATCCGAGCCGTGGGGCAGCGCCAGATCAGCGGGTTCGACAGGCGCAGCACGACGAGGTCGTAGATCTGCAGGGTGCGCGGATTGTAGATCGCCTGCCCGGCCTGTGTGTCGGTCGCAATCGCTCTCCGTGGGGTCAGCCGTGGGCGGCGCGCATTCGCATTCGCCGACGCGATCGCCTATATCAAAACCTTTCCAAGTGGATGGATTGTTTGAACGCCATGGCGAGCCCGTCGCTCGACAGCGCCCGCGCGGCCGATGCCGCGATCGAGAAGGCGCCCGATTTCCAGCCCGCGCTGCTGCCCGGCCGGCCGCCGTCGCTGGTCGGCCTGACCCGGGACGCCCTCAAGGCGCAGCTCATCGGCATGGGCGTGCCCGAGCGCGAGAGCCGGATGCGCGCCGGCCAGATCTGGCACTGGGTCAACTTCCGCGGGGCGACAGACTTCGCCGAGATGACCACGATCGGCAAGGCGCTGAAGGCGCAGCTCGCCGAGCACTTCACCCTAGAGCGGCCCGAGGTGGCAAGCCGCCAGGTCTCCCGGGACGGCACCCGCAAATGGCTGTTGCGGATGGCGCCGACCAACCCGCAGGAGCACAATCGCGGCGCCGAGATCGAGTGCGTCTACATCCCGGGCCCGGATCGCGGCACGCTGTGCGTGTCCAGCCAGGTCGGCTGCACGCTGACCTGCTCGTTCTGCCACACCGGCACGCAGCGCCTCGTGCGCAACCTGTCGGCGGCCGAGATCGTGCAGCAACTGGTGGTCGCCCGGGACGAGCTCGGCGACTGGCCCGGCCAGATGCCGAGCCGGGACGCGGGCGGCTCCGGTGAGGTCGGCCGGCTCGTGACCAACATCGTGTTCATGGGCATGGGCGAGCCCCTCTACAATCTCGACGCGGTGGTCGACGCGGTCGGGGTGATGTCGGATCAAGAGGGGCTCGCTTTGTCCCGCCGCCGGATCACGGTCTCGACCTCCGGGGTCGTGCCGCAGATCCCCCGGCTCGGCGAACAGGCCAACGCCATGCTGGCGATCTCGCTCCACGCCGTGCGCGACGACCTGCGCAACGAGTTGGTGCCACTCAACCGCAAGTACCCGATCGCCCAGCTGCTTGACGCCTGCCGCAGCTATCCGGGCCTCAGCAACGCCCGCCGGATCACCTTCGAGTACGTGATGCTGAAGGGCGTCAACGATTCGGACGCGGATGCCCGGGAACTGGTCCGCCTGCTCAAGGGCATCCCGGCCAAGATCAACCTGATCCCGTTCAACCCCTGGCCGGGCAGCCGCTACGAATGCTCCGACTGGGACCGGATCGAGCGCTTCTCCGAGATCGTGTTCAACGCCGGCTACGCCTCGCCGGTGCGCACGCCGCGCGGTCGGGACATCCTGGCGGCCTGCGGCCAGCTCAAGAGCGAGACCGAGAAGCTGCGCGCCCGCGCCCGGATGATGCAGGAAGAGGGCATCGGCGTGGAGGGCTTCTACGCCGGCGCCGACGACTGAGCGGGCGGCCGAAAACCGCCTCTGAGGCTCAGCCGCCGTGGAACTCGGCGACGTGCTGGGCCACGATCGCATCGAAGGATGCGTCCGCCCGGAAGCCGAGCGCCAGCGCCGCCTCGGGCTCGAACGCCTCCGGCCAGGAGCCGATGATCCGCGCGATGGTGGCGTCGGGTTCACGCCGGATCAGCGCCACGGCCTTGTCGCCCGCCGCGCGGCGCAGGGCCTCGATTTCCTCCGCCACCGTCGCCGAGACGCCCGGCATGGTCAGGCTGATCCGCGGCCCGATCACCGCTAGATCGAGCCCGGCCGCGTGGATGAGGAAGCCCACCGCGGCGGCAGGGCTCGCGAACCAGTGCCGGACCGTATCGGGCACCGGCAGGATCGCTTCCTGGCCGGCCAGCGGCTCGCGAATGATCCCGGAGAAGAAGCCCGAGGCCGCCTTGTTGGGTTTGCCCGGCCGCACGCAGATGGTCGGCAGCCGCAGGCCGATCCCGTCGAGGAAGCCGCGCCGCGCGTAGTCGGCGAGCATCAATTCGCCCATCGCCTTCTGCACCCCGTACGAGGAGGCCGGGCGCAGGATGTGGTCGTCCGGGATGACCTTGGGGAAGGGCGGCCCGAACACCGCGAGCGAGGACGTAAAGACGAGCTTCGGCCGGTAGCCATCCGCCGCGTTGGCCGCGCGGATCGCGTCGAGCAGCAGGCGGGTGCCGTCGAGGTTGACCCGGTAGCCGAGTTCGAGATTCGCCTCGGCTTCGCCCGAGACCACGGCGGCGAGGTGGAAGATCACCCCCGGCCGTTCGGCGATGGCGGCCTCGGCGGCACCGGGTGCCGTGAGGTCGGCGGCCTCGGCCCGGACCGCGCCGGAAAAGCCTTCGGGTGCGGCGGGTGGCACGACATCCAGCAGGGTCAGCGCGGTGAGCGGCTGACCGCCAACGCGGCCCTCCTTCACCAGAGCGTCCACGAGGCGGCGGCCGATCATGCCGGCGGCGCCAAGGATCAGGGCGTGCATGAAAACCTCCCGAGAAACGTCATGGGTTTCCAAAGGACGAGTCCTTTGGCGGGTGCAGGGCAGAGCCCTGCTGGACGGATTCGGGACCCGGGTTAGGGGGCCCCTTCATCGCATCATGTCCAGGGCACGGCCGAAGAAATCCGCACCGCCGAAATTGCCCGATTTGAGGGCGAGCAACATCGGCTCCGGCCGGCCCGCGGTGCGCAGAACCGGCACGCCCGCCGCGATCTCGGGACCGAGCAGGAAGGCGGTGAGGCCCAGTCGGTCGACTACCGCGCCCGAGGTCTCGCCGCCGGCCACCACGAGCCGGCGTACCCCGCGGGCGACGAGGCCCTCGGCGATCGCCGCCAGCGCCGACTCGATGGCGTGGCCAGCGGCATCGACGCCGTGCTCGGCCTGGAGGGCGCGCACCGACTCGGGCGGGGCCGAGGTGGCGATCAGCACTGGGCCAGAGGGAAGGCGCTCCTCCGCGAAAGCCAGGGCTTCGGCGACCACGTCGGCGCCCGCGAGCAACCGCACGGGGTCGAGGCGCAGGACCGGCATGATCGCCTCGGCGGCGACGACCTGCTGGAGCGTCGCCTGCGAGCAACTCCCGGCGAGGCAGGCCGAGGTTCCCCCCACCGGCTCGCCGATGGCCGCCCCGGCGGCGTCCTTCGTGCCGCGCCCGTCGTCCGCCAATGCGCGGGCGAGGCCGAGGCCGAGCCCGGAGGCGCCGACCGAGAACTTTCTGGTGACGATCGCCCGGCCGAGGGTTTCGAGGTCGCTGTCGAAGATCGCGTCCGCGATGGCCGCGCCCTTACCCTCGGCGGCGAGTGCATCGAGACGCGCCGCCACGGCCTCCGGGCCCCGGGCGACCGTGGCGGTGTCGATCAGGCCGACCGGGCTCGCGCTCTGCCGGGCGAGCACGCGCACGAGGTTGGCGTCGTGCATCGGGTTGAGCGGGTGGTCCTTGAGCGGGCTCTCGTTCAGGGGCACCGAACCGACGAACAGGTTGCCCTGGTAGACGCTGCGCCCCGTCTCCGGGAACGCCGGGGTGACGAGCGCAATGGCCTCGCCCGCATCACCCCGCAGGGCGTCCATCACCGGCCCGATATTGCCCGCATCGGTCGAGTCGAAGGTCGAGCAGATCTTGAACATCACGTGGGCGGCGCCCCTTGCCCGCAACCAGGCTTCCGCCTCACGGGAGCGCGCCACGGCCTGATCGGCCGGGATCGAGCGGCTCTTGAGCGCCACCACCACCGCGTCGGCCTCCGGCAGGGCGCGGCCCTCCTCGGGCACGCCGATGGTCTGGATCGTGCGCAGGCCCGCCTTGGTCAGGGTGTTGGCGAGGTCCGAGGCGCCCGTGTAATCGTCGGCGACGCATCCCAGGGCGAGGCTCATCGGGCGTTCCCTCTATAGGCGCTGAGCCAGCCGAGACCCGCGACGGTGTCGGCGGCCGGGATGTACTCGCAGCCGACGAAGCCGGCGTAGCCGAGCCGGTCCAGCTCATCGAACAGGAAAAAGTCGGCCATCTCGCCGGTGCCGGGCTCGTGCCGCTCGGGGACGCTCGCCGTCTGGACGTGGCCGATGATCGGCATCAGGGCGCGCAGCCGCATGGTCACGTCACCATGCAGAATCTGGCAATGGTAGAGGTCGAACTGAAGCTTCAGGTTCGGCAATGCCAAGTCGCGGATCAGGTCGGCGGCCCGGCCGAAATCGTTGAGGAAGTAGCCCGGCATGTTCCGGCCGTTGATCGGCTCCAGAACGAGGTCGAGGCCCGCCGGCGCCAGCCGTTCCGCCGTCCAGGTGACCGCCCGCCGATAGGCTTCGGCCGCGCGCGGATCGTCATGCGGGGCGAGGCCCGCCATCAGGTGGAGGCGGCCGACGCCGGTCGTCTCGGCGTAGCGGAGCGCGGTGTCGACGCCCGCCTTCAGTTCATCGAACCGCTCAGGAAACGCCGCCAAACCACGCTCACCCTTGGTGAAATCGCCCGGCGGCAGGTTGAACAGCGCCTGGGTCAAACCGTTGCCCCGAAGACGCTCGCCGATGGCTTCGGGCGGGTGTTCGTAGGGGAACAGGAACTCGACGGCGTCGAACCCGGCTCGCGCCGCGGCTTCGAACCGGTCGAGGAACGGCACCTCGTTGAACATCAGGCTCAGGTTGGCGGCAAAGCGCGGCATTTTTTTCGGACTTTCTATTCGATTCTCGACATGCGTCCGATCCGCTCTTCGGACCTTCATCCAATCAATCCACCTCATCCTGAGGTGCGGCGAAGCCGCCTCGAAGGAGCACTCCAGCAGACCGCGCGATCCCTGGATCCCTCCTTCGAGGCCTGCGCCGCGCTCCGGCACCTCAGGAGGAGGACGTAGATGGGACAGGCCGTTGCCAAGCGTTACGCCTTCCCCGGCAGCGTCGCGCCCGAGACCTGCGCGTAGAGCCGCGCCACGGAGGCGTCATCGTCCCGGCCCATGCCCGCGCCCGACGCCATCAGGAACATCTGCAGAGCCGCGGCCGCCACCGGAACCGGGTATTTTTCCGCCCGCGCCATGTCCTGTACGATGCCGAGATCCTTGACGAAGATGTCGACCGCGCTCTTCGGGCTGTAATCCGCATCGAGGATGTGGGGCACCCGGTTCTCGAACATCCAGGAACTGCCAGCGGATTTCGTGATCACCTCGTAGACGCGCCGCAAGTCGAGGCCCTGCTTGGCCGCGAACGCCATCGCCTCACAGGCGGCGGCGATGTGGACGCCCGCGAGCAGTTGGTTGATCATCTTGAAGGCCGCGCCCTGGCCGGCCGCATCGCCGAGTTCGTAGAGCGTGCCCGCCATGGCATCGAGGGCGGGCCGCGCCTTCGCGAAGGCGGCCGCCGAGCCCGAGGCCAGGAAGGTCAGGCCACCGTCGGCCGCGCGGGCGGCGCCGCCGCTCATCGGGGCGTCGAGGAAGTGGCGGCCGGTGGCCTCCAGCCGGGCCGCCAGGGTGCGCGCGACAGCCGGGTCCATGGTGGCGGAGGAGACGAACACCGCGCCCCCCGGCATCGCGGCCGCGGCGCCGGCCTCGCCGAACAGCACCGCCTCGGTCTGGGCGGCGTTGACCACCACGCTCACCACCACGTCGGCGTCCCGCGCCGCCTCGGCCGGGTTCGGGGCTCCCCGGCCGCCGGCCGCTTCAAAGCGCGCCACCGCCTCCGGGTTCACATCGCAGGCGGCGACGGAAAACCCCGCCCGCAGGAGCGTGCCAGCCATGCCGGAGCCCATGGAGCCCAGGCCGATCACCGCGGCGCGGCGGGTGGGGGTGTCGGTGGTCATGGGAGGCCTCTTGAATTCCACAGGCGGTATCTCATGCGCCCCGTCATCAAGCTCGACGCGCTCTCCTCCCCCTTGTGGGGAGGGGAAAGGCCTCAGCGGTTGACCATCCGGGCCGGCGTCACGAACACGCAGATCGAGCCGACCACCAGCATCACGGCCAGTGCGTAGAGGCCGGTGGCGGTGCTGCCGGTGGCGTCGCGCAGGGCCCCGATCACGTAGGGGCTGACGAAACCCGCCAGATTCCCCACCGAGTTGATCAGCGCGATCCCGGCCGCCGCGCCTGCGCCGCTCAGGAACGCCGTGGGCAGCGACCAGAACAGGGGCGAGCAGGTCAGCACCCCGGCCGCCGCCACCGAGAGCGCCGCCACCGCCACCGTGGTCGAGCCGGCATTGGCCGAAACCACGAAGCCCACCGCCCCGATCAGCGCCGGGATGATCAGGTGCCAGCGCCGCTCGCGCATCCGGTCGGCGGAGAGGCCCAGCAGGACCATCACCACCGCCGCGCACAGGAACGGGATCGCGCTGATCAGGCCGATGTTGAAGTTGCCCTGCACGCCGGACGCCTTGACGATGGTCGGCATCCAGAAGGTCAGCCCGTACTGGCCGGTCACGAAGGCGAAGTAGATCAGGCTCATGAACCACACGCGGCCGTTGCGGAACACCGTGGCGATCGAGTGCGGGCTCGTCTCCTTGCCCTGGTTGTCAGCCGCGATGTCGCGCTCGAGAAGCTGCTTCTCGGCGTCGGTCAGCCACTTCGCCTCGGACGGGCGATTGTCGAGGTAGAGGAACACGGCGACGCCGATCAGCACCGCCGGCACCGCCTCGATCAGGAACATCCACTGCCAGCCGGACAGGCCGTGGGTGCCGTTGAGCGCGTCCATGATCCAGCCGGAGAGCGGGTTGCCGAAGATCCCGGAGATCGGGATCGCCGCCATGAACACCGCGATCACCTTGGCCCGGCGATGGGCGGGGAACCACGAGGTCGTGTAGAGGATCACGCCCGGATAGAAGCCGGCCTCGGCCAGCCCGAGCAGGAAGCGCATCCCGTAGAAGCTCCATTCGGAGTTCACGAACACGAAGGCGCCGGAGATGATCCCCCAGGTGACCATGATCCGGGCGATCCAGACCCGGGCGCCGACCCGATGCAGGATCACGTTCGACGGCACCTCGAACAGGAAATAGCCGAGGAAGAAGATCCCGGCGCCGAGCCCGTAGACTGTCTCGGAGAACTTCAGCTCCTGGGACATCTGGAGCTTGGCGAAGCCGACATTCACCCGGTCGAGATACGCCACCACGTAGCAGAGCATCAGGAACGGCACGAGGCGCCAGAACACCTTCGCGTAGGTGCGGTCGGCGAAGGTCTTGTCGTCCGCTTGTGCGGTGGCGCCCCCGAGCGGGGCGGCTTGGACCGGCATGGGCGTTCTCCCTGGTCCGCACGATCCCGCGTCCGGACGAATAGTGGTCTTCGCCGCTCGATGGCGACGTTGCGCGGAGCGATAACGCAGTTTGGCAGCGCTGCCAATCCGGTTGTGCGAGATAATGCAGGCGGCTATGTCAGGTGTCGCAACGCGCCCTCTCTCCCGTGCGGGCTTGCGAATTCACACGTCTCGCTCCGAGGCTGAAAGCTCTCAGGAGAACGCGCTTTTCCCTCCCCCTTGCGGGGAGGGGTCAGGGGTGGAGCAGAAGGCACCGCCACGCCTGATCCTGCACCACCCCCACCTCCAACTCCTCCCCGCAGGGGGGAGGAGAGAGTGTCGGCGCAGTTGTGTGAACATCGGAGCCCGCACGGGAGGAGGGACCCGCGCCCGACCGGATCCGTTCGGCCACTGGGCGCTGTCATCGCATAAGAAAACCGCGCCGGGAGAAGCGGGGCCATGGACGACATCCAGCCGCCGGGGCGGCTCGTCACCCTCACCGATGTCGCCCGCGCGGCGGGCGTCGGCGAGAGCACGGTCTCGCGGGTCCTGCGCAACCACGGTTCCTATTCCAAGCGCGCCGGCGAGCGGGTGGCGGAGGCGGTCGCCCGCCTGGGCTACGTGCCGAACCGGCTGGCCGGCAGCTTGGCGGGGCAGGGGGCGAGCGCGCGGCTCGTCGGCGTCGTGATCCCATCGCTCGCCAACGTGGTCTTCCCCGATCTGCTGCGCGGGCTGACGGCGGCGCTCGACGTCGAGGGCATCCCCTGCGTGATCGGGGTCAGCGACTACGATCCGGACCGGGAGGAGGCGCTGGTTGCCGCGCTCCTGTCCTGGCGCCCGGCGGCGGTGCTGCTCACCGGGCTGGAGCACAATCCCGGAACCGTCGCCTTGGCGAAGGCCGGGGGCGTGCGCGTGGTCGAGATGATCGACACGGACGGGGCGGGGATCGACGCGGTCGTCGGCTTCTCCAACCGGGCCGTCGGGGCGGCGAGCGCCCGCCACCTCATCGCGCGGGGCTACCGGCGGATCGCCTATCTCGGCCACGACCTCACGATCGATCTCCGGGCGGGCAAGCGGCTGGCCGGGTTCGAGCATGCCCTGGGGGAAGCGGGTCTGAGGCTTGAGGCCAAAGAAATCCGGCCGGGGCCGTCCTCGCCGGCTTCGGGCCGGGCGGGGCTGGAGGCGCTGCTGGCGCGCGTTTCCGACCTCGATGCGGTCTACTTCTCCAACGACGACATGGCGCTCGGCGGCTATTTCGCCTGCCTGGCGGCGGGGCTGGCGGTGCCGGGGCGGCTGGCGCTGTTCGGCTTCAACGGGCTCGACTTCGCGGCCGCGATGCCCCAGCCCCTGTCGACGGTGCGCACGCCGCGCCTGGAGATCGGCCGCCAGGCCGCCGCTTGCCTGACCGGCGAAGGCCCGAAAAAAATCGATCTCGGATTCGAGCTGATCGAGGGAGCGACCGCATGAGCGACGAGAGCCGGCTGCGCGAGGAGATCTGCCGCTACGGCCGCTCGCTGTTCGAGCGGGGCCTGACGCCGGGCTCGTCGGGCAACATCTCGCTGCGCCTGCCCGACGGCGGCTGGCTGGTGACGCCGACCAACGCCTCGCTCGGCTTCCTCGACCCGGCACGGATCTCGCGGCTGGACGAGCAGGGGCGTCTCGTCTCGGGCGACAAGCCCACCAAGGAGATCCCGCTGCACAGCGCGCTCTACGAGAGCCGGAGCGAGGCCAAGGCCATCGTCCACCTGCACTCGACCCATGCGGTGGCGGTGTCGATGCTGCCGGAGATCGACCCGTGGCAGGTGCTGCCGCCGCTGACGCCCTACTACCTGATGCGCACCGGCGGCACGGCGCTGGTGCCCTATTACCGCCCCGGCGACCCGGCCGTGGCGGACGCGATCCGGGGGCTGGCCGGGAAGTACAGTTCGGTGTTGCTCGCCAATCACGGCCCGGTGGTGGCCGGCGACAGTCTGGAGGGCGCGGTCTTCGCCACCGAGGAATTGGAAGAGACCGCCAAGCTGTATTTGCTACTTCGCAATCTCAACCCGCGGCAGTTGAGCCCTGGGCAGGTGGCCGATCTGGTGAGCCATTTCGGGCTGAGCCTGCCGGAGGCCGAGGATCATACCGGGCACGATCACGGGTGAGGGCGGTGGGCTCGCACTCCCATCAAACCACCTCATCCTGAGGTGCGAGCGCAGCGAGCCTCGAAGGAGCCCTCCAGAAGCCGTACCGATCCCTGGAGCCATCCTTCGAGGCCTCCGCTACGCTCCGGCGCCTCAGGATGAGGGCGCAGGGGGGAGCAAGGGCGTCGCGTCTTACCCCTCGATCTTGGCGAACTCCGCCACCTCCCGCGTTGCGGCGCGCAGCGCGTTGAGCAGCAGCAGGCGGTTCTCGCGAAGCTTCGGATCAGGGGCGTTGACGGTGACGTCCTGGAAGAACGCGTCCACCGGCGCCCGCAGCGTCGAGAGCGCCTGCATGGCCCCGGCGAAATCCTCTCGGGTTACGGCCGCCGAAGCGGTTTCCCGCGCCTTCGCCAGGGCCTCGGCGAGCGCCCGTTCGGCCGGCTCGCCTGCTGCCGCGAGGGCGGCATCGGGTTCGGAATCGTAGGCGCGGCCGTCCTTCTTCTCCTCTATGCGCAGAATGTTGGCCGCGCGCTTGTAGCCGGCCAGCAGGTTCTTTCCGTCCTCGGTGTCGAGGAATTGTCCGAGCGCCTCGACCCGGCGGACAACCATCAGCAGGTCGTCTTGGCCGGGCAGGGCGAAGACGGCGTCGATCAGGTCGTGGCGAGCGCCCTTATCGCGGAGGTAGACTTTGAGGCGGTCGGCGAAGAAGCCGAGGAGATTACCGTCCGAGGCATTGAAGATCCGCGGAAAGGCCTCGCTCTCCGTTCCTTCTCCAGTGACCGCGGAGACCAAACGTTTGTATGCATTGAATGCATGCTCAGACAACTTGAGCCGCAATCCATTCTCGACCACGATTCGGATCACGCCGAGAGCTGCCCTTCGCAGAGCGAACGGATCCTTGCTGCCGGTGGGCTTTTCGTTGATGAACCAAAAGCCCACCAACGTGTCGAGCTTGTCGGCAAGCGCCACCGCGATGGACACCGGATCGCTCGGCACCCGATCCGAGGGACCAACCGGCTTATAATGCTCCTCGAGCGCCGCGCAGACGCTCGAGTGCTCGCCCTGAAGCGCCGCGTATTTGCGCCCCATCAGCCCCTGCAACTCCGGAAACTCACCGACCATCTCGGTGACGAGATCGGCCTTGGCGAGGCGCGCCGCGCGCTCGGCGAGCGCCGGATCCGCGCCGACCACCAGCGCGAGTTCCTTGGCCAAGGCGGCGATGCGGGCGATCCGCTCGCCCTGCGTGCCGAGCTTCTCGTGGAAGACGATCGTATCGAGCTTGGGCAGCCGATCTTCCAGACGGATCGCCTTGTCGGTCTCCCAGAAGAATTTCGCGTCCGACAGGCGCGCCCGCACCACCCGCTCGTTGCCGGCGGTGATCGCCTGCCCGCCATCCGAAGCCACGAGGTTCGAGACCAGGATGAAGGCCGGGGCCAGATCCTCCGAGCCGCCCTTGCGCAGCACGAAGCACTTCTGGTTCGCCCGGATCGTCGCGCGGATCGCCTCGGCGGGGATGTCGAGGAAGGCGTCGTCGAACGAGCCCATCAGCACCACCGGCCATTCCACGAGGCCCGAGACCTCGTCCAGCAGGCCCTCATCCTCCACGAGGTCGAGACCCCGGGCGAAGGCGAGGTCGCGGGCGTCGTGCAGGATCACGTCCTTGCGCCGCTCGGGATCGAGGATGACCTTCGCCCGTTCCAGCGCCTGGATGTAGTCGTCGAACCGGCGCACCTCGATCGCCTCGGGGGCGAGGAAGCGGTGGCCGTAGGTCGTGGTGCCGGCCGCGATCCCGCCGACCGAGAACGCCACGACCTCCGGCGTCTCGGTCTCCGGCCCGAAGGTGGCGACGATCGATTGCAGCGGGCGCACCCAGCGCAAGGCGCCCGGCTCGGCCGAGGCCGCACCCCAGCGCATGGATTTCGGCCAGGGGAAATTCTTGATGATCTCGGGCAGGAGTTCGGCCAGGACGTCCAGCGTCTCGCGACCGGGGCGCTCGATCACCGCGAGGTAGAACTCGCCCTTCTTGGGATCGGTAACCGTCGTGGCCTGATCGAGGCTCGCCAGCCCCGCGCCCTTCAGGAAGCCTTGGACCGCCGCCTCGGGTGCGCCGACCCGCGGGCCCCGGCGCTCCTCGCGCACCGCCTCGCCCCGGGCGGGCAGGCCGGCGATGTGGAGGGCGAGCCGGCGTGGGGTCGAGAACGCCTTGGCGCCCTCGTACAGGAAGCCGCGCGCCACCAGTGCGTCGGTGACGAGCTTCTTGAGATCCTCAGCCGCGCGCCGCTGCATGCGGGCGGGGATCTCTTCCGAGCGGAGTTCGAGCAGGAGGTCGGGCATGGCGCGGCCATATCGCCGCGTTGCACCCCTGTCGAGGGCCGGGGATCCGCCTCAGCGCGCCTCGCCCTTGAGGATGGTCGAGAGCTGCCACTTGCGGTCGCCGATCGCGTGGGCGTCGGAGACCTTCCAGCCGCCATCCTCGCGCACGAGATCGTAGACGATCGCCTTGGAGCCGTCGCCGCCCTTGCGCTCCACCGTGACCTTCGCTTGGTCCTTGCCCTCCGTGGCCTCCTTGAAGGTGAGGTTCTTCACCGTGTCGGGCTTCAGGGGCTCGCCGTTGAGGCGAAAGTCGAAATCCAGGTTGCCGGTGGCGCCGTTGGCCTGCTTGGCGTCGGCGTCGAACAGGCCCTGGAGGCGCTTCGAGTAGACCGCGGAGTGATTCGAGTGCGGCTCGGCGTAGAGCTTCTTCACGACGGCCTCCGGGCCGGGATCGGCCGCCAGCGCGGGGGCGAGGCCGAATCCGAGGAGGCTGAGGGCGAGGAGGGTCTTCTTCATCAGGTGTTTCCCGCGTCTGCGGACGCGCCGGAGCGCGCCGGTTGGCGGGGGTTGCAACGCGCGAGGGCGCCAGGGGCTCCGCCGGGACGCAGCGGCGAACCGGATCGGTCTTGCGCGAGCGCCGACGGTGCGCACATGATACAGCATGTCGTTCGACACGCTGTATCAGTCGCGTGCGCCAGTCACGCAGCCACAGGGCCTCGCCGAGTTGAGCGTGGTCGCACTGCTGCGGGACGTGGTGACCGATGACGGCGTGACGGTTCCTGCAGGGGCGGAAGGCACCATTGTCGGTGTCTGGGGCGACGGCGAGGCCTACGAGGTCGAGTTCGATGAGCCGGTCGTCGGCAACGCGACGGTTCAGGCGGACGCCCTGCGTGCGGTCTGACGCAGGTGACTGACGATCACGGCGACTGGACTCCCGATCTGACAATCGCCGAGTCCAAGATCCACGGCTACCTGCTCAATCTCGATCACCGAAAAGGCCGTCACAAGGCCCGTGTTCTGCTGGCTTGCGGCTTCACGCAAGCCAGCGGCTCCCTGCTCATTGCTGCCCTGTTCAGCCATGCGCGCCCGAGCCAGCTGGTGCGAGAGGTCGATGACGCCTACGGACGCAAATACGTCTACGAGGGTCCCCTCGAGACCCCCGACGGCAGCAACCCGCTGTTTCGCTCCGTCTGGCAATCGAAGCCCGACGACCCGCGCCGATACTTCTGCACGGCCTATCCGCTGTAGGCCGCGCCGCCTCACGCGCCCCCGGCGGCCGTCCTCAACCACGCCGCGCCGCAGGCCTTGGCCAGTTCCCGGACCCGTAGGATGTAGCTCTGGCGTTCGGTCACGGAGATCACGCCGCGCGCGTCGAGCAAATTGAAGACGTGGCTCGCCTTGATGCACTGGTCGTAGGCCGGCTGCGCCATCCGGTGGCGCTGGCTGTTGGCGCCGGCCTCCGGTTCGCCCGCATCGAGATAGGTCCGGCAGGCAGCCTCGGCGTCGGTGAATTGCCGGAACAGCATGGCGGTGTCGGCCGCCTCGAAGTTGTGGCGGGAATATTCCTGCTCGGCCTGCAGGAACACATCGCCGTAGGTGACCCGGTCCGGGCCCTCGGCGCCGTTGAAATCGAGATCGTAGACGTTCTCGACGCCCTGGACGTACATGGCGAGCCGCTCCAGCCCGTAGGTCAATTCGCCCGCCACCGGCGCGCACTCGAAGCCCGCGACCTGCTGGAAATAGGTGAACTGGCTGACCTCCATCCCGTCGCACCAGCACTCCCAGCCGAGGCCCCAGGCGCCGAGCGTCGGGCTCTCCCAATCGTCCTCGACGAAGCGGATGTCGTGGAGCGTCAGGTCGACCCCGATGGCCCTGAGCGAGGCGAGGTAGAGCTCCTGCAGGTTGGGCGGGTTCGGCTTCAGGATCACCTGGAATTGGTAATAGTGCTGGAGCCGGTTGGGGTTCTCGCCGTAGCGGCCGTCCTTGGGCCGGCGCGACGGCTGGACATAGGCCGCCTTCCACGGCTTCGGGCCGAGCGCCCGCAGGGTCGTGGCCGGATGGAACGTGCCGGCGCCGACCTCCATGTCGTAGGGCTGGAGAATCACGCAGCCCTGCGCCGCCCAGAATTCCTGAAGCGTCAGGATCAGACCCTGGAAGGATTTTTTTTCGGACATGGGGGCGAAGGCTCGGGCTCGTGCGGCGGCTCGGACCGCCGGCGGGCCGGTTTAGGTGCGGGCGGGCGGGGGTGCAAGGTGACCAATGCAAGACCGCCCGGCTTGCGCGTCCGGGCCGGATGGTGATCCGATCCCGCAGATCTGCACCCGGAGGACACCATGGACGCCGATACGACCGCCCTCACGATCCGCCCGATCGGCCCCGGCGACCGGGCGGCGTGGCTGCCGCTCTGGCGCGGCTATCAGGCCTTCTACAAGGTCGACCTCTCCGAGGCGGTCACCGACACGACCTGGGCCCGCCTCAACGATCCAGCCGAGCCGGTCGACGGCGCCCTGGCGTGGCGCGGCGCCGAGGCGGTCGGTCTCGTCCATCACATCCGTCATCGCTCGGCCTGGACGGTCGGCGATTATTGCTACCTGCAGGACCTGTTCGTGGCGGACGGGACCCGCGGCCTCGGGATCGGCCGGCGGCTGATCGAGCACGTCTACGCGGCCGCGAAGGCCGCCGGATGCGCGCGCGTCCATTGGCTGACGCACGAGACCAACGCGGACGCGATGCAACTCTACGATCGCATCGCCGAGAAGTCCGGCTTCGTGCAGTACCGCAAGCTGTTCTGACATCTGCACCGACGTGCGCGGCGACACCCAAGCGTGGCGGTTTTTGGGCAATAACCCGGAACCGCCGAGCTGACGGCCAAGTTATCAGCGCAAAAGGGGATCTCGGCACCTCAGCGCTGCCGAACGGAATACGTCGGACGACCAGCCATGCGCACCAACCGCACCGTTAACACTTTCGGCCGCAAGAACATCGCCGTCCTGGCCGCGCTTGCCGTCTCATCTCTGGTTGCCACGCCGTTCGTGATGAGCGCCAGCCGCGCGCTCGCGACCGCCGAGGACCAGCCGATCGCCGCGACCCTGCGGGTCGAGCCGGTGGAGGTCTCCCCGGTGACTCTCGCGCCGAAGGCCGGGGCGGGCTGCGCCCGCAAGGTGCGGGTGGTCTACAGCGGCTACGGCCAGCCGGCGGATGGCTGCGCCGCTCACTGAGGGCAGACAGCAGACTCAGCCGTGGGCCGGCGCGGTTCCGGCCAAGCGCTTGAGGTGGAGTTCCTCCAGATCGATCTCCGTCTCGAGCTGACGCAGCACCGAACTGTGGATTCGGTTCTGCCGGTGCAGGTCGATCAGCGCCGACCGGCCTGAACGCACGGCGAGCAGTGCGGCGGCGAAGTGCTCGGTCTTCTCGGCCGCGAGGGCTTTCCGCTCGTCGCGGTCCCGGGCGGTGGCCCGGACCCGGCGGCGGTATTCCTCCACAAGCCGCGGATGCTGCGGTGACCCGGTTTCAGGAAACACCAATCCCTCGAGCGCGGCGAGGCCCGCCTCGTTGACCACCACCCGGGCCATGGGCGCGTCGAGATGGCCGTCGGGCAGATCCGTGGTGGGATCGAGCCGCAGCCGGCGGATCAGCGATCCCAGCGTCGTCCCCTGGACCAGCACCGTGAACAGGATCACCACGAAGGCTGCCAGCAGGATCGCGTCGCGGCCCGGGAAATCCACCGGCAGCGCCAGGGCGGCCGCCAGCGTCACCACCCCGCGCATCCCGGCCCAGCCGACGATCAACGGCACTGCGGGGTTCGGCGGCGGCTCCTCCGCGCGCACTCGCGCCGACAGGGTCCGCCGGAGGTAGACGGCGGGAAACACCCAGACCAGACGGGCGACCACGCAGGCCGCCGTGACGGCGAGCGCCAGGGGCAGCCCCGCCGCGAGCGATCCGAACTCACCGCCTGTCCGAGCCAGCACGCCACGGAGCGCCAGCCCGATCAGCACGAAGACCAGCGCCTCCAGCACGAAGACCACGAATTGCCACACCGCCACGGCGTGACGGCGCGCCTGGGCGTCGAAGGTCTCGTGCTCCCGCCCGCCCATCATCAGGCCGCAGGTCACCACGGCGAGCACCCCGGAGGCGTGGACCTCCTCGGCCGCGAGATAGGCGGCGTAGGAGGCCAGGAAGCTCAGCACCGTGATGGCGTTGGCATCGTGCAGCCGCCGCACCAGTGTGTTCACCGCCAAGCCGCAGACGAGCCCCATCGTGACGCCCGCTACCGCGAGCCACGCGAAGCTGCCGGCCGCCGACCACGCGCTGAAGCTGCCGGTCAGCGCCGCCGCCACGGCGAGCCGGTAGAGCACGAGGCCGGACGCGTCATTCACCAGGCTCTCGCCCTCCAGCACCGTGATCATCCGCCGGGGCAGGGCGACCCGGGCGAGCACCGCCTTGGCGGCGACCGCATCCGGCGGCGACACGATGGCGCCGAGCGCGAAGCAGGCCGCCCAGGGCAGGGCCGGCACAACCGCGTGGGCGACGAGGCCGACCACCAGGGTCGTGAACACCACGGCGCCGAGCGACAGGGACAGGATCGGGCCGAGACTCGCCCGGAAGTCGCGCCAGACGGTGAAGTAGGCCGATTCGAGCAGGAGCGGCGGCAGGAACAGGACCATGATCAGGTCCGGATCGAGATCGAAGGCCGGCAGGCCCGGCGCCACGGCCAGCGCCATGCCGCCGAGCACGAGGGCGGCGGCGGGCGGGAAGCCCAGCCGCCCCGCCACAAGCGACAGCAGCAGGGCCGCACCGAGGAGGCCGAGGATCAGCTCGAACAGGGCGACTGAGGTCATCGATCAATCGGGCTCGGCGCTGGATCCAAGGGAAGCGCAGCCGTTCTAGTCAGATTTCAATCCTCGGTGGAATACCACCGCAGACGCACCAGCCCGGATCCCAACGTCCATCGCCGGCCGTACCTGTGAGATGAGCCGCCAGTCTCGGCGTCCGAATTCACCGCGGATGCCCGTCCCACGGTGGCTCGTCAGTCGTTCAGACGATCATCGAGAGCTGGGGGAAAGCCGTTCGGCCGGCTCATGAAGCGATCGAAGGCCTCCAAATCCGCGCGTCGACCACGTTCAGCAAGGAGCGCAGCCGATTGAATCGCCGAAAGCTTCTCGGCAACAGCAGACGCAACGAACGCGGCGAGCGTCGTTCCGCCCTCCCGCGCGATCCGTTCGGCCGCATCCGTCAGCGAATGCGGCAGATGCACTGTAACATCGCCATTCATGTCACCCGCCTCGACGTGAATCGGACCGGAGCGTGTAGCCTACAGCGCCCCTTCCCGCACCGCGCCCGGATCGGCCAGCGCGTGGAGGATGCGCGCGGCGCTGTGGGCGAAGCGCAGCGTCACGGCCTTGCGGCGGGCGCCGCTCAGCGGGTGCTCCGGCGGCTCCCGCAGGATCCCGGCGCCGTAGGCGTCGGCGACGATCAGGCCGCATTCCTCCGGGATCAGCGATTCCGGCACGTCTTCGGGGATCGCGAAGAAGAACCGGTCGCAGAAATCCCGGTAATCCGGCCATTTCCGGTCGGCGCGGAAGTCGGCGACGCTCGACTTGATCTCCACGATCGTGAGCTTGCCCGCCCCGCAGAGCGCGATCACGTCGGCCCGGCGGCCGTTCACGAGGGAGAATTCCGGCAGCGTGACGCAGCCCATCTCGGAGAACAGCCGGCGCACGCCCCGCTGGATCCGCAGGGCCGTGGGCGATTGCCGCCGGTCGGGCGGCAGGAACGCATCGACGACCGCGGGGGCGGAGTCGGGAAGGCCGAGGGAAGCGGACATCAATCGCGGGGGATGCACCTGTACCGAATCGGCACATCCTGCCGATCCGGAGGCCATCCGTCACCTGCGACGCGGGATCACCCCACCCGGCGGGTCACCCCGCGGCAGTCACGCGAGGCAGGCCCGGATCGCGTCGAACCCGTCGGTGAGCGCGGCCGGCCCGGGCTGCAGGATCAGCGGCGACTTGATCTCGTGGATGCGTCCGTCCCGCACCGCCGGGATCGCGGCAAAGCCCGGCCGCGCCCGGATCCGGTCGATGTTGACCCGCTTCCCGCACCACGAGGCAAGGATCACCTCGGGCGCGGCCGCGACCACCTGCTCGGGCGAAACGATCCGGTCCTTCGCGGCCGCCTGACGGCTCAGCTCCGGAAAAACGTCCTGGCCGCCAGCCTGGGCGATCAGGTCCGAGACCCAGCCGATGCCGGAGATCATCGGCGCGTCCCATTCCTCGAAATAGACCCGCAGCTTTGGCCGATCCTGCACAGCGCGCGCCGCCTCCGCGAGTCGCGCCTCGAAGCCGGCCGCCAGGGTCTCGGCCCGTTCGGGAACGCCCACGAGAGCCCCGAGCGTCCGCACCATGGCGAGGCATCCGGACAGATCGCGCTGGTTGAACAGGTGGACCGCCACGCCCGCGCGGGCGAGGTCGGCGACGATGTCGGCCTGGAGGTCCGAGAAGGCCAGGACGAGGTCCGGCGCCAGCGCCAGGATTTTTAGGATGTCGGCGCTGGTGAAGGCCGAGACCCGGGGCTTCTCCTTCCGGACCCGGGGCGGGCGCACCGCGTAGCCCGAGACGCCGACGATCCTGTCCTCCTCGCCCAGCAGGTACAGGGTTTCGACGGTCTCCTCGGTGAGGCAGACGATCCGCTCCGGCGGGAACCGGCGCATCAGCGGTCGCGCCGGATCATCGGTCGAGCCAGGTCAGCAGCCCGGCCCCGGGCGCCAGGAGCACGAAGGCCCAGACGAGCGCGGAGGCGATGTTGGCCGCCTGGAACGGCAGCCGCGACAGGCCCAGGATCCCGGCGAGCAGCGGCACCAGCGCCCGCGCCGGCCCGAAGAACCGCCCGAGCGCCACCGCGGCGATGCCCCACCGGCCGATGAAGGCCTCGGCCTTGGCGGTCAGTTCGGGGTAGCGCCGCAGCGGCCACTTGGTCTTCGCCCCCGGCCCGAGCCAGTGCCCCGCCTCGTAGGAGATCCAGTCGCCCAAAGCGGCGCCGACGGCGGCCCCCAGGACCACCGGCCAGAATGCGATGTCGGCGCCCCCCACCAGCGCGCCGATGGCGATCAGGATCACGGTCGCCGGCACGAACAGCGACAGGACCGCGATCGACTCGCAGAAGGCGAGGCCGCCCGCGATCAGCGGCGTCCAGGCCTTGTGCGCCTCCACGAAGGCGATGGCCGTGGTGCGCAA
>NZ_JALNUL010000024.1:0-73378 GCF_026540775.1 Methylobacterium sp. GC_Met_3
TGTACCTTGATCGCGTTGCTTGATGGCAACAGAACTAGATAAAGTATTTCTGTTTGTTTCTACCCGATTTAGGTGGCTAATAACCGAATTAATAAGCCACGAAAACGTGATCATGTATCCAAAGGCATCCTGCTGCACCATTTGCTGCGCTCTTCGGCGTAGCCCGCCTAAAGATTAGCCTCAGGGTGTTCTGCTGATCCGCGATTGCAGCGTCTGCAAACGGTACGGTCCCCGAGGCCATGTCCGCTTGAATGCATTCGCCGTCCAAAACCGGATGGGCAGGAATCCACCCTGAGCAGCCAGTCCGACAGGGACCCAATCCAGTCACTCGGCGGACGAGGACGAAAGCCCGAAAGTGGACGCGACTCGTTGCGCGTCCTGCTTGTGCGCCTGCCGGTGTTCGCGCGGACTTATGCCGTAGCGGTCTTTGAAGCGGCGCGCGAAATGCGCCTGGCTGCTGAAGCCGCAACCGTAAGCCAGCATACCGATGGACAGGTGGGCGCAGGCCGGGTCGATCAGGCGCTTGGCGGCCACCTCCAGGCGGCCCTCCCAGATGTAGTCGGAGATGTGCCGGCCGCGCTCGTGGAACAGTTCCTGAAGGCGGCGGAGCGACAGCCCCATTGCGGCGGCCAGATGTGGTGGATCCAAACTCGGATCGCCCAGATGGGCCTCGATATAGGCCTTCGCACGCTGGACCGTGACGTTGCCGTGGACGGAACGGGGCACCTCATGTGCCATTCGTTCGGCGATGCTCGCTATGATCAGGTCCGTTCCGATCGACGCCATACGCGCGGCAGCGTCGGGCGTGAGCTGACTGCCCACGCGCACCAGCTCTTGGATGAAGCTGCTTGCCAGGGTCGCGGAAGCGAGGTCCGCTCCGACCGTAAGGGCACAGAACAGCCGAGACGGGCCCAGCATGGCCTCGAAGCGCTCGCGCGGCAGATCGATGACAAGGGAGATACCCGTGTTTGCTTCGCAGACGGCCTGGCGTGCGTCGACGACGACGAAGTCACCCGTCCGGGTCACAGCCTCTCGATCGCCTTGTTGAAGGGTGTCGTGGCCGAAGAGTTTCATGGCCGCGTACAGGCGGTCGGACTGCCCATGGCGCCGGATCGCGTCGGGCGTCGCTTCAGTCCGCATGGCTGTGTGAGCCATTCTGGAGATCGGCACGGGCCCGATACTGGTGACGTCCAGCCGGCCCTGAAACGGAACGTCGTGAAGGGGTTGCTGCTCGATCGGGATCAATCGTTCGCAGATCGTCTCCCGCCATCTCCGGAACGCGTTCTTGGGGTGAATTCCGTCTGTCGAGAAGAACGGTTGCATCCGTAGCCTCGGTTCACAGCTCGCCGACCGAAGGCGCAGGCTGCAGATCCGGGTATTTATTGTATAAAATATAGCATCACAACACCCATGTGCCGGGCTGCTTCGCGGAGGTAATGTCCACTTCCAAAGTACTGCCGCTTGAAAGCGGAACGGCAGAAAACCACCCAAGGCCGAAAGTACCGGTCTGCCCGCACATCACCGCTTTCGGGAAACCCCGAGGTTTGATGACGCGGCAGGCTCGAGCCGACCCCCCTACCCCACCTCCGCCAGATCCCCGAACAGCGACAGCACCACCGGCCGCCGGTCGAGGTTGTAGATCGCCGCCTCCCGGGCGGCGCGGCCGAACCGCTCGGCGACCTCCACCAGGGCGGCCAGCCGTGCCGCCGGCTCGTCGCGGCGCCGGTCGAGCTCGCCCGAGACGAAGCGCAGCACCGCGTCCTGGGCGGCCTCGAACCGCGCCTCCGCGTCCCGGCCCGCCAGGGTCTCGGCGAGCTTGAGCACCCGGCCCCAATCGGGACTGCGCGCCCGCGCCAGCAGGGTCTCGACCTCGGCCACGAGGCCGGCGGTCACCGGATCGAGCATCGCCAGCGCCCGGGCGACCGAGCCCTCGCTCGCAGCGACCGCCCGGGCCAGGGCCGCGTCGTCGGGCTGTGAAAACGGCGCGGGCAGGGCGCGCAGGACCCGGCCGACCTCCTCCGGCTCGAGCGGCCGCAGCATCAGCGCGCGGCAGCGGGAGCGGATCGTCGGGAGCAGCCGGCCGGGCTGGTGCGACAGGATCAGGAACAGCGCCCGGGGCGGCGGCTCCTCCAGCACCTTGAGCAGGGCGTTGGCCGCGTTGGCGTTCAGGTCCTCGGCGCTGTCGAGGATGCAGATGCGCCAGCCGGAATCCGCCGCCGTCGTGGCGAACAGGTCGAGCGCGCGGCGGACCATGTCGACCGAGATCTTGGTCGGCAGCGCCTTGGCGCCAACGGTCCTGTGGCGGCGCAGGACCACGAGGTTCGGGTGCGACAGGCCCGCGACCTTGCCGGTGACGGGATCGTCCGGCGCCACGTCGAGCCCGGCCGGGCCCCCGCCCCCCGGATGGGCGAGCAGGCGGCGCGCGACCCCGTAGGCCAGCGTCGCCTTGCCGATGCCGGGGGCGCCGCCGATCAGCCAGGCATGGTGCAGGCGCCCCGCCGCGATCCCGGCCGCAAAGGATTCGGCCGCCGCCGCGTGGCCGACGAGCGTGAGGGTTTCGCGCGGGCGCGGGATGCCGGGCAGGTCGCCGGGCTCGACGTCGTCGGCGGCGCGGTCGATGGGCTTCATGGCGCGTCCCGAAATCTCGTCCTGGCGGGTTCCAACCCCTCTGGCGACGCCGCCACGGCTCCGCTTACAGAAGGGGACAGGCGGCGCCCAGCGCCTCGGGGCCGGTCGCGCACCGGCCTCGCATGGTGGGCCTCACCAACCCACTCCGCGACGGCCGCACGCGGCCCGATGCGGCCGGGCGTGCAGAGAATGGTTCTCTCTCTGGCATTCTCGAGATCGGAAAATGGCGAGTGGAGGTTCCATCTCCAGCGCGCCATTCACCCACTGATCTTGAGTTGGCTACACCTTAACGGGTGAAGGCCAGGGATCGGCGGTAGCCCCCGCCGGTCCCACTCCCGAAGATAGCGCAGACGGGACGCGCCGCAAACCGGCCGGCCCGATCACGCGGCATCACCCCGCGCGCCCGCCCCCGGCAGCAGATCCGGCAGTCGGGCCGCGACGGTCGCGCGGATCGCGGCCTCGACCGCATCGGGGTCGCGCCCCGCATCGATCACCGCGCACCGCTCCGGCTCGGCCCCGGCGATCGCCCGAAACGCCTCCCGCAGGCGGATGTGGAAATCGAGCTTTTCCGCCTCGAACCGGTCGGCCCCCTGCCCGGTCCGGGCGCCGCGGCCGGCCGCGCGGGCGAGGCCGGCCGCGGGGTCGAGGTCGAGGATCAGGGTGAGGTCGGGCCGGGTCGGGCCGACCACGACCCGCTCCAGGGCGTCCAGCACGCCCGGTTCGAGGCCGCCGGCCGCGCCCTGGTAGGCCCGGGTCGAGTCGATGAAACGGTCGCACAAAACGGTCTCGCCCCGCTGGAGCGCCGGGCGGATCAGTCGGTCGAGGTGGTCGATCCGCGCGGCGCTGAACAGCAGGGCCTCCGCGAACGGGCCATAGGGCTGGGCGAGCCCGCCGAGCAGCGCCGTCCGGATCTCTTCCGCCCGCGGCGAGCCGCCGGGCTCGCGGGTCACGCACACGCCCCGGCCGGAGCGCGCCCGCAGGGTCGCGGCGAGGCGGGCGATCTGGGTCGACTTGCCGGCGCCCTCCCCGCCCTCGACGGTGATGAAGGCGCCCCGCCGCTCCGCGGCGTCCCCGATGCGTGGCACGGTCACGGCAGCACGATCACGACGGGTTGGCGGCCCCGGCGGCGGCCTTGTCGCCCCCCTTGTCGTTCCCCTTGCCGGCCCGGTCGAGGGCCTTGCGCACGAGCCCGGTGCCGAATTCCAATGCCGCATCCATGGCCCGCTGCGGCAGGGTGCCGGGCTCCACCGCGGCGCCGGCAAAGAGCGGCTGGTCGAGGGCGATCGTGTCGCCGCGCTGGACGCGCAGCACGCCGACCCGCTGGCCGTCCTCCACGGGGGCGACGAGCGGGCCGGTGTAGATCGCCCGGGCGCTCACCCGGTCGCTGGAGCCGCGGGGCAGCAGCACCCGCACCGGCTTCTTGGCGACCAGCGGCACCGAGCCCGATTGCCCGCCGAACACCGAGGCCTCCGCCACCGTCTCGCCGGGCGCGAAGATCTGCCGGGGCTCGAACGCGCGGAACCCCCATTCCATCAGCTTGCGCGCCTCGGCGGCGCGGTCGCGGGCGGTCTTCAGACCGGAGACCACCAGCACCAGCCGCTGGCCGTTCTGCACCGCCGAGCCGGTCAGCCCGTAGCCGGATTCCTCCAGGTAGCCGGTCTTGAGCCCGTCCGCGCCGATATCGAGGGCGAGCAGCGGGTTGCGGTTCTGCTGGCGGATCTTGTTCCAGGTGAACTCCCTCTCGGAGAAGATCTTGTAGTAATCCGGGTAGGTCTCGATGATGTGCAGCGCGAGCTTCGCCATGTCGCGGGCCGTGACCTTCTGGTCGGGCGCCGAATAGCCGGTGGCGTTGCGGAAGGTCGAGTTCGTCAGCCCGATCTCCTTGGCGCGCTGGTTCATCAGCCCGGCGAAGGCGTCCTCGGACCCGGCCATGTTCTCCGCGATGGTAATGGCCGCGTCGTTGCCCGACTGCACGATCAGCCCGCGCAGCAGATCCGCCATCTTGATGCGGCTGTTGACCTGCGCGAACATCGAGGAGCCGCCGCCCCCCGCCCCGCCGCGCTTCCACGCGTCCTCAGTGACGGTGAACTCGGTGTCCATCGACAGGCGGCCGGATTTCAGCGCCTCGAACACGATGTCGGTGGTCATCAGCTTGGCCATGCTGGCCGGGGAGAAGCGCTCGTCGGCGGCCTTCTCGAACAGGACCGAGCCGGAATCGGCGTCGATCAGGATCGCGTGCGGCGCCGCGGTCTGGAAGCCCTGCGCGTTCGCGGCGGCGAGGCCGGCCCCGAATGCGCAGGCGGCGGCCAGAAGGGTGAGAAGGGTCCTGCGCATCGCCGTTCCGTCCCGCGCTCGTGGCCCGGCCGGAGGCAATCCGGCCGTATCCCAATAACAAGCGTGACCATATTACGGTTTCAGTGCCGGATCGAATGCGAAATGCCGCATCGGCAGCCGGGGCGGCCGGGGCGCCTACGCGGAGGCCGTGCGGGCGTCAGTAGATCCCGGCCATGCGGGACGGCCGCGCCTTGGCGGCCGCCTGGGTTGGCGCCCCCTTGGCCGGCGCGACCTTCGCCGCAACCGGGGCGGACGCCGTCTTGATCGAGGCCGCCTTGGCCGGAACGGCCTGCGGCGCGGCCGCATGCATCGCCGGCGCACGCGGGGCCGCGGCGACCTTGAACGGCAGGGTCTTGGGCGCCGGACCTTTGGCGGGCGCCGCCGCGGCGAGGCGCGCCATGGCCAGCTTGGCCGGACCCGGCATCGCCGCCGGCCCCCCCTGGGCCAGCCGGGCGGAACCCGGATGACGCGCAGTCTCCGCCAGGGCGTTGCGGCCGGACGCGGCGGGCTTCGAGGGCCCCCCGTGCCCGGCCGAGGGCGGGGCGAGGGCGGCCGGGTTGAGGCCCGCCACCTGCAGGTTCGCGCCCCGGGCCGCGACCGGCATCGGGCGGAACTCCCGTACGCGCGACGCGGTGGGCTGAACCGCCGCCGGGACCGTGACGGCCGCCGAGGCCAGCACGATCGGCGCGCGGACCGGTGCGGGCCGCGGCGCCGGGGCGGAATCCTCGCGCGTCCGCGCGGGCTCCTGCGCCGGCTCTTGTGCGCGGTCCTGGGCCGGCTTGAAGGCGAGCGGCGCCGGGGTGGAGCGTTCGTAGCGCTCGGTCTCCGCGGTGGGGCCGAGATCGGCCACCATCACGGTCGAGCGGCCGGCCGGCTGCCCGTCGGTGCGCAGGCTGGCCAGCAGCTTGCGGTCGTCGCTGCCGGCGACCGAGGCCTTGCCGGCATATTCGACGCGCACGCGTGCGGTGCCCCGGCGGTGGAAGCCCAGGGCCTCGGCCGCCTCCTCCGAGACGTCCATGACCCGGCCCGCATGATACGGGCCGCGGTCGTTGACCCGCACCAGCATCGAGTAGCCGTTGTCGAGGTTGGTCACCCGCGCATAGCTCGGCAGCGGCAAAGTGGGATGGGCGGCCGCGATCGAGTGGCGGTCGAACACCTCGCCGTTGGCGGTCATGCGCCCGTGGAAGGCGGAGCCGTACCAGGAGGCGAGGCCCTCCCGCACGTAGCCGCGGGGATCCTCCTTGGGCACGTAGGTCTGGCCCGCGACCACGTAGGGTTTACCGGTGTAGCGGCGCCCGCCGCCCTTCGGGATCACGTCGCCCTCGTTGTAGAGGCGCGGGCTCGCCTTGACCCCGTATTTCGGGTCGACGCCGTTGCCGGCGCTGAGCTTCTGCTGCTGGGGCGTGGTGGCACAGTTGGCGGTGGCCAGGGCCACGCCCGAGACGGCCAGGAGCCGCAGGGCGAGGCGCGCAGGCCGGGGAAGGGTCGTGCGCACCATCGTGGGATTCACCAAACTCTACGCGTGACCGGGGTCCGACGGCGGACCCGACCCGGCCGTGCGAAAGGGCACCGGCTGGGTCCACCCACACTTGTATCGGTTGCGTAAAGGAAGCCTGAACTTTGCCGGCGGCCCCGGTTCAGGAACCAGCCCTGCGTGCCGTTCAGGCCGCGCGGACGGTCTCCAGGAAGCGGGCGACCTCCTGCCCGAGCCGGTCGGATTGCTGCGTGAGTTCGGTCGCGGAGGCCAGGACCTGCTGGGCGGCCGTGCCGGTCTGCCCGGCCGCATCGGCGACGCCGGTGATGTTGGCCGTGACCGCGTCGGTGCCGATCGCGGCCTGCCCGACGTTGCGCACGATCTCCTGCGTGGCCGCGCCCTGCTGTTCCACCGCCGCCGCCACCGAGCCGGTCACGGCGTTGAGATCCCGGATGCGCTCGACCACGCCGCCGATCGCCGAACTGGCCTGCCCGGTCGAGCCTTGGATGCGCGCGATGTGTCCGGTGATCGCCTCGGTGGCCCGCGCCGTCTGGCCGGCCAGCGCCTTGACCTCGGCCGCCACCACCGCGAAGCCCCGGCCCGCCTCGCCGGCGCGTGCCGCCTCGATCGTGGCGTTGAGCGCAAGCAGGTTGGTCTGGCCGGCGATCGAGGCGATCAGCCCGGCGGCCTCGCCGATCCGGGACACGGCCTCGGAGAGGTCCTGCATCAGGCCCCCCGTCCGGTCCGCCTCGCCCACCGCCGTCTCGGCGAGCCGCGACGAGCCCTCCACCTGACCGGCGATCTCCTGCACGCTCGCGCCGAGCTGCTCGGCCGCCGCCGCAACCATGCGGACGTTGGCGGCGGCCTGCCCGGCCGCGGCGGCCACCCCCGCCGATTGCACGGCCGCCTCGCCCGCGCTGGCGCTCAGCTTCCGCGCGGTCTCCTGCAGCGCCGCGGCCGCGGCCGCCACCGTGCCGGTCACGGCGCCCACCGCCCGCTCGAACCCGTCGGCCAGCGCGAGCATCGCGCGCCGGCGCTCGACCGCCGCCGCTTCGACGGCCGAGCGCTGGGCCTCGGCCTCCGCGTGGGCCTTCTCGGCCACCAGTACCCGGATGCCCTCCACGGCCCGGCCGACCAGCCCGATCTCGTCCCGGCGCTGGGCCTCGGCGATGGCGGCGTCACGCTCGCCCCGGCTCATCCGCTGCAGATCCGCGACCAGCCGGTTCAGCGGACGTGCCACGATCCGCACCATCATCTGGCTGACCACGAGGGCGACCAGACCCAGGGCGATCAGGGTGGACCAAGCCATGTCCCGGGCCATGCGGGTGATCGGTGCGGTGACCGTGGCGCCGTCGACCGAGAGGGCGAAATACCAGTCCAGGGACGGTGGCAGGTTCGGAATGCGGGCGAAGACCGTGTAGGTCGCCCTGTCGCCCTCATGGGTCTCCAGCACGGTGCCCGGCTCGATCTTGGGGAGCGGCCCGGCGATCAGATCCGTGAGCGGCTTGCCGACGAGCGCGCCGCGCGGATGGATCAGCACGGTGCCCGCGCGGGAAACGAGGTAGCCGTAGCTTGGCCCGCCCGTTCCGGATTCCTCGATCCCCCCGATCAACCGGGCGAGCCCGGCGAGGTCGAAATCGCCGCCGAGCACACCGAGGAGGCTGTGCGTGCTGTCCAAGATCGGGGTCGCCACGGTGATCGTGAGTTCGTCTTTCCCCGACGTCCCGCCCGCCGAGACGTAGGGTTCGGTCAGGATCGGCCCGCCCGCCGCGACAGCTTGCTTGAACCAGGGCCGCGTGCGCGGATCGAAGCCGGGCGGAAGGGGCTGCGCCGGAACCTGGGCGAGGTGGCCGTCCTGCCCACCCACATAGCTGCTCAGGAAGGTCTCGCGCGGGAGCGGCAAGCCGAGCACGTCGCCGACCTTCGATCCGACGCCGACGACCGCGCTCTGCTGCGCCATGAGCTGGATCAACTGAACCTTGCCGTTCAACCAATGGCCGACGCTGCGCGCCGATGCGGCGCTCAGGTTGGACATGCTGTTCTCGAGACTCGTCCGAAAGATCACGGATTGCGTGGCGTAGATGTAGCTCGAGCAGGCGATGAAGGACGCGCAGACGATGGCCAGGACGATGAACGTCGCGCGGCTGGATAGGCCGATGCCACGGCGGAACGCGACGGGTGATCGAAGATAATTCAACCCAGGATGTGTCAAGGACGTCTCCGCACTCTGTCGGGTCAGATGTTTGCAAGATATGGCCGAGTGCAGCAAATTGTCTTCGGGAAATCAACCTCCATGAAAGATCCTGTGCGTTGCGTTGATTGGATGATAGATTATCAAACTAACGCAGTCAGCCTAAACGATAAAGTGGATACGTTGTAAATCAGAGAGCATTGTGTCCGTAAAGATCTCCCGACACACAGATGTCATCCCGAATGGTAGGTGGCTCCGAGCCGTTCCCGATCGGGCGGCCGCAGGCGGCCGCCTCTGCTCGGTGGGAGGTCTGTGGGCAGGCGTGAAGGGACGTGATGGGGCGCGACGAGGCGGCGGCCCCTGTGAACGCTGCGCCTCTCAGGGAAGCGGGGTTCTTGATGCGCGAGACCTCGTCCTGACGCAGGCCGCCTTGGCCGACTCCGCTCGTGGAGTCGGACGAGAGCGGGCCTGGCGCGCTGCAGGCTCCATCCCGCCAGCGCGTGCGACCGTGCTCAGATCCTGGGACGACAGGATGCGACTGTGGTGCACGGAGGGTTTTGACGACCGCAACGCGCCCCCTCGCCCGTGCGGGAGAGGGTTGGGGCGAGGGGCGAGAAGGTCCAGGATGGAGCGCGTCACAGCGGCTCGTACGGGGCGAACCTGATCCGGTCAGGTCTCAGCCCTCACCCGGCTTTCTGCGCGCGTAGACCTCTCCCGCACGGGAGACGGGACCCGCGCCGCGTTCGGCGAAGATGGGGCCCGTGTCGTGTCGTAGCCCTGGGACCTTGAGCCGCCCTCAGCGGCCCTGCGTCTCGGTCAGCTGCGCGATCGAGCGGGCGCCACGCTGCTTGAACAGCAGTTCGAGGCCCTCCAGCATCAGGGCGTGCATCTTGGTCCGCTCGGCGTAGGCGAGGTCGCGGAGCTGGTCGTAGACCGGCGGCTCCAGATAGACCGACATCTGCCGGGCGCGCTGCTTGAGCGTGGCCGCTTGCTTCGGCGCCGGGGGCGCCAGGGCGAGCGAGACGATCTCGGCGCCCTGCGGCCGGGCCGCCGAAGCGGATCGACCCTGCGGATTCGCCGAGGCCACGATCGCCGCGAGGCTGAGCTTAGGCGGCTTGGACATGCTGGCCCGTCCTCAGGGACTGCGTGCGGCGCTCGATCCACGACCAGAGGCGGCGGACCTCCCCGGCGGCCTGGCCCTTCGGGTTGAATTCGGTGACGCCCTGGCCGAGGCCGATCGCGTCCTGGTGGTCGGTGCGGGCGACGATGTTCACGTCGGGCAGGATGCCGAGCACGGCGAGCCCGTCCGAGGCGTCGCGGACCCGGTAGGAGCGCGGCGGAGTCTGGTTCAGCACGAAGGCGAACTTCTTCTCCAGCCGGTAGACGGCCGCCAGCGTCGGCTTGAACGCCCGCAGATCCGCGGGGGTGGGCCGGCACGGGATGATGCAGAGATCCGCCGCGCGGATCGCCGACAGCGTGCCGGTGGAATCGACGCCGGGCGTATCGATGAACACGTAATCGTAGGCCGACTCGCGCAGGCGCTCCATCACGGCGTCGATCTGGGTGGCGTCGATCTGCGCCACCTCAGGGCCGTCGACGGTGCGGTGGTCCAGCCAGTCCGAGATCGTGGCCTGCCGGTCCATCTCCAGGATGCAGACCGTGTGGCCCGCCTCCCGGGCGGCCACCGCCAGGGAGATGCACAGCGTGCTCTTGCCGCTGCCGCCCTTCTGCGTGACGAAGGTGATCGCTTTCATCCTGGGCGTCCTCCAGAAGGCCCCGCGCATCCGTCCGGGCGCGAGTGACTCCCGGGTCACTGCGCCGTCGAGGCCAACCTCAGGTTATCGACTCGCTTCCGTTTGCGATCCGGGGACCCGTGGATGCCTCGACGTACGGTGTAGCCGTTATGGTTAATGACTCGTTAAGATCGTGCCTGGCCCGAACCCTGCAGGTCGATCCGGTGCTACACGCGCCTATTCAACTTTAGGTTAATATTTTTGACCTGAAATGGGTTAAGAGACTTCCCAGCGGCCGAGTGATACTCTAGCTTATCTGCGTGACAAAGGGGAGGCCGGGGGGTTTGAAAACCTCAAGTTTAAAAACGCCGGGCGCCTCCGCGAGGAATGGCATGGCCGAAATTCCGATCCCGCAATCCGTGCTCGATGCCTCCGGCGTCGTCGGCACCTGGGTCCACGATTTTTGGGCCGGCCAGCTGGAACTCTCGGCCTCCTTCGCGGGCCTGCTCGGCCTCGACCCGGAGGCGGCCGCGAGCGGCGTCTCCCTCGAAACCTTCCTCGACCGCACGCATCCCGAGGATCGTCTGCGGATCGAGAGCTACCTGCACGCGGCTGCGGTGATCGGCGGTTCCATGGAGGCGGAATTCCGCACCCGGGAGACCCGCGCCGGCATCCGCACGCTGCTGATGCGCGGCCGGATCGAGCACGATCCGGACGGCCGGGCCACACGGGGGCGGGGCATCGCCATCGACCGGACCGAGGAGCAGGCGGCCAACCTCGTGCAGGGCGAGCGCGTGGTGAACCGGATGGCGGAGCACGTCATCGCCCTGCGCGAACTCGCCCGGGCCCTGCAGCGGCCGGCGCTCACGGACCGGATCGAGCACCTGATGATCGAGATCGGCTTCGAGCTGGCCCGCTTCCTGCCCGAGCCCGAGGACGAATCGCGGCATTAAGAGCCGGGTTTCCAAAGGGCCCCGCCCTTTGGCGGGTTCTTAGGGCGGAGCCCTGAGATCGGGCGAAGCCCGACACCGGACAACGTCCGGCATCGGACACCGTCCGGCACCAGGGCTCCGCCCTGGACCCGCGAAAGGTCCCGACCTTTCGAAACCACGACTGGAGCCGCCGTCGCCGGCAAGCTACTGTTCCGGCAAAGACTTGCTGGGGAGGACGGGATGGCCCGCGACACGATCTACGACCGCGACCTCGATCGCGTGCCGGCCAATTACCAGCCGCTGACCCCCCTGCTCTACCTCGACCGGGCCGCGCGGGTGTTCCCCGACCAGATCGCGGTGATCCACGGCGCCCTGCGGCGGCCCTACCGGGACCTCTACGCCCGCGTCCGCCGCCTCGCCTCCGCGCTGGCGGCCCGGGGGATCGGCCGCGGCGACACGGTGGCGGCGCTCCTCGCCAACACCCCCGAGATGATCGAGTGCCACTACGGCGTGCCGATGACCGGGGCCGTGCTCAACACCCTCAACACCCGCCTCGACGCCGCCGCGATCCGCTTCTGCCTGGAGCACGGCGAGGCCAAGGTGCTGATCACCGACCGGGAGTTCTCCCGCATCGCCGCCGCGGCCCTGGAGGACCTGGAGACGAAGCCGCTCGTGATCGACGTCGACGACCCGGTCTATGACGGCCCCGGCGACCGGCTCGGCGGGACCGATTACGAGACGTTCCTGGCCGGCGGCGATCCGGAGCACGCGTGGCAGCTTCCGGACGATGAGTGGGACGCGATCGCGCTGAACTACACCTCGGGCACCACGGGCGACCCGAAGGGCGTGGTCTACCACCATCGCGGCGCGGCGCTGCTGGCGCTCGGCAACGTGGTCACGGGCGGGCTCGGGCAGCACCCGGTCTATCTCTGGACCCTGCCGATGTTCCACTGCAACGGCTGGTGCTTCCCCTGGACCCTGTCGATCGTGGCCGGCACCCATGTCTGCCTCCGGCAGGTGCGGGCCGACGCGATGTATCGGCTGATGGCCGAGCACGGGGTCACGCATCTCTGCGGCGCGCCGATCGTGATGCAGATGCTGATCAACGCCTCCGATGCCGAGCGCCGGGAGCTGGGCCAGCGCGTCGCGTTCTTCACCGCGGCCGCGCCGCCGCCCGAGGCGGTGCTCGCCGGCATGTCGGAGGCGGGGTTCGACGTCACGCACCTGTACGGGCTGACCGAGAGCTACGGGCCGGCGGTGGTGAATGCGTGGCACGCGGATTGGGACGCGCTCGCGGCCGACCAGCGGGCGACCAAGAAGGCCCGCCAGGGCGTGCGCTATCCGGTGCTGGAAGCCCTCGACGTGCGCGATTCCGAGACGCTGGAGCCGGTGCCTGCCGACGGGACCACGATCGGCGAGGTGATGATGCGCGGCAACGTGGTGATGCGCGGCTATCTCAAGAATCCCTCCGCCACGCAGGCCGCCTTCAAGGGCGGCTGGTTCCGCACCGGCGACCTCGGGGTGAAGCACCCGGACGGCTACGTCCAGCTCAAGGACCGCTCGAAGGACATCATCATCTCGGGCGGCGAGAACATCTCGTCGATCGAGGTCGAGGATGCGCTGTTCAAGCACCCGGCGGTGGCCAGCGCCGCGGTGGTGGCCAAGCCCGACGCCAAGTGGGGCGAGACGCCCTGCGCCTTCGTGGAGCTGAAACCCGGAGCCTCACCCAGCGCCGATGAGCTGATCCAATGGTGCCGGGGCCGGCTCGCGTCCTACAAGCTGCCGCGCCACGTGGTGTTCGGCGAGTTGCCGAAAACCTCCACCGGCAAGGTGCAGAAGTACATCCTGCGCGAACGCGCCCGGAAGGACGAGGCCTGAAGGGCGTCCGGCCCACGCGGACAACGTCCGGTTTCGAAAGGGTGAGCCCTTTCGCGGGTCCAGGGCAGAGCCCTGGAAACCGTCGTCAGTCCTGCGGCGGATCCCGACGGTCGGTGCGCACCGGGACCCGCGCGGCCCGCAGATCGGCGGCGATCTGGGCGAAGAACGCCTGGAACGACACGAGGCTGAACAGGGTGATGGAGGCGACCAGGGCGGCAGAGACCAGGGTCTTGGCTGTTGCGGGGTCCACGGTGGAGGTCCTTAACTCAGGTCTCGCCCGAAGCGATCCGGGCGAGGGGCCGGCGAGCACGGCGTCGGCACCATCAGAAGGTGGGCGCGCGGGCCTCGCGGCGCCAGCACCGCCAAGGTCGCGCCTGGCATGCGCCTGGGTTCGGGCTCGGCGAAGCACTTTCTGCGGACGTGGTGACGGGTTCGTTACACGAGCGCGCATCACACCCGAGATTCCGGGCCGCGCAACCGGCTTGCGTGCAGCTTTCTGAGGTGGCGGCGCGTTGCGTTTCCCGCAATAAGCGCCCGCGCGGAGCAGGGTGCGCCCGGGAGAGACGGCATGGCCGGCAACGGCATCGCGAACGGCGCCCTCGTGGCGCTGCTCGCCGTTCAGGTATCGGCCCTGGCCGGGGGGGCCGCCCGGGCACAGGGGACGGTGCCGTCTGCGGTGCCGGTGCAGCGCTCGGCTCAAGGGCCAGCTCTGGGGCCGGCATCCGAGCCAGCCGCCCCGCCCGCGGCGTCGTCCCCCGGGCCGGCCCCGGCCGAGCCGGTGACCCGGGCGGGCTACTTCTACATCGGCGGCCGCTACCAGAAGCTCGGCGACAAGACCGTGATGGTCGGCCAGATGTTCGTGCAGTCGCGGACCCCGGCCCGGATCACGCAGCCCTACCCCGTGGTGATGGTGCACGGGCTCGCCCAGACCGGCGTGAATTACCTCGCCACCGCGGACGGGCGCCCGGGCTGGGTCCAGCACTTCGTCGAGAAGGGCTATCAGGTCTACGTGGTCGATCAGGTCGGGCGCGGTCGCTCGGGCACCAACCCGGAGGTCTACGGCCCCTATGAGCGCCTCGGGACCCGCAGCCTGGAGCGGACCCACACGGCCCCGGAGGTCTACGACCTGTACCCGCAGGCCAAGCTCCACACCCGCTGGCCCGGGGGACCCGGGGTGCAGGGCAATGTCGGCTTCGACCAGTTCTTCGCCAGCCAAGTGCCGTTCCTCGCCAACACCCAGCAGACCGAGGAGCTGGTCGATCCGGCGCTGCTGGCCCTGCTGGAGAAGATCGGACCGGCGATCCTGCTGACCCACGGCCAGGCATCCCTGTTCGGCTGGGCGGCCTCGGATGCGCGGCCCGACCTCGTGAAGGCGCATGTGGCGGTCGAGCCGAGCGGGCCGCCCTTCTTCGACGTGCAGTTCCGCGGCGGCAAGGAGTTCTGGGAAAAGAGCGGCGACGGCCGCGCCCGCGCCTACGGGCTGACCCGCATGCCGCTGACCTTCGACCCGCCCGTCAAGGCGCCCGAGGATCTGGTTGTGGTGCAGGACGCCAAGGGGGTGGAATCCAAGGGGTCGGACGCCAAGGGTTCCGAACCCAAGGCGGGAGACGGGCGGATCCGCTGCTGGCTCCAGGGCGAGCCCGCCCGGGCCCTGCCGAACCTCGCCAAGGTGCCGACCGTGCTGGTGACCGCGGAGGCCTCGTTCCACGCCACCTACGATGCCTGTACGGCCGCCTTCCTGACCCAGGCCGGAGCCAAGCCCGACGTGATCGCGCTCGCCGACCGGGGCCTGCGCGGCAACGGCCACATGATGATGCTGGAGACCAACAGCGACGCCGTGGCGGACGTGCTGGCCGAGTGGCTCGCGGGGCGCGTGAAGTAGGCGGCGGGCCTCCCCTGCTATCCTGCGATGTCCACAGCGCGATCAGAGACCCGGTTTCCAGCTGACCCGGGTCGAAGGCCGCGGCGCGCCCTCCCTCCCCCGCAGAGGGGGAAGGGAGACGCGCGGCCGCCCGTCAGACCGATCCAACCACGATCCGCGCCCTCGCAGGCCCACTACCAGAGCGTGTCGCCGCGGCAACAGCCGTCGCCAGACGCGCGAGGGCGGCTTGCGGCCAAGCACGGCCGCGCGTACGCCAGGCGTAAGAAAACACAATCCCAACAGTAGTTTAGCACAATTCTAAACAGCGCGATAGCAACGCCGGAGCTCTTCCCGGCGAACGCGGTCGGCTGCCCGCTTCGCCCGACACGGCCAGGTCCCATGCGCGTTGCTTACCCCCATTCGAAGACCCGTGGCGCCACCCTGCGCGCCCTCCTGGCCGGCGCCTCGCTCGCCGTCCTGGCCCAGGCCGCGCCGAGCCTCGCTCAGGACGCGACGCCGCCGCGCCGCGGGGCGCTGAACAATCCCCCGGCCGGGGGCAGCGTGCAGCTCGAGGAACTGAGCGTCGAGAGCCAGGGCGGCGGCGCCCCGGTCGCGGCCCGGGCCGGCGCGGGCGTGCGGGCCGTGGAGAGCCCGACCGGCCCGATCGACGGCTTCGTGGCGAAGCGCTCGGCCACCGCGACCAAGACCAACACGCCGCTGATCGAGACCCCGCAATCGATCACCGTGGTCGGCCGCCAGCAGCTCGACACCCAGAACGCCCAGACCCTGACGCAGGCGACCCAGTACGTCGCCGGCACCTATGCGGGGACCTTCGGCGCCGATACGCGGCTCGACTTCTTCCAGCTGCGCGGCTTCGTGGTCAGCGATTACGGCCTCTACCTCAACGGCCTGCAGCTCCTGAACTACGGCTTCGCCTACAGCCGGGTGAACACGTTCGGGCTGGAGCGGGTCGAGGTGCTGCGCGGCCCCTCCGCGGTGCTGTTCGGCGCCGGCAATCCCGGCGGCCTGATCAACCAGATCAGCAAGCGCCCGACCGAGAATCCGTTCGGCTATATCGAGGTCGGCGGCGGCTCGTTCGACCAGCGCTACGCCGCCTTCGACGTCGGCGGCCCGGCCGACGCGGAGGGCCACTGGTTCACCCGGCTCACCGGCTATGCCCGCAACGGCGGCACGCAGGTCCAGGGCGCGCCGGACGACAGCTACTACATCGCCCCGGCCTTCACCTATAAGCCGGACGGATCGACCAAGTTCACGGTGCTGTCGAGCTTCCAGCACGACAACACGGCGGTGACGGCGAACTTCCTGCCCTACCAGGGCACGGCGCGGCCGACCGTGCTGGGCCTGCGCATCCCGCGCTCGCTCAACGTCGGCGATGCCGGCTTCAACACCTACCAGCGCGATCAGGCCTTCATCGGCTACGAGTTCGAGCACGTCTTCGACGACACCTGGGCGGTGCGCCAGAACGCCCGCTACGCCTACACGCAGAGCTACCAGAATTCCTACATCGGCCAGCTCGGCTACTCGGATCCGCTCCAGACCCAGCTCGGCCGCTACCTGTTCCGGGACAGCGCCAAGATCGCGCAGCTCGACGTCGACACCCAGGCCGAGGCCAAGTTCTCCGACGGGTTCTTCCGGCACGACTTCCTGATGGGCGTGGAGTACCGGAACTTCCAGATCCACGACAACCAAGCCTCGGGCTTCCCCGCCCCGAGCCTCAACATCTTCGCGCCCGCTTACGGCCCGCAGACGGTCTCGGCCTCGCCCTATCTGATCAACGCCGACTCGTTCCAGCAGGTCGGCCTCTACTTCCAGGACCAGATCAAGCTCACCCCGGAGCTGACCCTGATCCTCGGCGGCCGCCAGGACTTCGTCCAGAACACCGTCTACGACCGCCTGACGCCGTCCAACACCAACGGCCGCAACGACAGCGCCTTCACCTACCGGGCGGCGGCGATCTACAATTTCGACTTCGGCCTCGCGCCCTACATCATGTACGCGACCTCGTTCCAGCCCGAGATCGGCGTGGACATCAACAACCGGGCCTTCAAGCCCGATACGGGCGATCAGGTCGAGGGCGGCGTCAAGTTCGAGCCGCCGGGCCAGGGCTACTTCCTGACGCTGGCGGGCTTCGACATCCACCGCAACAACGTGCTCACCCCCAACCCGCTGAACACGATCTTCCAGACGCAGGTCGGCGAAGTGCGCTCCACCGGCTTCGAGGCACAGCTGGTGGCCAACGTCGCCGACGGGCTCAACCTCGTGGCGTCCTTCACCAAGTTCGACTTCTCCACCCTGCGGGACCCCGATCCGGTGCGGGTCGGCAAGACACCGGTCAACATCCCGCAGACGCTCGCCTCGCTGTTTGCCGACTACACCATCCCGCTCGGGCCGTGGCGCGGCTTCGGCTTCGGCGGCGGCGTGCGCTACGTCGGCAGCTCGTTCGCCGATGTGGCCAACACCCTGCGGGTGCCCGACTACGTGCTGTTCGACGCGCAGGTGCACTACGATGTCGAGAACTGGCGCTTCCAGGTGAACGCCTCGAACATCGGGGACCGGCGCTTCGTCGCCTCCTGTCAGTCGAGCGTGTCCTGCTTCTACGGCGACGCCCGGCGGGTGCTGGCGAAGGTCAGCTACAAGTGGTGAGGTGAAAGTCTATCGGATCCTGGTTTCGAAAGGTCGAGACCTTTCGCGGGTCCAGGGCAGAGCCCTGGTCGTCGTCTCAGGGCCACGACACGCAGGGCTCCGACCTGAGAACCCGCCAAAGGGCTTGCCCTTTGGAAACCCAGGATCCTTGTTGCCACGCGGTCGGGAACGGCTCTAACCCCATCGGCATGAGCGAGACACACGAGTCGGGCCGCGCGGGCGACGGGGTGGCGGAGACGGAACTGAGCCGGCTGCTGCGCCTGATGGCGGCCTTGCGCGACCCCGTCCGCGGCTGCGCCTGGGACGTGGCGCAGACATCCGCCACCATCGTGCCCTACACGATCGAGGAGGCCTACGAGGTCGCCGACGCGGTGGCGCGGGGCGACCGCGACGACCTGCGCGACGAACTCGGCGATCTGCTGCTTCAGGTGGTGTTCCACGCTCGGATGGCCGAGGAGCAGGGCGCCTTCGCGTTCGACGACGTGGCCCGCGCCATCGCCGACAAGCTGATCCGCCGCCACCCGCACGTCTTCGCGCCGGACGGGTCGCTCCTGCCGGAGGGCTCCGCCTTGCGCGACCCGGCGCAGGTCGAGGCGCAATGGGCGGCGATCAAGGCGCAGGAACGCGCCGCGCGCGGCGAAGCGCAAACCGCGCCGGACCCGCTGGGCGGGGTCGCCCTGGCGCTGCCGGCGCTGGCTCGCGCGGAAAAAATCTCCCGGCGGGCGGCCGGCTACGGCTTCGACTGGGACAACGCCGCTCAGGTGATCGGCAAGGTCCGCGAGGAGACCGACGAGGTCGCCGAGGCCCTGGCGGCGGGCGACCGGCGGGCCGTGGCGGACGAGATCGGCGACCTGCTGTTCTCGGTGGCCAACCTCGCCCGGCATGCCGGGATCGACCCGGAGACGGCTTTGCGGGACGGCACCGCCAAGTTCGAGCGCCGCTTCGCCGCGATGGCGGCGCATCTGGCGGCGGCCGGGGGCGAACTCGGCCGCTCGGATCTCGCCGCCATGGAGGCCGCATGGCAGGCGGTGAAACGCGACGAGGCGGAGCGGGCCGGATAGCCGGCGCGACGATCCTGCGCGGGGTGCCGCGCGTCCGGGGGCTCGACAGACCTCAACCGGCGGATATGGTGCCGCCCATGCGCTTCGCTCTCCCCCTCCTCACCCTGCCCGTCCTGGCCCTGTTCGCCGCGACCGCCCTGCCCCGGCCCGCCCGGGCCGAGACGATCGTTCAGGGCCGGTTCGGCTGTCACACCCAGGAGGTCACGGACCGCCTGTTCAAGCTGGTCATGGCCGGCGACGAATCGGGGTTCGGGCAGCTCCTGCGGGGCAGCCTCGCGAGCGGCGAGTGCCGGAACTGGACGCCCGGCGAGGCGGTCCGGCTCGAGAGCCGGACGACGACCTATGGCTGCCTCGCGCCGGCGGCCGGGCAGGAGCGCTGCTACTGGACGCCCCTCAGCGCGGTCGAGAAGCCGAACTGACCGCGGCCCTCACGCCGCCCGCACGGTGTTGAGGAACCGCTCGACCTCGGACGCGAGCTGCTCGGACTGGCGTGACAGGTCGGTCGCTGCCGTGAGCACCCGGTCGGCCGCCCGGCCGGTCTGCTCCGAGGCCTGGGCCACGCCGGCGATGTTGTCGGTCACCTGCTGGGTGCCGGCCGTGGCCTGACCGACGTTGCGCACGATCTCCTGCGTCGCCGCCCCCTGCTGCTCGACGGCCGCCGCGATCGTCGCCGCGACGGCGTTGATCTCGCGGATGCGCCCGGTGATCGTCCCGATGGCCCCCACCGTCTCGCCGGTCGCGCCCTGGATCCGGGCCATCTGGCCGGCGATCTCCTCGGTGGCCTTGGCGGTCTGGCCGGCCAACTCCTTGACCTCGGCGGCGACCACCGCGAAACCGCGGCCCGCCTCGCCGGCCCGGGCCGCCTCGATCGTCGCGTTGAGCGCCAGCAGGTTGGTCTGGGCCGCGATGTTCGAGATCAGCTGCACCACGTCGCCGACCCGGCTCGCGGCCTCGCTCAGGGCGGAGACCTGGGCGGCAGTCTGGTCGGCCTCGCCGACGGCCCGCCGGGCGAGGTCGGTCGAGCCGGTCACCTGCCGGCTGATCTCCTGGATGGAGCTGCCGAGTTCCTCGGTGGCCGCCGCCACCGTGTTGACGTTGGCGGCGGCCTGCTCGGCGGCGGCGGCCACGGTGGTGGACTGGCTGGCGGCCTCCTGGGCGCTGGCCGACATCCGTCCGGCCGTGGCCTGCAGCTCGGCGGCCGCGCTCGACACCATCCCGACGATGCCGGCCACGGCCCGCTCGAAGGCGTCGGCCAACTCCACCATGGCGCGCTTGCGCTCGGCGGCGGAGGCGGCCTCGTCCGCGTGCCGCCGCTCCGCCTCCTCGACGGCGCTGCGGGCCACCATGGCCTTGATCCCCTCGACGGCACGGCCGACCGCGCCGATCTCGTCCCGGCGGGTCGCGGCCTCGAGGGTGATGTCGCTCGCGCCGCCCGCCATGCGCTGCAGGGCGGCGACCAGCCTGTCGAGGGGGCGCGTGATTCCGAACACCGCGATCGCGCCGGCCATCGCGAGGGACGCGAGCAGCCCCGCCACGGCCGTGACGATCAGGATGGTGGTGCCGCGCTCGACATCGGCCTGCGTGGCGTGCTTGCCGTCGTCGATCCGGCGTTCCAAGTCGGCGATCTGGGCCTGCATCGCCGCGTGGAAGGCCGCGCGCAACCCGGCTGCGTCCTTGTACGAGATCTGGATGGCCGCATCGCGGTCGCCGTCCAGGGCCGCGGTGTTGCTGTTCGCGACCATCTCGAGCACGGGAGCGGCGATCCGGCGGATCTTCTGGACCTTCTCGGTATCGTCGGTCGACCGCGACGCGGCGATGATGCGATCGAGATCGTCGAGCGTCGCCCTGGCGGCCGTGTTGTAGCGGTCCTCGAACGTGGTGAGATCGGATTTCGGCTCGCCGATCATGAGGTTGCGGTTCATGAGCGCGGCGTCGCCGAGATGGATCCGCGCGCTCTGCAGACCGGCCAGCCGGACGGTGAGATACTCCGCGACGTAGCCGCTGCGCTCCTGGATGACGTGCATGGTATTGAGCGCGTAAACGACCGTGATCGCGCTCACCAGCATCGTGATAAGCAGAGGTGTCGCAATCTTGGTCAGAATTTTTATATTATTGAGGATTTTCATCTCGGATGCATCCAGCAGAATATGTGCAATACGCTCGATGAAACAGAACTGTTTTTACAGACGATCGATCTTTGACGTGCTTCAGCCGTAGCATGCCGAAGATTTGTTCTCAATGCATGTTTCGGTATGGATGCAAAAATCCGATTTCAGAGATTTAATGTATTGATGCGCGGTTTTATCGATTTTCGTGTCTGCTTCGGCGCGAGATAAGAGATCACGCTGCTCTAGAAGCGAAGATTGTTCTGGCTGCGTATGGACGCGATCGGAGACAACGGCAGGACTTTGTCGGGATACGGTTTACGGCACCGAGCCCGCCGCCGCTTCTGGAGCGGCGGCGGCCGGGCCGCCGCCGTGTGGGGCGGCGGCCTCCGCTCAAGTGGCCTTCTTGCCCTTCTTGGACGGCTCGGCATCCTCAGGGGTGCCGTCGGTGTTGATCGACTCGGCGATCTTGGACAGCAGCGCGTCGGTCTTCTTCTCTTCCTGCAGGGTCTCGTCGAGGAGCTTGGCGGCGTCCGCGTAGCCGAGCTGGGCGGCCCAGGTCTTCAGGGTGCCGTAGCGGGCGATCTCGTAATGCTCCACCGCCTGGGCGCAGGCGGCCAGCACCGCGTCGGCGGCCGGGCTATCCTCGAAATCCTCCAGATCCTCCTCCATCTCAGAGACGATGCCCTGCATCGCCTCGCAGGTCTTGGCCCGGGCCGGCTTGCCGATCAGCTCGAACACCTGCGTGAGCCGCTCGACCTGCTGGGCGCTCTCCTCGGCATGGGTCTCGAAGGCTTGGCGCAACTCGTCGTGCTCCGCCGCCTTGGCGGACTTCTTGAGCGCTTTCACGGATTGCTTCTCGGCGTAGTAGACGTCCTTCAGGGTCTCGTAGAAGGCGTCGTGCAGCGTCTTCTGCTTGGCCATGGCGGTCTATCTCCTTTGGGCAAGCTGCCAGGTGCGCAGCCTCCGGACGGCAAACGCCGGTCCCGCCGGGCGTATCCGCCCGATCTTTTCCCGATCTCTCGGCCCTGGGGAGGAACTTTTTTGCGCCGCGGCATGCGCGGCCGGCGGCCTGTGATCCTGTGATCCAGGGCCGGCGTGATCCAGGGTTTGCCGGATCCTGGGCCGCCGTGATCCCTGGATCACGGGATCCCGTCAGCGGGTGGCGCCGGGTGGGCTCCCGGCCGATCGTCCGGGATGGCGGACCGGCCAGTCGATCAGCCCGCCGGCCCAGAGGGCCGCCCAGACGAAGACCGGCTGAAAGGCGAGCCGCGGCCCGTGATACCACCAGGAATCCGGGATGCCGTCGACGTGGATGTGGTCGAAGGCGTGCTTGAGGTTCGCCGGATAGACGCAGACCGCGTAGAGCGCGAGGCCGATCGCGGCGGCCCGGCGGAATCGGTCCGTCAGGAGGGCGAGCGCACCGGCGATCTCGCACAGGCCGGTGGCCTGGATGACGAGGCGGGGCTCCGGCACCCAGTCGGGCATCAGCGGCAGCATCGCGTCGGTCGCCATGAGGTGGACCACGCCGATGAACAGGTAGATCGCCGCGAGCCCGTAGCGCAGCCAGCGCCGCCCGGTCTCGATCGTCTGCTCGGTCACGCGACCCTATCCTCCGTCACGTTGCAGGCCTGGGCCACGCGGGCCCGGAGGGCCGCCATCAGGCAGGCCACAGTAGGGTGCCCGGCGCCCGGGAAGGCTTTGCCGCCGAGGGCCGTCACGGGGGACAGGAGCCGCAGGGAGTTGGTCAGGAACACGGCGTCCGCCCCCAGGAACTCGGACAGGGTCAGCGACCGCTCCTCGGCCTGCAGCCCGCAGCCGGCGGCGAGACCCAGAACCTCCGCCCGGATGATGCCAGCGAGCACGCCGTCTTCGAGCGGCGGCGTGACCAGAATCGCGCCGAACAGGGCGAACAGATTGCCGGTGCCCGCGCAGGTGACGCACGCCTTCGTGTTGCAGAACAACGCCTCGTCGAAGCCGGCCGCGGCGGCCTCCCGGGCGGCCAGCACCGCGTCGCCATAGCCCAGCGTCTTCAGGCGGCTGGCGGGCGATGTGTCGTTGCGGGCGATGGCGGTCGGCCACAGGCGCAGGGGCGCGAAGGCTGCGCTCCGGGCGCTCGGCGCCGCGGTGGCGAACAGCGTGGGGTGCGGATCCTCCGGGGGCTTGAGGCCCCGCGGGCCGGAGCCGCGCGTCAGCGTCGTGCGGATCGCGAGCCGCTCCCCGAGAGGCCCCCCCTGCCCGGCCAGCGCCCGCATGGCGGCGCGGATCCGCTCCGGCTCGGCGGGAATCCCAAGAATCTCCGCGGAGGCCACGAGCCGGGCGATGTGGGCGTCCTCGAAGGCCACGCGGTCCCCGAGCGCCAGGGCCGTGTCGAACAGGCCGTCGCCGAGCGTCAGGCCGCGGTCGGTGTGGTCGAGGGGGGCCGTGGTCCCGGGCTCGAGCGTCCCGTCACGCCACAGCATCGCGGCGTCCCCCCGGCCCATCACGCCGTTCCCGCCACGCGCGGGCGAGGTCCAGAAAATTGGCGAACAGGGCGTGGCCGCCTTCGGTCAGCACCGATTCCGGGTGGAACTGGATGCCGTAGGTCGGGTGGGTCCGGTGCGACAGCGCCATCACCTCCCCCTCCTGCGAGACCGCGTCGACCGAGAGGTGCCGTTCCATGTCGGGGCCGGGATTGACCACCAGCGAGTGGTAGCGCCCCACGGGCATCGGCGCGGGCAACCCGGAAAAGAGGCGCTCGCCGGTATGGGCGATCGGCGTCATCTGCCCGTGCAGGGGGCGCTGCGCCCGCCCGACCGTGCCGCCGAAGGCCGCGCCGATCGCCTGATGGCCGAGGCAGACCCCGAGGATCGGCACCGTGCCGGAGAGGTCGCGGATCGCCGGCAGCGAGACCCCGGCTTCCGCCGGGGTGCAGGGGCCGGGCGAGACCACCAGGGCCTCCGGTTCGAGCGCCCGGATGCCGGCCACATCCAGCGCGTCGTTGCGCACGACCCGGACGTCCTCGCCCAACTCCTCGAAGTAGCGGACCACGTTGAAGACGAAGGAATCGTAATTGTCGAGGACGAGGATCATGCGAAGGCCTCGAACACCCGGGCGGCCTTGGCCAGGGTCTCGTCGTATTCCGGGCCCGGCTCCGACAGCAGGGTCACCCCGCCCCCCGCCTGCAGCACCGCTTGGTGCGCGTCCATGAACACGGTGCGGATCGCGATCGATGTGTCCATCGTCCCGTCGAAGCCGATCCGGCCGATGGCGCCGCAATAGAGTTCCCGCGCGTCGCCCTCGATCTCCGTGATGATGTCCATGGCGCGGATTTTTGGGGCGCCCGTGATCGAGCCGCCCGGAAAGGTCCCCTCCAGGAGGTCGAGGGCGTCGAGCCCGTCGCGGAGTTGTCCGGTCACCACCGACACCAGATGGTGGACGTTGGCGTAGGTCTCCAGGCCGCACAGGGTGGGCACGGCGACGCTGCCCGGCTTGCACACCCGCGACAGGTCGTTGCGCAGCAGGTCGACGATCATGACGTTCTCGGCCCGCTCCTTGACGTTGGCCAGAAGGGCTTCGGCTACGGCCCGGTCGGCCTCCGGATCGTCGAGCCGGCGGGCGGTGCCCTTGATCGGCCGCGTCTCCACGTGCCGGCCGTCGAGCCGGATGAAGCGCTCGGGCGAGGACGAGGCGATGCTCAGCCCCTCCAGCTCCAGATAGGCCCCGAAGGTCGCCGGGTTGGTGGCGCGCAGGCGCCGGTAGAGGGCGAACGGGTCGAAATCCGCCGGTAGATCGGCGCTGAAACGCTGGGCGATGTTGGCTTGGTAGATGTCGCCCGCCCGAATATAGAGGCGGACCTTTTCGACAGCATCTTCATAACTTTGCCGGTCGAAGTTCGAGCGCCACGTGAGGCCTTTCCCGGATTGGCCCGGTGCCTCTGGCGGTTCGGTGCCGAGCCGGTCGGCGAAGGCGGCGAGCCGTGCCGCGGCGCGGGCCTGACGGGCGGCCGGTTCCGTCTCCGGAAAGCCGGTGGCGACGAGTCGGGCCGTGCCGGCGGCGTGGTCGATCACCAGGGCCGTGTCATAGAGGTTCAGGGCGATGTCGTCGGTGAGCCCCGCCCGCCGGGCCGGCGGCGCAACCCGCTCCAACGCCGCGCCGAGGTCGTAGGCGAGGTAGCCGATCGCCCCGCCCGGGAAGGGATTTTCAGGGCTGGGCTCGATCCGGTAGGGGGCGAGGCAGGCGCGCAGGGCCGCGAAGGGGCCGCCCGGCACCGGTTCGCTATTCAGGGTCGCGACGCCGTCGCGGAAGCGGAAGCGCGCGAACGGGTCGGCGGCCACGATCGAATGGCGCCCGAGCGGGTCGTGCCGCATCGCGCTGTCGAGGAAGGCGAGACCCGGCAGGGACCGCAACCGGGCGGCGGCCGCGACGGGATCGATGAAGGGGATCTCTCGGGTCCACATGACCGGGTTCGGGGCCGCTATCTCTGGCTGTGCGTTACCCGTTGCCGTCGCACAGGCGATGCCGCGGGGGAAGCGGCAGTTCCACGCAGGCACCGCCGCGCGGTGCGGGCGGGATGTGTCCAGGGTGCAGGACGACGGCCCCAAACCCTTATGCGCGGTCTCAGGATCCGCCGGTAAGGATATAATAGTAAACAGAAGTCCGTTGTGATCCGGTAGCCTCGTGCCTGGAGCCGGACACCCCTGCGGCGGCCGGCCTCGCGCGGGCGGTTGAGAACCGCTATAAGATCATGATCCCGAATTCTCGTCCTCGCGCTCCGTATGGCTGTCTCATCGGCCACACGCGCGGGCGGCGTCCGATCTGTCGAATGCGCCCATGACCGCCACGCCAGCCCCCACGCCCGCTCCGAAGGCTTCGGATCTCAAGGCTTCGGCCCCAAAGATCTCGTTCGTCTCTCTGGGCTGCCCGAAGGCGCTGGTCGATTCCGAGCGGATCCTCACCCACCTGCGCGCGGAGGGCTACGAGCTGGCCCGCCGGCACGACGGCGCCGACGTGGTGATCGTCAACACCTGCGGCTTCCTCGATTCCGCCAAGGCGGAGTCGCTCTCGGCGATCGGCGAGGCCATGGCGGAGAACGGCCGGGTGATCGTCACGGGCTGCATGGGCGCGCAGCCCGAGGAGATCCGCGCGAAATACCCGGACCTCCTGGCGGTGACCGGGCCCCAGGCCTACGAGTCGGTGGTGGCAGCGGTCCACGAGGCGGTGCCGCCGGCCCACGACCCGTTCCTCGATCTCGTGCCGCCGCAGGGGATCAAGCTCACCCCGCGCCACTACGCCTACCTGAAGATCTCGGAGGGGTGCAGCAACCGCTGCAGCTTCTGCATCATCCCGTCTCTACGCGGAAACCTCGTCAGCCGCCCCGCCGCCGACGTGCTGCGCGAGGCGGAAAAGCTGGTCAAAGCCGGCGTGAAGGAACTGCTGGTCGTCAGCCAGGACACCAGCGCCTACGGCGTCGATATCCGCTACAGTGAGAGTCCGTGGCAGGACCGTCAGGTCCGCGCGAAGTTCTACGACCTCACCAAGGAACTCGGCGAGCTCGGCGCCTGGGTGCGGCTCCATTACGTCTACCCCTACCCGCACGTGGACGAGGTCATCCCGCTGATGGCCGAGGGCAAGGTGCTCCCCTACCTCGACATGCCGCTCCAGCATGCGAGCCCCTCCGTGCTCAAGCGCATGCGCCGCCCCGGCAATCAGGAGCGCCAGCTCGACCGGATCCGCAGCTGGCGGCAGATCTGCCCGGATCTGGCGATCCGCTCGACCTTCATCGTCGGCTTCCCCGGCGAGACCGAGGCCGAGTTCGAGGAGCTTCTGGGCTGGCTGCAGGAGGCCAAGCTCGATCGCGTCGGCTGCTTCGAATACGAGCCGGTGGCGGGCGCCACCGCCAACGCGCTGGGCGATTTCGTGCCGCCGGCGGTGAAGGCCGAGCGCAAGCGCCGGTTCATGGAGACCCAGAACGGCATCGCGCTGCGGCTCCAGCGGGCCAAGGTCGGCAAGCGGATGCCGATCATCGTCGACGCCGTCGAGGGCGGGGTCGCCCGGGGCCGGTCCAAGGCCGACGCGCCGGAGATCGACGGCACCGTCCACGCCGCCTTCCGGCGGCCGGTGCGGGTCGGCGACATCGTCACCGTGAAGATCGAGCGGGCCGAGGCCTACGACCTGTACGGCAGCGTGGCCTGAGGCAGTCACCCGCCACGGGCGGTTGAACAGAACCTCCAAACCGCCCCCCTCATCCGGCGGTGCCGGAGCGCAGGGGAAGCCTCGAAGGAGACTTCCAGGGATCGCGCGGCTGGCTGGAGCCCTCCTTCGAGGCTCGCTGCGCTCGCACCTCAAGAGGTGGGACAGACCAGCTTGATCGGTCGCTCCAGGGTGCGGATGGAACATCCCTGTTGAGCCCCATCCAACACGCCTTGACCCGGCCACCCCGCCGCGCTCTTTCAGAACAGATCGGGAACTAACCGCGGATCTCCGAGGCGGCGATGGATCCGGAGGTCGCGCTCCGAAAAATCATCCACATCGACATGGACGCGTTCTACGCCTCCGTGGAGCAGCGCGACGACCCGTCCTTGCGCGGCAAACCCCTGGCGGTGGGCGGCTCGCGGGAGCGGGGCGTGGTGGCGGCGGCGAGCTACGAGGCGCGCACGTTCGGCGTCCGCTCGGCCATGCCTTCGGCCACCGCCCGGCGGCTCTGCCCGGACCTGCTGTTCGTGAAGCCGCGCTTCGAGGTCTACCGGGGGGTCTCGGAGGAGATCCGCGCGGTCTTCGCCCGGCACACGGCGCTCATCGAGCCGGTGGCCCTCGACGAGGCCTATCTCGACGTCACCGAGAATCTTCTGGGGCTGCCCACCGCCACCGCGGTGGCCAAGGCGATCCGGGCCGAGATCCTGGAGCGCACCGGGCTCGTGGCCTCGGCCGGGGTCTCGTACAACAAGTTCCTGGCCAAGGTGGCCTCCGACCACAAGAAGCCGAACGCCCTGTTCGTCATCACCCCCGCCATGGGGCCGGACTTCGTGGCCGCGCTGCCGATCGGCCGGTTCCACGGGGTCGGTCCGGTCACCGAGGCCAAGATGAAGCGGCTCGGGATCCACACCGGGGCGGACCTGCGCGCCTGGGCGCCGGAGCGCCTGCGCGAGATCTTCGGCTCGTCGGCAGGGTACTACCACGCGGTCGCCCGCGGCATCGACATGCGGCCGGTGCGCGCCCACCGGGTGCGCAAGTCGATCGGCGCCGAGACCACCTTCTCGGAGGACACCGCCGCCTTCGAGGTCCTGGCCGCCCGGCTGGCACCCCTGCTGGACAAGGTCTGGGCCGGCGCCGTCGCCAAGGGCATGCGCGGCCGGACCGTGACCCTGAAGCTCAAGTTCTCGGATTTTGCCCAGGTCACCCGGGCGAAATCACTCGTCGCCCCCGTGCCCGACCGGGCGAGCCTGGAGCGGATCGGCCTCGATCTGCTCGCGGGACTGTTCCCGCTGCGGCGCAGTGCCCGGCTGATCGGCGTGTCGCTGTCGGGCTTCGCCCAGGGGGAGGATGAGGAGCCGATGCAGCTCGGGCTGGGACTTTAGCAGGCCGCGCCCCGAAATGTGGCGGCCAGCTTCCGAGACGATGCTCTGAACGCTGGGTGGAACGACAGGACCTGAAGCTGGAAAGTCGGCTTCATACTGCAATCCGCTGCCGATTGTGCGGTGTCGCACACAGTCTTGGCCTGTGGAGACCCAGATAGCGGGAATCCCGACTGATGCCACCGAGCGCGTCGGACCCAACCGCAGGAGCCAGCTTGTGTCGAAACGCGCTTCCCTTGTCGTCGCCACGGCCCTGATGCTGACCGCCTCAGCCGGCGCGGCCCTGGCCGATGGCACCTCCGGGTTCAGTGCCGCCAACGCCGCCATGCAGCGGGGCTATACGGCGAGCCCCGGCCAGATCTTCATCCAGACGCCACCGCACGGCGATCCGGCCATCACCGGACCGGTCACGCCCCAGAACCGCCCGGCGCCGGCGCGCACCCGCTGAGGATTCCGAGGCCCCGGACCGGTCGAGCGGTCCGGGGTCGTCCCGCGACCGCGGGTGCTCGTCTTCAGGCGTTCTTGCGCGGACGATGGTTCGGGTCGATGCCGCCGTCGAGCTTCGTCTCGTTGTCGACGTCGCCCTCGAAGGTCGAATCCGCCTGCAGATCCGCCGGGTCGGCACCGGTCATGCCCTTCGAGGTGCCGATGCCGGGATTGCCCTTGAGGTCGGCGTCGGTCGGGGTCTCGGTCTTGGGGTGCTTGCCTGACATGTGGGCTCCTGTCGGATGCGGATGTCAGGCCAACGCGTCGGGGCGGGGGCGGTCGCGCCCAACCCGTGCGGCGGTTCGCCTCCCTGGGATTCAGCCGATCTCGGCCGCCTCGATCCGGTGCACGCCGGCCGCGTCCATCCGCGCCCAGGCCTGCGCGAGCGACCCGTCCACGTCGATGCCGCGCACTGCATCCGCCACGACCCAGACCTCGAAGCCCGCGTCACGGGCATCCAGCGCACTCCAGGCCACGCAGAAATCCGCGGCGAGGCCGCATAGGACGAGGCGGCTGATCCCGCGCTCCCGGAGCGCCCCGGCGAGCCCGGTGCGGGTGGTCCGGTCGGCCTCCAGGAAGGCCGAGTAGCTGTCGATCCGGGGATCCAGGCCCTTGCGGATTACGAGTCCCGCCGGGTCGGTGGCGAGCCCCGGCGCGAACGCCGCGCCCGGACTGCCCTGGACGCAGTGCCGGGGCCACAGCACCTGCTCGCCGTAGGGGAGCGCCACGCGCTCGAACGGGGCCCGCCCGGCATGGTTGTCCGCGAAGGAGACGTGGTCGGCCGGGTGCCAGTCCTGCGTCAGGGCGACGTTGCGGAAGCGGCCCTGCAGCGCATTGACCGGCCCGACCACCGCGTCGCCCTCCGGGACGGGGAGCGCCCCGCCCGGAAGGAAATCGACCTGCACGTCGATCACGAGGAGCAGGTCGGAGGCGCCGGGTGTCACGGCAGCATCACGATCGAGCCGGTGGTCTCCCGGCCCGCGAGGTCGCGATGCACCTGCTGCGCCTCGGCCAGCGGGTAGGTGGCGTTGACCGCGATCTTCACCGCGCCGCTGCCGACCACCTCGAACAGACGGGCGGCGGCCTCCTCCAGGGTGGCGCGGTTGGACGAGAAGGTCGCCAGCGTCGGGCGGGTCACGTAGAGCGAGCCGCGCGGGGCGAGCAGGCCGAGGTCGAGCCCCGTGATCGCCCCGGAGGCGGAGCCGAAGCTCGCCAGCAGGCCCATCGGCGCGAGGCTGTCGAGCGAGCCCATCAGGGTCGCCTGGCCGACGCCGTCATAGACCACCGGCACGCCCTTGCCGCCGGTGATCTCGCGCACCCGCTTGGCGACATCCTCCTCGCGGTACAGGATGACGTGGTCGCAGCCGTTCTGCTTGGCGAGCGCGGCCTTCTCGGGGCTGCCGGCGGTGCCGATCACCGTGGCACCGAGATGCTTGGCCCATTGGCAGGCGATCAGGCCGACGCCGCCGGCGGCGGCGTGCCACAGGATCGTGTCGCCGGGCTTCACCGCGTAGGTCCGATGCAGCAGGTACTCGGCGGTCAGGCCCTTGAGCATCATGGCGGCGGCGGTCTTTTCGTCGACGCCGTCCGGGATCGGAACGGCCGCCGCGGCCGGAATCAGCGCCTCCTCGGCGTAGCAGCCATCGGCGACCGAGCCGTAGGCGACCCGGTCGCCCGGCTTGAACTGGGTCACGCCCTCGCCGACCGCCGTGACGGTGCCGGCCCCCTCCTTGCCGGGGGTGTAGGGCAGGTGCGGCGCCTTGTAGGCGCCGGTGCGGAAGTAGATGTCGATGAAGTTGACGCCGATCGCCGCCTGTTTGACCCGGATCTGGCCGGGGCCGGGCTCGGCCAGGGGCACGTCCTCGAACTTCATCACCTCGGGGCCGCCGTACTCGTAGACCCGGATCGCCTTCGGCATCGCTGGACTCCCGCTCGCCGCCCCGTGCGGGGCGTTGGCATTCGAAATAACGAAGCGTCTGACGGAGGCAATTGCTTTTTGGCCCTCGCCCCGCTGGGCCTCCGGGGCCGGATCCTGGATCCTCGGCGGATGGCCGCCTATCTTGGCATGAACGCCCGCCCGTCCCTCCGACCGGAAGTCCCGAAGAAAATGTCCGGCACCACCCGCACCAGCGCCGACCTCGATCCGCGCCGCCGCCGCCTCCTCTTCCGCGCCTGGCACCGAGGCATCCGCGAGATGGACCTGATCATGGGCCGCTTCGCCGATGCCGAGATCGGTGAGCTGTCGGAGGCGGAACTCGACCAGTTCGAGGCGCTGATCGAGGTGCCGGACCGCGACCTGTTCAAGTGGCTCACCGGCGAGGTCGAGACACCTTCGAACTACGACACATCGGTCTGGCAGCGCGTGCGCGCGTTCCACCGGCACGATGCGCCGATCCATTCCTGAGAGGGACCGTGATGGACGAACCCAAGCCTCCTTACGACCACCCGGCCCGGTCGATCGCGACCGAACTGGTGGTGCGGATCATGCTGGAGATGATGGAGCGCTCCGATCCGGCGCTCCGCGGCGAGATCCTGCGGCAGGCCACGGCCCGCGCGGAGGCAATGACCCAGGACATGCCCAACGCGGATTTCTTCCGCGGCCGGGTCGAGGCGGCTTTGGCCGAGATCGTCGGGCCGGATGCGTGAAGGAGCCGGTTGGGAAAGCGCTCAGCGCCCCTTCCCGACGGCGAGCATGGGGCGCCGCAACACCGCGTTGATCCGCGCCTGATGGCCCCGGCCGGCGTTCCGGAAGTAACGCAGCACGTCGCTGTCGCGCTGGATCGAGACTGCCTCCCTGTCCGGCGAGCCCGTTGCGGCATCGTCCCAGAAGGCGTCGTCGAGCCCGGGATGGTCCAAGTCGGATGAGCTCATGTGCTCGATCGCTTCCTGGGTGAGCGCCGCGAGCTGCCCACGGTCGCTGTCGGTAGCGACAGGCCGGAACGTTCCGTCGGGCTGCCGTTGCAGCAGCGTACCGTCCGCCAAGCGGGTGAAGGTGATCGCGTCAGCGTGCGCCATCGCGTGCGCGCTCCTTCCTGTTCGCAGGCCAAGCGGTGACGAGCCGCGTCACCCGGTCCGCGCAAGGTGTAGACGACGGTGAAGACACCATCGAGGGCTTGGCCGACGGTGATGCAATGCTCTTCCCCGTCATCGCCGGACGAGGCGCGGGTCCCCTCTCCCGTGCGGGAGAGGGACAGGGCAAGGGATCGGGGCCTTCAGGAAGAGGAGCGCTCTATCGGCGCGGCGATGTTCGATCCTGAGCGTTCTCGCCCCTCACCCCAACCCTCTCCCGCACGGGAGAGGGGGCTCGTCGCGTCCGGAACGTTCGTCGGTGCTCCCCCTGTCGCGTCATCTCTCCAGCAGCGGCGCGCTTCCCCGAAACGCAGCCCAACAACCGTTCCGTGACTGCAGCAGAACGGCCATATAGGGTCCGTTCAGCCGTGACCCCGGGAACGCTTTATCGTGGCGGCCCGATCGGCTAACGCCACCCGACCTCTGCCCCTGACGTGCCCGGCGGGATCCCCCGCGAAAGACCCGATGGCCAAGCCGCAACCGAAGCCTTCCGCGCCCGCGCCCGCCAAACAGCAGGTCGCGCGCTTCGCCCTGCCGAAATCCTCGGCGCTCGCCCAGGCGATCGACGCCCTCAAGCGCGGCGACAGCCCGGTCCTGGCGAGCGCCCCGGAGGGGTTCGACGCCCTGGCGCTCGCCGACCTCGCCCGCGCGCTGGCCCCCACCGTCGATGCGCCGGCCGTGCTGGTCCACGTGGCGCGCGATTCCGGGCGCTCGGCGTCGTTCCAGGCGGCCCTCGGCTTCGTCGCGCCCGAGATGGAGGTGATGAGCCTGCCCGCCTGGGACTGCCAGCCCTACGACCGGGTCTCGCCGACCACGGCTACGGCCGCCGCCCGGATGACCGCGCTCGCCCGCCTCGCCCGGACCCGCTCGGCCGAGGACCGGCCGCGCATCCTCTGCACCACCGTCAACGCCCTGGTACAGCGTGTGCCGCCCCGGGCCCACATCGCCCGGGAGGCGTTCTCGGCGGCGATCGGCAACGTCGTCGCCATGGACGACGTGGTCGCCTGGGTCGAGGCCAACGGCTTCCTGCGCACCGGGACGGTGCGGGATACCGGTGAGTACGCCGTGCGCGGCGGTATCCTCGACCTGTCGCCGCCGGGCCTGCCGGCGCCGATCCGCCTCGATTTCTTCGGCGACACGCTGGAATCGATCCGCGCCTTCGATCCGGAGACCCAGCGCACCACCGGCCAGCTCCGCTCCCTCGACCTGATGCCGATGAGCGAGGTCCAGCTCACCACCGAGACGATCCGGCGCTTCCGCCAGGGCTACATCCAGAGTTTCGGCGCCGCCACCCGGGACGACCGGCTCTACGAGACCGTGAGCGAGGGACGGCGCTATGCCGGCCTCGAGCACTGGATGCCGCTGTTCTACGACGGCCTCGACACCCTGTTCGATTATCTCGGCGGCGTGCCGCTGGTGTTCGACCCGCAGGTCGAGGATGCGGCCGCCGAGCGGATCGCGCTGGTCCAGGATTACTATCAGGCCCGCGAAGCCGCGATGAAGACGCCGCAGGCCGGCGTCGCCCCCTACAAGCCGCTGCCGCCGCGCGCCCTCTACCTGATGCCGAACGAGCTGAAGGAGCGGATCGCCACCGCCACGGTGGCGCGGCTGACACCCTTCGCGCAGCCCGAGTCTCCTGAGCGTGCGGTGATCGATTGCGGCGCCAAGGCCGGCCGGAATTTTGCGCCGGAGCGGGCCGAGGAGAACACCAGCGTGTTCGACGCCGCGGTGGCGCATATCCGCGACCTCCAGGGATCCGGTCATCATGTGATCCTGGGCGCGTGGTCCGACGGCTCCCGCGACCGGCTCTGCGGCGTGCTCACCGATCACGGCCTGAAGAAGCCCGTGGCGATCACCCGGCTCACCGACGTCTACGCGTTGAAGCGCGGCACCGACGCGGCTGTGGCGGTCTGGGGCCTGGAATCGGGCTTCGTTGCGGGCGAACTCGCCGTGGTGTCCGAGGGCGACATCCTCGGCGACCGGCTGGTCCGCCAGAAGCGCAAGGCCAAGCGGCCCCAGGACGTGATCCTGGAAGTCCAGGCGCTCCAGCCCGGCGACATCGTGGTCCATGCCGACCACGGCATCGGCCGGTTCGTCGGGCTCAAGACGATCCACGCCGCCGGCGCCCCGCACGATTGCCTGGAGCTGCAGTACACCGGCGGCCTGCTGCTGCTGCCGGTAGAGAATATCGAGCTCCTGACCCGCTACGGCTCGGAGGATGCCGAGGTCGCCCTCGACCGGCTCGGCGGCGGCGCGTGGCAGGCCCGCAAGGCCAAGATGAAGCGCCGCATCCTCGAGATGGCGGGCGAGCTGATCAAGGTCGCGGCCCAGCGCTTCGTCCGGAAGGCGCCGGCCCTCAAGGCGCCGGAGGGGCTCTACGGCGAGTTCGCCGCCCGCTTCCCGTTCGAGGAGACCGAGGATCAGGCCAACGCCATCGATGCGGTGCTCGACGACCTCAATGCCGGCCGGCCCATGGACCGGCTGGTCTGCGGCGATGTCGGCTTCGGCAAGACCGAGGTGGCGTTGCGCGCCGCCTTCGCGGCGGCGATCTCGGGCAAGCAGGTGGCGGTGATCGTGCCCACCACCCTGCTGGCCCGCCAGCATTTTCGCACGTTCGCCGAGCGCTTCTCGGGACTGCCGATTCAGATCGCACAGCTCTCGCGCTTCGCCTCCGCGGCCGAGATGAAGCAGGCCCGCGCCGGTCTCGCCGCCGGCACGGTCGACATCGTGGTCGGCACCCACGCGCTCTTGGCCAAGAACATCGCATTCAGGGATCTCGGCCTGATCATCGTGGACGAGGAGCAGCATTTCGGCGTCGCCCACAAGGAGCGGCTGAAGGCGCTGCAGGCCGACGTCCACGTGCTGACGCTGTCGGCGACCCCGATCCCGCGTACGCTCCAGCTCGCCATGACGGGCGTGCGCGAACTGTCGATCATCGCCACGCCGCCGGTCGACCGGCTGGTGGTGCGCACCTTCGTGACGCCGTTCGATCCCCTGACCATCCGGGAGGCCCTGCTGCGCGAGCGCTACCGCGGCGGGCAGGCCTTCTACGTGGTTCCGCGGATCGAGGATCTCGCGGAGGTCAAACGATTCCTCGACACCGAGATGCCCGAGATCAAGGTCGCGGTGGCCCACGGTCAGATGGCAGCGGGCCAGCTCGAGGACGTGATGACGGCCTTCTACGAGGGCAAGTTCGACGTGCTGCTCTCGACCACGATCGTGGAATCGGGCCTCGACATCCCGACCGCCAACACCCTGATCGTCCACCGGGCCGACATGTTCGGTCTGGCCCAGCTCTACCAGCTGCGCGGCCGGGTCGGGCGCTCGAAGGCCCGGGCCTACGCGCTGTTCACGACCCCGGCCAACCGCCAGCTCACCGCCCAGGCCGAGCAGCGGCTCAAGGTGCTGCAGAGCCTCGACACGCTGGGCGCGGGCTTCCAGCTCGCCTCCCACGACCTCGACATCCGCGGCGCTGGCAACCTGCTGGGCGACGCCCAGTCCGGCCACATCAAGGAAGTCGGCTACGAACTCTACCAGCAGATGTTGGAAGACGCGGTCACCGCGCTCAAGGCCGGCATCGAGGACCTGCCCGAGGAGGCGTGGTCGCCGACCATCGCGCTCGGCGCGCCGGTCACGATCCCGGGGGATTACGTCGAGGATCTGGGGGTGCGGCTGGCGCTCTACCGGCGGCTCGCCACCATCCAGGACGATGCCGAGATGGAGAGTTTCGGGGCCGAGATGATCGACCGGTTCGGGCCGCTGCCGCCCGAGGTGGAGCAGCTCCTCAAGATCGGCACGATCAAGATCCTGTGCCTCAAGGCCAATGTCGAGAAGGTCGAGGCCGGGCCGAAGGGCGTGGTGGTCCACTTCCGCGACAAGTCCTACGCCAACCCGCAGGGGCTGGTGGCCTATGTCGCCGAGCAGGCCTCCTTCGCGAAGGTGCGGCCCGACATGAGCGTGGTGTTCGTGCGCGACCTGAACACCGTCCCGGCGCGGCTCAAGACCGCCACCGAGGTACTGCGCAGCCTGGTGACGATCGCCGGGCGGGCGAAGAAGGCGGCGTGACGATCTTGTGAGGGCCTGAGCCGGCGTGGACTCACACCGGCTTGAGCAAGTCGATCGCGTCTTCCGTGAACTCGATGTGCCCGTCCCAGTAGCTGATGAGCACGTCGCGATTCAGCGCGACCCAGGCTTTCAGGCGCGCCTCGTCGGCGGGATCGAGGCGTGGGCCGTCCGTGTATCGGAAGGGTCTCACCTGATACGAGCCCATCTGATCGGGCTGGACCCGAGGTCCGAGCGAGACCTTCACGCGGGCGTCGTGCCGGGCGCCGCCCCTCTGCGAGATGAACACGATGAACGGCAAACCTGTGGTCTTCGAGCGCAGGTTCGCCATGCCGTAGGTGGCCTGTCCCTGGGCCTCGGCGGCCGTGAGGACCGTGGGGGCGTCCATGTCGACCTCCGTCGCCGTCCTTTCACGGCATCAGCATAGCGTGATTCCCGCACGCCGTCGCGCCGTGCCATCGCAGGGCCTGATCGTTGCGCTGACAGCGCATCTCTGCTTCTCCTCCCTGAAACTCAGGAGACGCGTGGATGGCAAACCCGGCACCGGTCACCGGCGCGCCCGAGCCGGTGAAGGCCGCCACAGGCGCCTTCCTCGCCCCCCTGTTCGCCGACCGGCGCGTCGCCGCGGTGCTCGGGCTCGGCTTCGCGCAGGGCATCCCGTTCCTGCTCGTCTACGCGACCCAGTCGGCGTGGCTCGTCCAGGCGAAGGTGCCGCTGGCCACGATCGGGCTGATGAGCGAACTCACCATCGCCTACAAGCTCAAGTTCCTCTGGGCCCCCTTCCTCGACCGTCACGACGCGCCGCTCATCGGCCGCTGGCTCGGCCGGCGCCGGGGCTGGATCGTCGCCACCCAGATCCTGGTGGCGCTGGCGCTCGCGGGCGTCGCCTTCGGCGATCCGGCCCACTGGCTCGCCTGGACGGTGGCGTTCTCCCTGGCGCTCGGCGTCGCGGGTGCCACCCAGGACGTGGTCATCGACGGCTGGCGCATCACCGCCGCACCGCCCGAGCAGCAGGCGCTGATGTCGTCGTGGTCGGAGATCGGCTACCGGATCGGCAACCTCGCGGCAGGGGCCGGCGCCCTCTACCTGTCCGACGCGTATGGCTGGCGCGTCGCCTATCTGTGCATGGCCGCGCTCATGGCCCCCGGCACGATCGCGGCGCTGCTGGCGCCCGAACCCCCCGCCCCCGAGACCCCCGCCACCGGCGGCTTCGTCGAGACCGTCTGGGCGCCGATCCGCGACCTGCTGGCCCGCCTCGGGCCGCTGGCCGTGCCGGTGCTGGCGCTGGTCGCGGGCTTCCGGATGCCCGGCTACGTCTCGAACGCCATGGCGATCCCGCTGTTCAAGACGCTCGGCTATTCCAACACCGACATCGCCACGGTGACGAAACTGTTCGGCTTCTGGATCGCGCTCGGCGGGACGTTCCTGGCGAGCGCCATCATCCCGCGGATCGGCATGATGGCGAGCCTGCTGATCGGCACCGTGGTGGCCTCGGCCTCGCACCTCGCGCTCGCCTATCTCGCGTGGCACGGCGGCCATGGCGGGGCGGCGTTCTGGACCTTCGCGTTCACCGTCGGGATCGACGGCTTCGCCTACGCCTTCGCGTCGATCGTGCTGATCACCTACATGTCGCGGCTCTCGGCCACCGCGCATGCGGCGAGCCAGTACGCCCTGCTGACCTCGCTCTGCGCCCTGCCGGGCAGCCTGCTCGCCGGGTTCTCGGGCTTCGTGATCGAATGGACCGGGTTCACGTGGTTCTTCGTCGGCACGTCCCTGATCGGCGTGCCGGTGGCCCTGCTCTGCCTGCTGGTCGCGCGCCGGCACGGGCCGATGGACGCGCCGATGGAGACCCCCGCGCAGGCGTCCTGAACGCGTATTCGCGGCGGCGTGCGCGTCTTCAGCAAGACTTAACCATAAGGCCGCTTAATGGGTGGACGGTTGATGTCCTTCCCAGGTGGGCAACCCAGGCCACGTGCGCGGAAACGGCTTCCGCGGGCGAACGGCGGCGGCTGCCTCCGGGGAAGCGCGTGCGCGAGTTCCCCGAATGGCTCAGGCTGCAATGTCCCGAACCGCGTATCAGGTCGCGGAGCCCGTGCGGCGGGCCGCGCCGCAGCGCATCGTCTACGTCGAGACGCTCTACGATCCCGTCGCCCGCACCCGTGTGCCCTACCCGAGCGCCATGCGCCGGGCCCGCCGCCGCGCCCGTCTCACGGGGCTCATCGGCCTGACCGCCGTGACCCTGGCCGGCTGGGCGATCCTCATCCAGCCGCAGGGCCCCGCCCCCTCCGAGGGGCCCGCATTGCGGCCGGCCCTCGCCACCGCGCCGCACGCCGCGCCGCAGCCGAATCTCGCCTGGATGCTCGATCCCAGTCCCGCTTTGGGCTCCGGCGCCGCGACCGACTTCGGCGGCGCCGCGCTGCCGACCGACTTCCAGGTCGCCGCCACAACCCAGGTCGCCCTGTCCGAGCCCTCTCGGGCGGTCCGGGAGATCGCCCGGCAGGTCGCGCGCGCTGAGCAGGTCAAGGCCGAGCGGATCCGGACCACGCAGGCCCCGGACGCGCCTGTCGCCGCGTCCAAGGGGCTGGCCGCGCCCAAGGGGATTGCTGGCACGCAGGCGCCCGCGCCCCTGCGGCTTGCCATGGCCGAGCCGACCCCCGCCGCCTTCGTGCCCAATCCGGCATCCGCCCTGGTGCCGCTGCCGGTGGCCCGCCCGGCCGAGCTGCGGCCGCAGCCTGCCGCACCGCGTGCCGCCCTGCCCGCCCGGGTGGCGGCCCGCGCCCTGCCCCGCACCCGCGACGTGTTCCGCGCCGCCATGGCGGAGGAGCCGTCCTTCTTCGAGAAGCTGTTCGGCGTCGGCGCCGCCGCGCCCCGGCTGGAGCCGCGTCAGGCCCTAGCCTATGCCAGCCCCGATACCCTGCCGCAGGCGGCCCCGCGCACCCGGATCAGCCCGGAGCCCGAATCCGTCGGCGGCACGGCGGTCTACGACATCACCGCCCGCACGGTGACGCTCCCGTCCGGCGAGGTGCTGGAGGCCCATTCCGGCCTCGGCGAGGCCATGGACAGCCCGCGCTTCGTCCACCTGCGCATGCGCGGCTCGACGCCGCCGGGCACCTACATGCTGACCGAGCGCGAGCGCCTGTTCCACGGGGTGCGGGCGATCCGCCTCACCCCGGTCGGCGGCAGCGGTTCGATCCACGGCCGCGACGGCCTGCTCGCCCACACCTACATGCTGCGCCAGCCCGGCGCCTCGAACGGCTGTGTCTCGTTCCGCGACTACAACCGCTTCCTACAGGCCTTCCTGCGGGGCGAGGTCCGGCGCCTCGTGGTCGTGGCCGGCGACGGCCTGTTCGGCCGGGTCGGCATGGGCGAGCGCGGGGGCAGCCGGGGCTGATGGGTTTCCAAAGGGACCCCGTCCCTTTGGTGGGGTGTCGGGGTGAAACCCCGGCCTACGGATCCTGGACCCCCGAACGGGGGTCCAGGATCCGTACCGCAGGGCCCTGCCCTGCACCCGCCAAAGGACTTGTCCTTTGGAATCCGTGATCGGGTTCTGTGTCTTCACGGGGCCGTGCCAGTGTTCCCGATTGCAATGCGATCGGGAACGGCTCTAACGGGAGCAGACGCCAGCCCCCGACAAGAGGCACCCGATGAAACTGCCCCGCCGCTTCTTCCAGCCCCTCGCCACCGGCGCGCCGGCCCCGTTCCGCGACTTGCCGGTGCGGCTGGAGCGGATGATCCACTTCGTGCCGCCGCACAACGACAAGGTCCGCGCCCGGGTGCCGGAGCTCGCCGGCACGGTCGACGTGGTGCTGGGCAACCTGGAGGACGCGGTCCCGGCCGACCAGAAGGAGGCGGCCCGCAAGGGTTTCGTGGCGATGGCCCAGGCGACCGACTTCGCCGCCACCGGCACCGGCCTCTGGACCCGGATCAACGCCCTCAACTCCCCTTGGATCTTGGACGACCTGTTCACGATCGTGGCCGAGGTCGGCGACAAGCTCGACGTCGTGATGGTGCCCAAGGTCGAGGGCCCGTGGGACATCCACTACATCGACCAATTGCTCGCCCAGCTCGAGGCGCGGCACGGGGTGACGAAGCCGATTCTGGTCCACGCGATCCTGGAGACCGCCGAGGGCGTGGCCAATGTCGACGCCATCGCGTCGGCCTCGCCGCGGATGCACGGCATGAGCCTCGGGCCGGCGGATCTGGCGGCCTCCCGCGGCATGAAGACCACCCGGGTCGGCGGCGGCCATCCGGATTACCGGGTGCTCAGCGATCCCGCCGGCGACGCCCCCCGCGCCACGGCCCAGCAGGATCTCTGGCACTACACCATCGCCAAGATGGTCGACGCCTGCATGGCCAACGGCATCAAGGCGTTCTACGGCCCGTTCGGCGATTTCTCCGATGGCGCGGCGTGCGAGTCGCAGTTCCGCAACGCCTTCCTGATGGGCTGCGCCGGCGCCTGGACGCTGCATCCGAGCCAGGTGGTGATCGCCAAGACGGTCTTCGCCCCGGACCCCGCCGAGGTGGCCTTCGCGGCCCGGATCGTCGAGGCCATGCCGGACGGCACCGGCGCCGTGATGCTCGACGGCAAGATGCAGGACGACGCCACGTGGAAGCAGGCCAAGGTCATCGTCGATCTGGCCAAGCTGGTGGCCGCGAAGGATCCGGAGCTGGCGGCGGTGTACAAGCTGGGGTGAGCGGGGCCGGGGCTGCGAGGCCCTCCCTCCCGTATGGGTTCTGATGTTCATGCCACGTTGGCTGCGGGGTTCTCTCCTCCCCTGGCGATCCCGGGCCTGCCCGGGATCGCTCAAGCTTGCGGAGAGGAGAGAAGCGCTACTGGCCCAGGTCTGACGCCTGATACCCGCCGCCGTGGGCCGCTCCCGATCCAAAGGGGTGTTCAGGCGTCGAGCCCTCGATTCGAACGCAAGAAACGGGATGCGACACGCCGCGACGCGCCTTACGGCACGCCGCGGAGGTGCCTGAATGACTGCGTTTCAATGTATTCCGATCGCGACGGAGGTCGCCAATCGCTTCCGCCGCACCAGACTCGATGATCGAGGCAACCAGATCCGGAGCGTCATAGCGACATCGAGCGGTGCTTTTCCCTGTAGACACTGTCTGCAGCTCGCCCGCCCCGGTGAAACGATGCTGCTGGGGTCTTACGATTTACCGCAACCCCTGGGTGTCTACTGGACGCCAAGTCCGATTTTTCTGCACGAGACAGAGTGCCCGTATGGCGAAGTCGTCAACGATGTGGCGCCCATCGTGCGAGCGAACCCGCTCGTATCAGTTCGAGCTTATGATGTTGACCACCTATGTCTCTACGATCTTGGTCACGTCAGTTCTGGCAATGACGTTGACGGCCCGCTTATGCGTGCTCTCAGCGATCCACGCACTGAATTTGTGAACATTCACACCGCACGGCCGGGCTGCTTGCTATCACTCGTGAGACGCATACCCAGCTGAGCGCAAGCTCGGCCCCGCTGACTGCAACCCACCCTGCACGGACCCTGCGCGTGGATACCAAGCGTCAGATTTGGATCACTAGCCCCCAAACCGCGCCCGATAATCCTGCGGCGTCGCCGCGACGTGACGTAAAAAACTGCGCCGCATCGTCTCCTCGGAGCCGAAGCCGCAAGCCCGGGCGATGCGCTTGACCGGCTGCGCGGTCTCGGCCAGCGCCCGGCGGGCCGCCTCCACCCGCAGGCGCTCCACGGCTTTGGCCGGGGTGAGGCCGGTCGCCGCCTGGTAGTGCCGGCTGAGGCTGCGCGCGCTCATCCCCGCCGCCGCGGCGAGTGCCGGCAGCGCCAGATCCCCCGACAGGTTCTCCGCGATGTAGGCGTGGAGCGCCCCGAACCGTTCCTCGCCCGCCTGGAGGGCCAGCGCCGCGCTGAACTGCGCTTGGCCCCCCGGGCGCTTCAGGAACATCACGAGTTGGCGCGCCACCGCCAGCGCGAGGGGGCGTCCGAGATCCGCCTCGACCAACGCGAGCGCCAGATCAATTCCCGCCGTGACCCCCGCCGAGGACCAGACCGGGCCGTCGCGCACGAAGATCGGGTCCGACTCGACCCGGATTCGGGGGTAGCGTTTGGCGAGCGCTCCGCAATGCTTCCAGTGGGTCACGGCCCGCCGCCCGTCGAGGAGCCCGGTCGCGCCGAGCAGGAACGCCCCGGTGCAGACCGAGGCGACCCGGCGCGCCCGTCCGGCCCGCGCCCGCACCCAGGCCACCAGCGCCGGGTCGTCGCAAGCCGCCAGGACACCGGGGCCGCCTGCGATCACCAGCGTGTCCACCGGCGTGTCGAGATCCGGCAGCGGCTCGGCCACCAGCCGCAGGCCGGCCGAAGCGGTCAGATGCGGCTCGCCCGCCGCGATCACCCGCGGCGCGTAAGGTTGGCCCACGCCGCCATGCTCGTTGGCGGTGGCGAAAACCTGGAGCGGGCCCGCCACGTCGAGGAGCTGCACCGCCGGGAAGGCCAGCACCTCCACGACCCGCGGAACATCTGGCGGAAAACGAGGGCTCTTTGTCATTCGCGCCAGAGCGTGACGCGGTAGGGTCGCCCTGTCCACCCCGGAGGTCTCCGATGATTCCCCCCGACACCCACCTGCAGATCGGCTCGCTCCTGTTCGAAGGGCTCGACCAGATCGACCTCACCGGCCCGTTCGAGATCCTGGCCCGGATCCCGAACAGCACCTACCGGATCTACGCGGCCACCCCGGATCCGGTGCGCGACGTGCGCGGCCTGCGGATCCTGCCGGACGCGACCCTGGACGCGGCGCCCCGGCTCGACGTGCTCCACGTGCCGGGCGGCCAGGGCCAGGAGGCGCTGATGCGCGATCCGGCCGTGCTCGGCTGGATCCGGCAGCAGGCCGGGGGCGCCTCACACGTCCTGTCGGTCTGCACCGGCGCGCTCCTCCTCGGAGCGGCCGGCCTTCTGGTGGGGCGCCGGGCCACGACCTACTGGAACGCGGTCCATCTCCTGCCCTTCTTCGGGGCCGAGCCGGTGGATGCGCGGGTGGTGATCGACCGCGACGGGGAGGACCGCACCTGGGTGTTCGCGGCCGGCGTCACCGCCGGGATCGACGGGGCCTTGCGCCTCGCCGCCGAATTGCGGGGCACCGAGGCCGCGAAAGGCATCCAGCTCGGAATGCAATACGCCCCCGAGCCGCCCTTCGACAGCGGCACCCCCGGGACCGCCCCGCCCGCCATCGTGGCAGCGGCCCGGGCACGCGCCGCCGACCTCACCGCCCGGCGCGAGGCCACCGCGCGGGCGATCGCGGCCGAGCTCGGCGTCCGCCTCCCCGAATCCGCGGCCGCGGCCCGGGACGGATGACAGGTCCCGTCATCATGCCTATCTGTCCCGGTCTGGACGGACTGAACCATGACGGACGTAACCCTGAGAACCGCGAAATTCGCCATCGGCGCCGTGGTGCGCCACCGGATCTACCCCTTTCGGGGCGTCGTGTTCGACGTCGACCCGGTCTTCGACAACACCGAGGAATGGTGGCTGTCGATCCCCGAGGAGGTGCGGCCGCGCAAGGACCAGCCGTTCTACCACCTGCTGGCCGAGAACGCCGAGACCGAGTACGTCGCCTACGTGTCGGAGCAGAACCTCCTGCCCGATACGTCGGGCGAGGCCCTGCGCCACGCCGGCATCGCCGAGATGTTCGTGCGCGACGATGCCGGCGCCTACCGGATGCGCGCTCGGGCCACGAACTGAGCGGCGCGGGGACCGTCAAGCTTTCGACAAGGGCCCCGCGGTAGCCTCGGGCGACGGCCGCTGCCGTCGGACGAGCCCGACGCCATGGTCGCCCGATCCCGATTCGCCGCTCTGGTCCTCGTCGCCGGCCTGCTCTGCGCCCCGGCGCGGGCCAACGACAGCGCCGCGGAGCTCGATGCCGGCGGGCTGATCCTCGTGCCGGAGCCGGGCATCGCGCTGGCGAGCGAGGATCTCTCGATCAGCCGTGCGCGGATCGACGTGACCTACGTGTTCCGCAGCCAAGTGGACACGTTCCGCACGGTGCGGATCGCGTTCCCGCTGCCGCCGATCGACGGCCGCGTGCTCAGCTTCTCGGCCCTCAAGCTGCCGCAGCCCGAGCGCGCGAACTTCGTCGGGTTCACCGTCACGGTGGACGGCCGTCCGGTCGAGCCGGAGCTGGAGGAGCGCGCCTTCGTGGGCGAGCGCGAGGTCACCGACCTGCTGCGCCGCCACGGCCTGCCGCTCAACCCGCTGCGCGTCTCCGAGCTGGAGGCGGCCCGAAAGCGGCTCGACACGGCCACCTGGGCGGAACTGGTCAAGGCCGGCCTGTTCCCGGACGCCGAGGGGATGACCGAGGCGCTCTGGCGCAGCGAGGCGAAGGTCCACTGGCTGCAGACCTTCCCCCCGGGGAAGGACGTCCGGATCGCGCACAGCTACGCCCCGGTGAGCGGGTTCCATGTCCTCGATCCGAAGGAAGCGTCCCGCAACGGCTACCGGGCGACCTACTGCCTGGACGATCCGGGGCTCGCGGCGATCCGACGTCTGCACGCCAGGGCGCCGAACGCGAGCGCTTACCTGCGGGCCTTCGTGGTGCCCTACATCGTGACCACGGCGCGCAACTGGGCTTCGCCGATCGGTCGCTTTACCCTGACGGTGGACAAGGGGATTCCGGAGGCGATCGTGAGCTTCTGCCGCACCGGTATCCGGAAAATCGGGCCGACCACGGTTCGCTGGGAGGCCCGGGACTATGTGCCGGATCAGGACCTGCGGATCCTGTTCGTCCTGCCGGGGCCGGGCCCGATCGGGATCCGTTAGGGTGTCCACCCTCCGCCGCAGAGGGGTGAGGGTGAGAAACGGGGCCGCGTGCACTTGATCAGCACCGGCGAGGTCGGAATTTCCAAGCGCACAGGGAGAAAGCCGCGGCTGGCCATACGCGAAGGGCCGGACCTCGCGGCCCGGCCCTCCGGAAAACCCCGACCCTGCGGTCGGCTTACTTCGCGGCCGGAGCGGCGCCGGCGGCCGGGGCAGCGCCAGCGGCGGCGCCGCCCTGCTGCTCGAGCTTCTTGCGCATGTCCTCGGAGCGCTTCTCCAGCTCCGCCTGGAGCTTCTTCTGCTGCTCCTCAAGCACCTTCGGGTCGATCGCCGGGCCGTCGAAGGCCTTGCCGAAGCCGGTCAGCGGCACCGCGAAGGTGACCTCGCGCTGGGTCTGATTCTGGACCGAGACGTTGAGGGTCGTGCCCTTCTTCATCGCGGCGATCACGCCGGCATCGACGCCCCCGGCCTCGGCGAAGCAGCCGTTCGGGAAGCAAACCGCGAAGCGGCCGGCGGTCGCCGCCTGGCCGTCGATGCTGAAGCGGATGCCCGGCTGCAGCAGCAGGCCGAGCGGCAGCAGGTAGCGCACCACGCGCACTTCCTGCTTCTGGGCGGGGTTCTTCATCTCGTAGACCGCCACCGCCAGCACTGGCTGACCCTGGTCGGACACGAAATCGCGGGTCGTGTAGCAGATGTCGGTGCCCGAGGCCTGGTCCTTGCCGCAGACCTTGGTCCAGTCGGCCTGGCCCGGCTCGGACTTCACCGCGACGATCTGCGGGCCGGTCTGGGCCGCCGGCGTATTGGCCGCGGGGGTGCCCGGAGCGGTCGGCGCCGGCGCGGCCGGAGCAGGCGCGGCGGCCGCAGGCTTCTTGGGCTGTGCCAGGGCCGGGGCGACCGTGAGGCCGAGGCCCGCAAGACCGAGGAGGGCGGCGCGCGCGAGCGTCGCAGGGCGGGTGAAGGACATCGGCTCTGACCCCTTGGAAAGCGATACGGTGTAGCGGGTTGATGCGGAGCCGGCCTCGCGGCCGATCCGCCGGACCGTCCGGACGGGCGCCGCCGTGGCGCGCCGACCGGAGCTCCGGATGAAACGGTCCGGCCATCGGAGGGGACGGGCGCCTGACTGCGCGCATCTCCCGCCCCGGCGGCCGGGCGGCCTGCCTTTCCCCTGGAATAAGGCGAAGGCATGACACCGCGGCTTGACACCGCGGCCCGGCGGGCCGGTGATCACCCCCCGGGCCGTGGCCGGCCCCCGATAGGCCCCCGCCCGCCCGGCCGCAAGCGCGACGTCGCACGAGGACGTGATCGGCGTGCGGAGCCTGTCTCCGGTGGGGCAATCGGGGTTGGCCGTCACCCGGCGGTCTTAGCGGTCGGTTAACCGTAATCGGCCGACCATGCTGGCGGGTTTTCAGTATCAGTGGGGGCGGCGGGTTGAGCGCGTTCGCGGTGGCCGAGAGGGCGGTCGAGGCCGTACCGGACGCGTTCGCGCGATCCGGCAGCCTGTCCGGCTGCCTGTTCGCGGCAGCGCGCGCCGCGCCGCAGCGCACGGCCCTGCGTGATTCGGGCGACCGGACCGCGTGGTGCGGGCGCCCGGCGATCACGTGGACGTACGCGGCCGCCGCCGAGATCGTCGGCCGGCTCGCCCGGGGGATCGGCGCGTGGCGCCTCCCGGCCGGCAGCCGGATCGGATTGTGGTTCTCGGGCGGCGCGGAGGCGGCTCTGGCCCATCTCGCCGTCGAGGCGGCGGGGCACCTGCCCTGCGCGATGCCGGCCGCCTGGGATCCGGAGCAGCTCGCCGCCGGGATCGAGGCCGCCAACCTCGTCGGCGTGCTCACCGAGGGCCGCCGCGGCACACGCCGGCCCGCGGAGGAGCTGACCCACGTGGCGATGCGGCAGTTCGGCCTGCGCTATCTCGCCGCCTTCGGGCCCGGCGTGCCGGACGGCGTGATCAGCCTCGACGCGATGGCGCTGGAGCGCGGCGTGGCTGAGCCGGTCGCCAGCCGCGGCCTCGTGACCTTCGAAGGCAGCGATCCGGAACGGCCGGTCTATCGCGGCGCGGAAGCGCTCGCCGCCGCCATCGCGGCGCATTGCGACGCCCTGCCGCTCTCCGCGGACGAGCGGATCCTGACGCTGCTGCCCGCCCACGACCTGCGCGGGCTCGTGACCGGCCTCGGCGCCGCGCTCGCGGCCGGGGCCGGCCTGGAGACGGTGATTCCCTTCGAGGAGACCGGTTTCCGGACCGCCCTGCTGCGGCCCGTGCCGACCCGGCTGGTCGTCCCCGCCCTGATCGAGCCGGCGCTCGCCGCCCTGACCCTGCCCTGGACGGTGCGGAGCCTCAACGTGGTGCATCGGGCACCCGCGCCCCTGATCCGCCGCGCCGCGCCGGACGGCGGCAAACGACGCTCGGATTCACCACGCTCTGACTCGCCGCCGGCCGGTGCGCTGCGCCTCGACACGCTGGTCCTCGGGGAGACGGCTCTGGTCACGCGCCCCGATCTCGCCGCGGCCCTGGCCCACCCGGACCGTGTGTCCCTGCCGCCGGACCTCCTGGCCCTCGCGCCAGCCCGCGACGGCGGCCTCGCCTGCCGCGGCCCGGCCTGCGCGGCGGCACCCCTGCCCCGCGGCGCGACGCCGGAGACGGACGCCGGTGCATGGCGCGATTCGGGCTACCGGCTCATCCTGTCGGGCGGGGCCGTGATTGGCGTCGCGGCCGTCTGAGCGGCCCTGAACGGCGGCGTCGTGGCGGTTCATCTGGCGCTCAGGTACCGCGACTAATCTCGCATCTGCACACGGACCAACGGATCCGAACGGCCCCTTCGTGGGTTCTGCAAAGGATTGTGGTCACGGCTATCTTTTCAAGCTGTGCCGGATGGAGTACCGCCTAATCTCATGGGTGCGCTGCAACAAGTGCTCGTGGTCGATGACGGTGTCCGGGCCGTCGACCGGTCCCTTTCGGGCGAGCTCGCCAGTCTCGGCTACGCAAGCGTGACCGCCTCCATGGAGGCGGCCGACGACGTCTTGGCCGTGATCGCGCGGCCGGCCGCCGTGCTGCTCCAGGCTCCGACCCGCCGGGACCCCGCCTATGCCCGCTGCGCCGCCAAGCTGCGCAGCCAACTGCGTGACCGTGGCATCCCGGTGATCCTGATCGGCGATTCGGCCGAGCCACGGGCCGGCGGCCCGGTCGATCTCGCCACCCGCCTCGGCGCTTATGTGGCGGCGCAACCGGAATTCTGAGCCGCTTTCGTATTGATTGCGGGGGCGAGTCTCTCTTACCGCGCCCCGCGCATCAATTCCGGCGCGCCGAGCCGGGGCAGCACGCCCTCCCGCATCACCAGCCGCCGCAGGGGCCCGAGCTGGCCCATCACCAGCAGGCCGAGGCCGCGCAGGGCATCCACCGGCAGCAGGTCGGTGAGCAGGCTGCGGTTGAGGAGGTCCACCGCAGCTGTGCGCGCCGCGGTGTCGACCCGCCGGGCGCTGGCGTAGCCGTCGAGCACCGGGCGTGAGCCGGGATCCCGCCCATCCCGGGCGGCGCGCAGCACCCCATCGCGCAGGGTAGCGGCGTCGCGCAGACCGAGATTCAGCCCCTGCGCGCCGATCGGCGGGAAGACGTGGGCCGCTTCACCGATCAGTGCCAGCCGGCGCGCCACCGGCGTTGCAACCGCCAGACCGCGCATCGGCACGAGGCCGCGCGGGCCGTCGATCCGCATGGCGCCGAGCATCGCCTGGGCCTGCCGCTCGACCGCCTGCCCCAGGGCCGCGTCATCCAGCGCGGCGAGCCGCCGGGCCGCGCCCTCCCCGGTCACCCAGACGAGGCTGGAGCGATGGCCGCCCGGCAACGGCACCAGGGTGAAGGGCCCCGAGCGGGTGTGAAATTCGGTCGACACGTCCCGGTGCGGGCGCTCATGCGCCAGGATCGTGGTGATGGCGCTCTGCGCATAGGTCCAGTCGCGCACGCGGATTCCGCTCGCAGCCCGCAGCGGCGAGCGCCCTCCGTCTGCTCCCACCACCAGCCGGGCCTCGACCGTCCCGCCCTCCGCCAGGGTGACACGAGAGGCCGTTTCACCCGCCACCGCGCCGACGCAATCCGCCTCGACCAGGGTCAGGTTCGGCTGGGCCCGGGCGCAGGCGCGCAGGCTCTCGACGAGCCGCGCGCTCTCGACGTTCCACCCGAAGGCGTCGAGGCCGATCTCGGCGGCCTGGAAGCGCACGGGCGGCGGCCGGAACAGGCTGCCGGTGTCGTCGATGATCTGGAGGGTGCAGAGCGGGCTCGCCTGCGGCGCCACCGCCGCCCAGGCGCCGAGCGCCTCCAGGAAGCGCACCGACCCGTCGAGCAGCGCCACGGTCCGCCCGTCCGCCACGGGGGCGTGGCGGCCGACGAGGGCCGTGGGGATCCCCTCCCGGGCGATGGCGAGCGCCGCCGCGAGGCCCGCGGCTCCGGCGCCGACCACGGCGACGTCGAATCGGCCCTCTCGCGCTTCGGACATGATTCCCCGTACGGTTTGCTGGCCCGCCGATCACCACGGCGCAGTGTGCGGCTTCTATCTGCGCCTTCCCGCAATCCTGCCAAGGGCGTCATGCCTCGGCCCGGGCGGGCCACGGCGCCGCAGCCGCCCGGTCACCCCAGAAACGCCGAGAGTTCGGAAAAAACCTCGTCCGGCCGCTCCTCCTGGAGGGTGTGACCGCAATCGAGCGCCCGCCCCGAAACATCGGTGGCCTTCTCGCGCCACGTCTCCAGCACGTCGTAGGTCTGGCCGACGACGCCCTTCGCCCCCCAGAGCGCCAGGAGCGGCGCCGTGACGCGCGCGTCGGCATCGGCAGCGTCGTGTTCCAGATCGATGCCAGCCGCCGCCCGGTAATCCTCGCAGATCGCGTGGCGGCAGGCGGGGTCCGCGTAGCAGCGCAAATACTCGGCGAAGAGGTCGGGCGGGGTCGAGCCGGGGGTCTTCGACTGGCCCTCGACGTGGTGGCGCAGGAAATATTCCGGATCGGCCCCGATCAGCGTCTCCGGCAGGGGATGGGGTTGGATGAAGAAGAACCACCAGAAGTACCGGGTGGCGAAGGCCTTGTCGGTGCGCGCGTACATGGTCGCGGTCGGCGCGATATCGAACAGGGCGACCCGCTCCACGGCTTCGGCATGATCCAGGGCGAGGCGATGGGCGACGCGCCCGCCCCGGTCGTGGCCGACCACCGCGAAGCGCTCATGGCCGAGCCGCCGCATCACCGCCACGGCGTCGGCCGCCATGGCGCGCTTGGAATAGGCGGCGTGGCGCTCGCCGCCCGGGGGCTTTGACGAATCGCCGTAGCCGCGCAGATCCATGGCGACGACGGTGCGGGTCTCGGCCAGGCGCGGGGCGACGTGGAGCCACGTCGACAGGGTCTGCGGGTGGCCGTGCAGCAGCAGCACCGGCGGCCCGGAGCCGGCCGAGCGGGCGTGGCCCGCCGAGCGGGTGCTGCCCGCCAAGCGGGTGCTGCCCGCCAAGCGGGTGCTGCCCGCCAAGCGGGTGCTGCCCGCCAAGCGGGTGCTGCCCGCCAAGCGGGTGCTGCCCGCCAAGCGGGTGCTGCCCGCCAAGCGGGCGTTGATCGTCACGCCAGGGGCGGTCTCGATCCGGTGCCGGTCGAAGCCCGGCAGGAAGTCGCTGGCCATGGGTGTCGGTCTCCATCCTGACGCACTGGCGCGCCGGGATGCACCGGATGATAAGGCGCCTCCGGCACCATGTCCGCCGAACCACCATGACAGATGCACGCGCGACTCAGGATCCGGCCGTGACAGACCCCGACGCCGCGGCGGCGCCGGAGGAGGCGGCCGCGCGCCCCGAAGCCCCCACGCTCCGTCCGAGCATCCTCGATCCGCTGTTCGCCCCGGCCCGCGCCCTGCCGGGGATCGGCCCCAAGATGGCGCCGCTCATCGAGAAGCTGCTCGGCACCCCGGAGCGCGAGGCCCGGGTGGTGGATCTCCTGTTCCACCTGCCTCAGGGCGGTGTGGCGCGGAAGCTCATGGGCTCCGTCGGCGAGGCGCCGACAGGTGAGCCGGTGACGATCGGCGTCACCGTGGTGGAGCATCGCCCGGCCCAGATCGGATCGGGCAAGCGCCCGCACCGGGTTGTGGTGGAGGATGCCTCCGGCCACGACATCACGCTGGTTTTCTTCGGCATGCCCCGCCCCCGGGTGGAGAAGATGCTGCCGCTCGGGGCGCATCGCTACATCACCGGCCGGATCGACCTCTGGGACGGCACCCGCCAGATGGTCCACCCGTCCCGGATCGTGGACGAGGCGGGCTTGGCCGAACTGCCCGCGGTCGAGCCGGTCTACGGCGCCACCGAGGGGCTGACCTCCCGGGCGATCAACAAGCTCGCCGTCTCGGCCCTCGACCGGTTGCCGGTCATGCCGGAATGGCAGGATGCAGCCTGGCTGGAGAAGAACCGCCTGCCCGCCTTCGCGGATGCGCTGCGCCTGGAGCACCGCCCCGAGGAAGCGCCCCCGAAGGCCGAGGATCCGCTCCAGCCGCCGCCCGCGACGCCGTCCCGGAAGCGGCTCGCCTACGACGAACTCCTCGCCTCGCAATTGGCGCTGGCCCTGCTGCGCGCCCGCCAGCGGCGCAAGGCCGGCCGGGTCAATGCCGGGGATGGGGCCCTAAGCGCCCGGATCGAGGCCGCCCTCCCCTTCGCGCTCACCGGCGCCCAGACCCGGGCGGTGACCGAGATCCGCGCCGACCTCGCGGAGCCCCGGCGGATGCTGCGCCTGCTCCAGGGCGATGTCGGCTCGGGCAAGACCGCGGTGGCGCTGCTCGCCATGGCGTCGGCGGTCGAGGCCGGGCGTCAGGCGGCGCTGATGGCCCCCACCGAGATCCTGGCCCGGCAGCATTTCGAGCGGCTCAAGCCGCTGGCTGGCGGCTTGCGCCTCCGCCTGATGACCGGCCGGGACCGGGCCTCGGAGCGCAAGTCCACCCTGGCTGACCTTGCGGCCGGTGAGATCGACATCCTGGTCGGCACCCATGCCTTGTTCCAGGAGGCCGTGACGTTTCGCGATCTCGGCCTCGCGGTCGTCGACGAGCAGCACCGGTTCGGCGTGCATCAGCGGCTGGCGCTCGGCGCCAAGGGCGAGGCGGTCGACTTCCTGGTCATGACCGCGACGCCGATCCCCCGCACCCTGGCGCTGACCTTCTTCGGCGACATGGACGTCTCGATCCTCGACGAGAAGCCCGCGGGCCGGCAGCCGATCCGCACGATCACGCTGTCGACCGAGCGGATCGACGAGGTGGTGGCCGGCCTCGCCCGGGCGATCGCCGGGGGCGAGCGGGTCTACTGGATCTGCCCCCTGGTGGAGGAATCCGAGTTCATCGACCTCGCGGCCGCCGCCGAACGCTTCGACGACCTGAAACAGCATTTCGGCGACACGGTCGGGCTGATCCACGGCAAGATGCCGGGGCCCGAGAAGGATTCCGCCATGGCGCGGTTCGCCGCGGGCGACACCAGGCTCCTGGTCTCGACCACGGTGGTCGAGGTGGGCGTCGACGTGCCCGAGGCGACCATCATGGTGATCGAGCATGCCGAGCGGTTCGGGCTGGCGCAGCTGCACCAGCTCCGCGGCCGGGTCGGGCGCGGCTCCCGGGCCTCGTCCTGCCTGCTGCTCTACCGCGGGCCCCTCGGGCAGGTCTCGCGGGCCCGGCTGGAGATGATGCGCGCCAGCGAGGACGGCTTCCGCATCGCCGAGGCCGACCTGAGGCTGCGCGGCGAGGGCGAGGTGCTGGGCACCCGGCAATCCGGGCTCGCGGCATTCCGGCTCGCCCGGATGGAGAGCGACGGCGCCCTGTTGGAGGCGGCCCGCGACGATGCCCGGATGATCGTCGAGCGCGACCCCGGCCTGAAGAGCCCCCGGGGGCAGGCGCTGCGGGTGCTGCTCTACCTGTTCGAGCGGGAGGCGGCGATCCGGCTGATCGGCGCTGGCTGAACGAATCCGTTCAGGAATAGCCGGCGTTCAGGAACGGCCCGGTGCCGGAGGTGCGGATCCGCACTTTGAAGCGGCAATGTCACAGCTGTTCCGGAAAATCTATTCCATTCAGAAGTTTAGCTGCATGATCCGGAAGCGTGGCCGGACCCGCCATGGCGTCCGGCGGACCTTGGACAAGGGCCGTGACCTTGCATCAGCCACAATCGTCCCTTAACTGCAGATGAACGAATGGCCCGGTAAGCCGGGACATCACGGACGAATCTGGAGGATGAACATGTCGAACGGACTGTTCCAGAACCTGCCGGGCTCCAACGAGATGGCCGGTCTCTATGCCCTGCCGACCGAGCCTTGGTTGCTGCCGATCTCGGATCGTGCTGCCGAGTCGGCGAGCAAGACGGCCGAGGAGCTTCAGGCTGCCGTACGACGGGCTGCACGCCCGTTCTGGGTGGCGGCCAACGGTCTGTGCGTCGCCCTGGGCCTCGCTTTGGTGATGCAGTGCGCCACTGGCTGGATGCCGGCGGCGCCCCGCAGCGCCGTGACGGTGGCGCAGGCGACTCCGCCGACCATCGCTCCGCAGACGGCGTCGCTGCAGCGCTGATCCGTTCCGCCGGAACGAAAACCAGGGCCGGTCCGCAAGGGCCGGCTTTTTTCGTCCTGAGTTGCCGTGCCCACCGCCCGTGGAGGTCCGTGTTGCTTCCAGGGCCTGGCACGCTCCGCGCGTCCGACGCATCGTGACGGGGCAGGACAGGGAGAAGCCGATGCGCGCGGTGTTCGTGGATGCCAACGTGACGCTGGCGGCAGTGGCGCGGCGGCTGCTGCGGCCGGACGACCCGCCCTTCGCGATCCACGCGGAGCCCGCCATCACCCCGCAGGATCTGCCCGGCCTCCTGGCCGGGGCCGAGATCGCGGTGATCGATCACACCGCCCTCCCCCTCGATGTCGCCCGCGCCTGCGCCGGGCTGAAGCACGTGGTGTTCCTCGGCACCGGCGCGCGCAGCTACATGGACCCGGAGGCGCTCCAGGCGGAGCTCGGCGTCACGGTCCACACGATCAAGGGCTACGGCGACACGGCGGTCGCCGAATGCGCCTTCGCGCTGATGTGGGCGGCGGCCCGCGGGCTCGCCCCGATGGACCGGGCGATGCGCGCCGGATCCTGGCTGCGCAGCGAGGGGATGCAGCTCACCGGCAAGCGTGTGGGCCTCGTCGGCTTCGGCGGAATCGCGGCCGAGATGGCGCGGCTCTGTCGGGGCGTCGGCATGCATGTGCTCGCCTGGAACCGCACGCCCAAGGCGCATCCCGATGTCGCCTTCGTGCCCCTGGAGCAGTTGCTCGCCGAGAGCGACGTGGTCTCGCTCCACCTGCTCCTGACCGACGAGACCCGGGGCTTCCTCTCGGCCGACCGCATCGCTGCGATGAAGCCCGGCGCCATGCTGATCAACACCGCCCGGGGCGCGGTCATCGACGAACCCGCCCTGATCGAGGCGCTCCGGACCGGCCACATCGCGCAGGCCGGGCTCGACGTGTTCACGGTCGAGCCCCTGCCCGCGGGTCATCCGCTGGCCGACCTGCCGAATGTCACGCTCTCGGCGCATTCCGCCTTCCGGACGCCCGAGGCCAGCGACAACTTGATCGGCGCCGCTCTCGACCATTGCCGCCGGATCGCCGCCGGCTGAGGACGGTCACGTCCTGGTTCCGAAAGATCGAGACCTTTCGCGGGTACAGGGCAGAGCCCTGGTGCCGGACGTTGTCCGATCTCAGGGCCCTGCCCCGACACCCCGCCAAAAGGCTGAAGCCCTTTGGAAACCCGAAGTTCAGGCGCTCAGTGCTCGGTGCCCGGCATGTTCGGCCGCGGCTCGCCGCCATGGTGGTGAATCACGCTGGAGCGTTCCGGGCTGCCCTTGGCGTCGGCGACCTGCTTCCGGGCCGCGGCGGCTAGGAACCAGATCCCGCCGAGCGTCCCGAAGGCGAGGATCATGAGCGGAAATCCCTGACTCATTGCGGTGCCCTCCTCGACGATGGCCCGCAGCCGTGCGGGTTTGCATCATCGTGCCGGTCGGTCCGGCACGATGAACGATAACGCGCGAAACCGTACCGTGTTCAGGCGGCCCGCGTTGTCGTTGCCGCAACCCGTCGTTCCGCATCCCGGCGCAGGGCAGAGAGCACCACGAACATCAGGCCGGCCCCCACCGCGAGGCAGACCGACAGGAACAGCATCGGCACGAGGTTGCTCTGGGTCTGATCGCGGATGAACGGCACCACGTTCTGCGCGACGAGGCCGCCGAGGTTGCCCACCGAGTTGATCGCCGCGATCCCGGCCGCCGCCGTGGCGCCGCGCAGGAAGGTCCCGGGCATCGACCAGAAGACCGGCTGTGCCGAGAAGGTCCCGGCCGCCGCCACGCACAGGCAGGCGAACTTCACGGCGTTGCCCGGCAGGACGACGGAGAGCGCCAGCCCGGCCGCCCCGACCAGAGCCGGCCCGACCACGTGCCAGGTCAGCGCGTTGCCCTGCGCGTTGGTGCGGGCGGCATGGCGCGGCACCCACCACAGGGCCACCGCCGTAGCCGTCCAGGGGATGATGTTGAGGAGGCCGTTGGTCAGGTTCGAGACGCCGAATCCCTTGACCACGGTGGGCAGCCAGTAGCCGAGGCCGTAGGCCGCAAGCGGCAGGAAGACGTAGATGCCGGCCAGCATCAGCACGCGCCGGTCGAGGAGCGCCGCGAACGGATTGCCATGGTCGACATGGCCCCCCGCCTCGCTCTCGGCCTTGAGCGTCCGGCTGAGCCAGTCGCGCTGGGCCTGCGACAGCCAGGGGGCGGTCTCGGGGCCGTCCGGCAGGACGGCCAGCACCACGACGGCCATCAGGATCGCCGGCGCGCCGGTGGCCAGGAACACCCATTGCCAGCCCGCGAGGCCCCAGACCCCGCCGAGGCCGAGCAGCGCCCCGCCGACCGCCGCGCCGACCGCGTTGGCGATGGCGCTGGCGATCATGAACCAGCCGATCATCCGCGCCCGGTGGGCGTGCGGGAACCACAGCGTGAGGGCGAACAGCACGCCGGGGAAGAACCCGGCCTCCGCGGCGCCGAGCAGGAAGCGCAGCACGTAGAACATCGTGGCGCTCTGGGTGAAGCCCAGCAGCACGGTGACGAGGCCCCAGGTGATCATGATCCGCGCGAACCAGATCCGCGCGCCGACCCGCTCCAGGAAGACGTTGGCCGGCACCTCGAACAGGAAGTAGCCGAGGAAGAACAGGGAAGCGCCGAGCCCGTAGGCGGTCTCGCTGAGCCCGAGGCTGCCGACCATCTCCAGTTTGGCGTAGGAGACGTTCTGCCGGTCGATATAGGCGATCAGGTAGAGCAGCCCGAGGAGCGGCATCAACCGCAGGGTCACCGTGCGGACGGTGCTCGCGGCGAGATCCTCCCCGGGCGGGGCTTGCGTGGACGGCATCGGCGTTCCTCTGGGCGGTCGCGGCCCCTCGTGGCGAGGGCCGGCGAATACGCAGAGTAATCCCTGTCCCGAGCCCCGGCTACCGGGCGAGTGTCAGGAGGCGGTCGCAATCGACATGGGCCGCGATGTGGCGCGCGAGCCCGTCGAGGGCCGCCTCGACCCCGGCCTCGTAGCCCGCGCCTGCCGAGGCGGTCCCGAGGCGCACGAGCCACGCGGCCCGCTGGGCGTCGTCGGCGAACAGGCCATGCACGTAGGTCCCGGCCACAAGGCCATCCGCCGAGACCGCCCCGTCCAGGCGCCCATCCGCGAGGCGCAGGAGCGGCCGTGCGGCGTCGAGGCCCTCGGTGGCGCCAATATGCATCTCGTAGCCGGAGAACGGCACGCCGTCGGGCAGGCTCGTGCCGGTGACGGCGGCGAGGCGCTTCTCCGGCGTCATGATGGTCTGGACGTCGAGGAGGCCGAGGCCCGGCACTGTCCGCGGCGCCCCCTCGATCCCGTGCGGGTCGGCGAGGCTGTGGCCGAGCATCTGGTAGCCGCCGCACAGCCCGAGCACCCGGCCGCCCCGGCGGACATGGGCGCGCAGGTCGATGTCCCAGCCCTCTTGGCGAAACGCCTCCAGGTCGTCGATCGTGGTCTTGGAGCCCGGCAGCAGCACGAGGGCGGCCTCGGCGGGGATCGGCGTGCCGGGCCGGACCAGCACCACCGACACGCCGGGCTCCGCCCGCAGGGGATCGAGGTCGTCGAAATTGGCGATCCGCGGCAGCACCGGCACCGCCACCGTGACGGCTCCGGGCCCGCGGGATTCCGAGCCCGCAAGACCCAGCACGTCCTCGGCCGGCAGGCGGGCGGCGTCGGGGAAGTGCGGCACGAGTCCGAGGGACGCCCAGCCGGTGCGCTCGGCGATCAGCTGCATGCCATCGGCGAACAGGCTCGGATCGCCCCGGAACCGATTGACGATGAAGCCCACGATCATCGCGGCATCCGCGGGGTCGATCACGGCCTTCGTGCCGACGAGGCTGGCGATCACCCCGCCCCGGTCGATGTCCCCGAGCAGCACGACCGGCGTATCGGTGGCCCGGGCGAAGCCCATATTCGCGATGTCGCCCGCGCGCAGATTGACCTCGGAGGCCGAGCCCGCACCCTCCACGAGGACGAGATCGGCCTCGTGCGCCAATCGCGAGAAACTGTCGCGGACGGCCGACATCAGCCGGGGCTTCCAGGCCTGGTAGTCGCGGGCCTTCACGGTGGCGATCATCCGGCCCTGTACCACCACCTGGGAGCCGACCTCGCTCTGCGGCTTCAGCAGCACGGGGTTCATGTGGACGGAGGGCGCCACCCGGGCGGCCCGGGCCTGGAGCGCCTGCGCGCGGCCGATCTCGCCGCCATCGGCGGTCACGGCGGCGTTGTTCGACATGTTCTGCGGCTTGAACGGCCGGACGGCCAAGCCCCTGTTGGTGAAGGCGCGCGCCAGCCCCGCCACGATCAGCGACTTGCCGACATCCGAGCCGGTGCCCTGGATCATCAGGGCCTTTGCGCGCGGGGGCTTCAGAACTCGATCCCTTCCTGCGCCTTCACGCCGGCGGCGAAATGGTGCTTCACGCTGCCCATCTCGGTGACGCAATCGGCGGCCTCGATCAGGGCGGGCTTGGCGTTGCGGCCGGTGACCACGACGTGCAGGTCCGGCCGGCGGTCCCGGAGCGCGGCCAGCACCGCGTCGAGGTCGAGGTAATCGTAGCGCAGCGCGATGTTGAGCTCGTCGAGGACGAGCAGGCGGATTGTCGGATCGGCCATCAGGCCCTCGGCGACCGCCCAGGCGTGGCGGCAGGCGGCGATGTCCCGGGCCTTGTCCTGGGTCTCCCAGGTGAACCCCTCCCCGAGGGTGTGCCACACGACCCGGTCGCCGAAGGCCGCCACCGCGTGGCGCTCGCCCGTGTCCCAGCCGCCCTTGATGAACTGCACCATGCCGACCCGCCAGGACCGGCCGAGCGCGCGCAGCATCAACCCGAGCGCCGCCGTGCTCTTGCCCTTGCCGGGGCCGGTATGGACCATGAGCAGGCCCTTCTCGAGGGTCTTCTCCGCCACCTCGGCGTCCTGCACGGCCTTGCGCTTCTCCATCTTGGCGCGGTGGCGGGCTTCGTCCTCGTTCATGCGGGGGCTCCAGGTTTGATGATGAGCGGTAGCCCCGCCACGGTGAGAACGACCCGGTCGGCCGCGGCGGCGAGCCGCTGGTGCAGGCGCCCGGCCGCGTCGCGGAAGCGGCGGGCGAGGGCATTGTCGGGCACGATCCCGAGCCCGACCTCGTTGCCGACCAGCACCAGCGGGCCCGGCGCACGCGCGCAGGCGGCGATGAGCCGCACGGTCGCCGCTTCCAGATCGGCCTCCGCCAGAATGAGGTTGGTGAGCCACAGGGTGAGGCAATCGACCAGAACAGGCCCCTCCGCCTCGGCCACCGCCTCCGGCAGGGCGAGCGGCACGTCGCGGGTGCGCCATGCTCCGGCGCGCCGGGCGCGATGCTGGGCGATGCGGTCGACCATCTCGTCATCGAAGGCCTGGGCGGTGGCGAGGTAGAGCCACGGCCCGGGACAGGCCTCGATCAACCCCTCCGCGTAGGCGCTCTTGCCGGACCGCGCCCCGCCGAGGACGAGGGTCATGCGGGGAGTGGGTTCAGGCATGCCCCTCCATCGCCCCAAGCCGTCCTCCGGTCAAACCGGAGCGATGTGGCGCTTCGGCGGTTGCCGGGCGCCCCGGGTCCGACTATAGAACCCCGGCCTAGCCAATGCGCCCTTCGTCTAGCGGTCCAGGACGTCGCCCTTTCACGGCGAAAACACGGGTTCGATTCCCGTAGGGCGCGCCAATAAAGTCAGGCACTTAGCTTCAGCTGCTATCGGTGGTGTCCAGTCTGTGTCCCGTCGAGAGGGCCGGACAACCTTGGACGTTGTCGGCTTTGGTCGGCTATCGGTAGGTCGCCAATTCATATCGACGAAGTGTCGCGCTGACCCGAAGCGCGGCCATCAGCTCGGATGGATCCAGGCCATGCTCAACGACACGGTTCTAGCGTCTCGCTTTAACCGACGTCGTACCCCCTCCCTTCGACCCTATCGCCGCGCCGCCCTGCATCACCTCAAGCTTCAAACGGGCCGGCAGCCGCAAAGCCGGCAAGTGAGCCTGTCTAATAAGGACGAACCGGTGTTGGGGCTGGCAGCCGCGATGCGGTGGCCGCCGACGCCGAACGTTTCCTGCATCAGGTGCGCGGTGCTGGATCGCAACGGCACGACAGTGCGGGTTGGCTGCAACAGGCCGGCTTGAACATCCGCAAGGCGTCGGACGCGCAGCACCTCGAAGCCATCGCCCTGGCCTACGCTACCTTTATCCGCATCAGCACGAGCCCGCTGCATGCCGCAATCATGGCCGAGGTTGAGACCCTGAGTGGGCGCAAGCGCTCACGCACGACCTGCACTTCATCGTCGAGCGATTCGTCTCTTGTGGCGGTGAGACCCCGACCGAGCGGCTGGCGGCGCGTAAGTTGATCAGCCGAGACGTACGGGCGATCCAGCATCTCGAATCAGCCAAGGTGCTGCCGAGCCGAGTTCAGGTGTTGGCGGCGACACCGGGCCAAGGGCTGCAACGCGGCGACGTCCAGCATCGGCGCCTGATCGAACTGGCCGAGGGCGGCCGTCGAGAGTCCGATCTGCGTCACCCGCAAATGCGCGAAATGGGCGGTGATCCGGACTGCTCGGCCAGCAAGCGCGTCGTCATCGGTTCGGGACCGCTGTTCGAGGAGGGCGTCAGCATCCCAAGCTTGACCGTGTGCTGCGTGTTCACCATCGGGGCCCTCACCGCTGCGGCTCGGCGCGAGCCCGGCCCACCCCTATGGCGAGGATTATTCCTGTGCGGGCGGCACGGAAGTGGCAGGATGACACCGTCGCGGTCCGCCCCGGAGCCGCGCGCCGGGAGCATCGGGATGGACACGGTAGCGGCGGTCGGCATGGCGGTCCGCGCACAGCGCGGCAGGGTGGAGGCGCTGTTCGAGGACCTCGCCCGGTGCGGCCGGACCGATCCCGGGTTCACGCGGGCCTCCTACAGCCCGGAGGAGACCGAGGCACACGCGGTGGTGACGCGCTGGGCCGCCGATCTTGGCCTCGCGATCAGGCGGGACGCTGCCGCCAACACCACCATGACGCTGCCGGGGTGGGACCGGAGCCTGCCGCCGATCCTGATCGGGTCCCACCTCGACACCGTCGCCCACGGCGGCAATTTCGACGGCGCCGCCGGGGTGGTGGCCGGGCTCGCTGCCGTCGCGACGCTCCGCGCGCTGGGGCTGACCCCGGCGCGCGACATCACCGTCATGGGCATCCGCGCCGAGGAGAGCGTCTGGTTCCAGGTCTCCTACATCGGCAGCCGGGCGGCACTCGGCACCCTGCCGGAGGGGGCGCTCGACGCCGCCCGGATCGACAGCGGCCTCAGCCTCGCCATGCACATCGCCCGAGAGGGCGGCGACCCCGACGCCCTTCGGCGCGGTCCGCCCACCCTCGACGCCGCCGCGATCCACGCTTTCCTCGAGGTTCATATCGAGCAGGCGCCGAGCCTGGAGGAGGCGGGGATCCCGGTCGGTCTGTGCACCGGCATTCCCGGCAACGTCCGCTACCCCGACGTCCGGATCCTTGGGCGCTATGACCATGTCGGCACGCCCCGCCGCTTCCGTCGCGACGCCGCCCTGGCCGGCGCGGAGATCGCCCTGGCCCTCGACAGGATCTGGGCGGAGCGCGAGTCCGCCGGCTGCCCGATGGCCGTCACCTTCGGCCGGTTCCACACCGACGCCGCGGCCCATGGCCTGACGACCGTCCCCGGCGAGTTTCGTTTTAGCCTCGACATGCGGGCCTACGCGGCCGAGGTGCTGGCGGAGCTGGACGCTGCATTCGTGGCGGCCGTGACCGACGTGTCGGAGCGCCGCAATGTCACGGTGGCGCTAGGGCCCCGTGCAGAGGCGGGTATCGGCGCAGTCTCGCCCCGGATCCGCGACGGGCTCGCTGCGGCGGCGGAGGCGCTCGGCATCGCGACCCGGCCCCTGGGCAGCCCGGCCTCGCACGACGCCGCCGCTTTCGCCAAGGCCGGCGTGCCGATGGCCATGCTGTTCGTGCGCAACGCCAACGGCAGCCACAACCCCGACGAGGCCATGGCGATCGACGACCTCCTCGACGCCGTGGCGATCCTCACCGCCTGGCTGGCGGCTGAGACCTGCGGCGGCTGAGGGCACGCGCCCGTCAGGCGGAAAAACGCGCTAGGCCGCCGGCGGGCGCACCCAGCACCGCGTCATCGCGCATCACGAGGTGGCCGCGCACGATGGTGGCGATCGGCCAGCCGGTGACGTCGGTGCCGGCAAACGGCGTCCAGCCGCAGGGTGAGACGATCCAGGATTCCTCGATCCGGCGGCGGGCCTGCAGGTCAACGAGGGTGAAGTCGGCATCATAGCCGGCGGCGATCCGGCCCTTGCGGGTGAGGCCGTAGACCCGGGCCGGGCCGGCCGCCATCAGGTCGACCAAGCGCGCCAGCGACAGGCGCCCGGCCGCCACGTGGTCGAGCATGATCGGCACCAGGGTCTGGACCCCGGTGAGGCCGGCCGGGCAATCCGGCCAGGGCTGCCCCTTGGCGGCCCGCGCGTGGGGCGCGTGATCGCTGCCGATCGTGTCGACGGTGCCGTCGCGTATGGCCGCCCAGGCCGCTGCCCGGTGCCGCTCGCCGCGGATCGGCGGGTTCATCACGCCGAAGCCGCCCAGCGTGTCGTAGCAGTCCGGGGCCACCTGGGTGAGGTGATTGACCAGGACTTCCACGGTGGCGACGTCGCGGAAATCCCGGAGATAGGCGAGTTCCTCGGCCGTCGAGACGTGCAGGATGTGGGTCGACCGCCCGGTCCTGCGCGCGAGCGCCATGAGCCGCCGCGTGCTTAGGAAGGCGCATTCCTCGTCGCGCCATTCCATGTGGGTCCGGTAGGGCTGGCCCCGGCTGAACAGCGTCTTGCGGGCCTGGAGCCGGTCCTCGTCCTCGCTGTGGAAGGCCATGCGCCGATGACCCGAACGCATCGCCCGCTCAAGATGGGCGTCGTCCTCGATCATCAGCGCAGCCGTGGAGCTGCCGGCGAAGACCTTGACGGCACAGACCCCGGGCTCGCGCTCCAGGGCCGCAAGGGCATCGATGTTGGTCTTTGTGCCGGCCACGTAGAGGCCGATGTCGCACCAGCTACGGCCCACGACGTAATCGCGCTTCCACGCGAGGCGCTCCGCGTCGGCAATGGGCGGGACGGTGTTGGGCATGTCGAACAGGGTCGCGATCCCGCCCAGCACCGCGGCCCGCGTGCCGGTCTCGATCGTCTCCACCGCCGGTTCGCCGGGATCGCGCAGGTGCACGTGGCTGTCGATCAGCCCGGGCAGGACGTGCAGGCCCGCGGCGTCGATCACCGACTCCGCGGTGGCATCGGCCGACGACGCGAGGTCCGCGATGCGCCCGTCGCGGATGCCGAGATCGATCGTCTCGGTCCCCCACGGAGTGACGCAGGTGCCGCCGCGGATCAGCAGGTCGTAGTGCATCGCCGGGTCCTTCCTAGAGGGCCGTCCTGAGCAGCACCGCTCCGAGGGCGGCCGCCACCGCTTGCTGGCAGGGCTCGACGACCGGCTGCCCGATGGCCCGCTCGACCGCGGCCCGGTGCAGCGCCATGCCGGCGCAGCCGAGCACGAGGACGTCGGCACCGTCGCGCTCGACCAGAATCCGCGCCGCGGCGATCAGCCGGTCGCGGATGGCCTCACCCGCGGTCTCATCCGCCCGCGCCTCCACCGGCCGGCTGCCGGCGTAGCGGGCGCTGAGGCCCATCTGGCGGACCATCCGGCGCTGGCGCCGCACGCTGCCCTCCGACAGGGCGATGATCCCGAAGCGCTCGCCCAGGGTGAACGACCGGAGGAGGCCCCACTCGGCGATGCCCATCACGGGCCGGCCTTCGGCCACCTCGCGGGCGGTGTGCAGGCCCGGGTCGCTGAAGCAAGCGATCACGAAGGCGTCCGCCCCGTCGGCCGCGATACGCCGGGCGAGCGGCATCACGACGGAATCGGCGTCCTGCTGGGACCCGATGCTCGCCGGCCCCTCGGGCAGGTCCGTCACCGCGATGGCGGGGCCGCCGGCGAGGCGCAGCGGGTCCAGCGCAGCATCAATGGCGGCCGTCACCGCCCGGGAGGAATTGGGGTTGATGACCAGGATGCGCGCGGATCTGACGGCGCCGGGATGGTGCATGCCGCCTCCTGCGGAACCGGCGCGATGGCCTGCCGCTGACGAGAATGGCCGGCGCAATGCGAAACCCGGGCCGTATCGTCCTCGGCGCAACCCGGAAGGCACCGATCTTGCCCACCCCGGCGACCCAAAGGAGAGGTGATCGATGCACGACGACGCAGCCGACGAGTCGAGCGGTGTTACCTTGGTGCAGGGAGCCCGGTGGGTCGTCGCCTGGGATCCCGACAGCAGCGGCCACGTCTATCGCACCGGCGCGGACGTGGTCTTCGCGGACGGCGTCCTCACCCATGTCGGACCGGGCTACGCGGGGCCGCCGCCGGATCGGACCATCGACGCCGCCGGCTGCCTGGTCATGCCGGGGCTCGTCGACATCCACACGCACCTGTTCTCGGAGCCGATGAACAAGGGCATGTGGGATGAGGTCGGCAGCCAGCGCCTCTACAACACCTCGCTCTACGAGTACCTGCCGATCCTGCGGCCCGACGCAGAGGGCACCCGCGCCGCCTACGGGGTGGCGCTCGCCGAGCTTGCGCTCTCGGGCGTCACCACCGTCTGCGACCTCGCCTTGCCGAGCGAAGGCTGGCTCGATCTCCTCGGCGCTTCGGGCCTGCGGGTCTGCATCGCCCCGATGTTTCGGTCGGGGCGCTGGCTCACTCGCAACGGCCACAGTGTGGAATACGCGTGGGACGAGGCGGCCGGCTATCATGGCCTGGAGCAGGCGCTCACCGAGATCGGGGCGGCACAGGCGCACCCAAGCGGACGCCTCTCCGGCATGCTCTGCCCGGCGCAGGTCGATACCTGCACGGCGGAGTTGATGCGTGACGCCCATGCCGAGGCGGTGCGGCGCGACCTGCGCTTCCACACCCATGCGGCGCAGTCCCTGTCGGAATTCCATGAGCTGACCCGCCGCACCGGCAAGACGCCGATCGAGTGGCTGGATGATCTCGGGGTGCTGACCGAGCGCACCATCGTGGGCCACGGGATCTTCCTCGACGACCATCCCTGGACCCACTGGCACAGTCCCGGTGCGGACATGCGGCGCTTGGCCGAGGGTGGCGCCACGGTCGCCCATTGCCCGACGGTCTTCGCCCGCCGCGGCATCGCGCTCAACCATTTTGGCCGCTACGTCCAAGCGGGGGTCAACATGGGCATCGGCACCGATGTCTACCCGCACAACATGCTCGACGAGATGCGCCTCGTCTCGTATCTCGCCCGGGTCGTGGCCGAGAATCCCCGCGACACCCGGGCGGCGGACGTGTTCCACGCCGCCACGGTGGGCGGCGCGAAGGCCCTCGGGCGCACCGACATCGGCCGGCTGGAACCAGGCTGCAAGGCCGATTTCGTCCTCGTCGACTGTGCGCATCCTGCCATGCGGCCGTGCCGCGATCCCGTGCAATCGCTGATCTACTCGGCCGGCGACCGTGCGGTCCGGCAGGTCTTCGTCGGCGGCCGCGAGATCGTGCGCGACGGTCGCGCCCTGACGATCGACTACGCATCTGCTGCCGCAGCCCTTGAGGAGGCCCAGGGCCGCGCGCTGGCGCAGATCCGGCAGCTCGACTGGGCCGGGCGCGGCCCCGACGCCATCGCGCCGCCGACCTTCCCGGGGCTGTGAGGCCCCGGCGCCGTGATCCTCAGGCGGGCCGCACGTTCCAGAAGGTCGGAAACCCGTCGAGGATCCCGGTGAGGCCGGAGCGGAAGGCGGTCGGCTGCAGGTACTGGCCGAGCGGGTAGTAGGGCACGTCCTGCATCGCCTGAAGTTGGATGTCCCGGCAGAGCGCGGCGCGGGCCGCCTCGTCCGGGGCGGTGAACCACGCGCCGCGTAAGGACTCGATCCGCGGGGTGGTGGCCCAGCCGGCATAGCCGGTCTCGCCGGTGCCGCGCAGGGCGATGTAGCCCGCGGGGTTCAGCCAATCCATGCCGGACCAGTTGGTCACGAAGGCGCTCCAGCCGCCTTCCGAGACCGGCCCCTTGCGGTTGCGCCGCTGCAGCATCGCGTTGAACTCGACCGCGTAGACCTCGACATTCATGCCGACCCGCTGCAGCAGGTCGGCCGCGACCTGACCAAGCGCCAGTAGGGGTGCCGAGTTCGACGGCACCATCAACAGTACGGTCTCGCCGTTGTAGCCCGCGGCCTTGAGGTCTGCGCGCACCTTGGCCGGATCGCGCGGGCCATCGAGCGGCCCGAGCCCGTCCGTGGAGGCCATCGGGGTGTCGGGGCAGAAAAAGCCGAGGGGGACGTGGAACAGGGCGGGATCGTCCACGCCGACGACGCCCTGCATGCAGGCGGTCTGATCGATCCCGCCCCAGAGCGCCTGCCGGATCGCCGGGTTGTTGAAGGGGGGCTGCAGGTGATTGACCCGCAGCATCGTGACGAACCCCGTCGTGTCGAGCACGCGGGTGGTCAGGCCCTTTGCGGCCTTCAGGAGGCCAAGCTGGTCGTGCGAGGCGTATTCCTGCCAGTCGGCCTCGCCGGCGATCAACGCGGAGGTCGCCGTCGAAGTGTCGCCGATCACGCGCCACTCGACCCGGTCGTAATGGACAACTTTCGGACCCGAGGTCCAGGTGAGCGCTCCGTCCTTGCGGGGCACGTAGCCCTCGAAGCGGGCGTAAACGGTGCGGTCGCCGGGCACGCGCTCGTCCGCTTTGAAGCGGAACGGCCCCGAGCCGATCAGCTCGGGGACCTGCTGGAACGGGTCGGTGACGGCGAGGCGCTCCGGCATCATGGCGCAGACCGGCACCGAAGCCTTGCCCAGCGCGATCGGCAGGAGCGGGAATGGCTGCTTGAGCTGAAACCGGATGGTCCGGTCATCCGGCGCGGAGAGTTCGTCGGTGGCCTCCATGAGCGAGCCGCCGAACGGGTCGCGCTTGGCCCAGCGCCGCAGGGAGGCGACGCAGTCGCGGGCGAGAACCGGCGTGCCGTCGTGGAAGCGCAGGCCATCGCGCAGGGTCAGGTCCCAGCGGCGCCCGTCCTGCTCAATCCGGTGGCCCTCGACCATCTGCGGCGTGGCGCGATAGGCGCCGTCCATGCCGTAGAGGGTGTCGAAGACCATATAGCCGTGGTTGCGCGTGATGTACGCGAAGGTCATCACCGGATCGAGGGTGACAAGATCCTGCTGCGGAATGAAGCGCAGGGTCGTGGTGGCCGCCGCGCGGACCAGGGATGGTGCCGCGACTGCGCTCGCCACGATGGATCCGGCTCCCTGCAACAACGTACGCCGCTTCATCGGACAAGTCCCACTCTGCGCGGGCGGCGGTCGGACAACCGCTCGCGGTGGTCCAGTACCATTGCCGGACCTGGCAACCCGCAGACTTGCAGGAACGAGGCCGCGGTCCATCGGGCCCGGACCCCTCGAGGGGGCCACTTTGCCTATAGGCTGGCACTATCGAGGACTGCGCGCGACCAATCGGGCACATCGCCATCCTGAAGCTGCGCCAGTTTCGCGCGGTGCGGGGCCGCCGAGCCGCCGCGGACCCGTCTTGCCGCTGCAGCCAACCCCGGAACGCGGTAGATGCTTCCACTGCATGCCGGTACGCAGGATCAGGATGATGCCTGCCAGCGCCACCTGGTCCGAGACGCGCGGCCTCCCGCCTTTCGGCTGCTCAATCTCGGATGGCAGAAGCGGCCCGACCACCGCCAGAGGCCGTGGGGTACGAGCGCGTCTATACCCGCCTAACCCGCTCACTGCGGATTTGTCCGGCGTTCTCAGGCCTCCGTGCTTGTTCGATCGCGTCCGCTCATAAGGCATTGTCGAGGCTAGCTTGATGACCGAATTGGGCGCAAAGCCGACGAGACCTAATGGCGTGAGCGTGGTGCTTGTCGAACGTTATTATCACTATCGCTCGTGCTGAGGACTACTTCTGCGGCTCAGCCTGGGTGCGGTCCCATGCGACGCCGGTCATGCTCAATCGCGAACACATGACTGTAGAGGTTGGCCACCCAGCTCCGCCCCTCAACAGTGAGATCGAGATAGCGGACGGCATCCCCGATGACCGGCTCGATCTTGCCCCAGAAGAACGCCGGGTACCGCTCTGCGAGGTCAGCCGAGTTGGCATAGCCGAGTTGGTCGTCAAGGCAGACCTCGGCGAACTCGTGGAACAGCGCGTTCAGTTTGCGGGGGTATAGCGGATCGCCGAGTTGTCCGATCAGGTCGGCCGCACGCAACAGGCCGGCTTCGGTCCCGGTCTCGCGGTGCTCGTCGTCCGCGGGCACGGGGAAGCGGGTCAGCTCAATGGCGCGCATCACCCGCGGCGCATCGACGAGATCATGCGTGCCGAAGCGCTCCTGTACCGCCAGCTTCGAGCGTTCGATGTGGTAGGGCGCCAGCGCCGCGTCCGAGGCTCCCCGCGGCAAACCGACGGTTGTGCCCTGCGCATCGATGACGAAGGCATTCGCCCGGTCACCTGAGCAGACACCGCGCACGTAGCCGATGTCATGGTACAGGGCGGCCAGGATCATGTGCAGCCAATCCTCCGGCGTGATCCCCTTGTCGAGGAACCGGCCGCGCAGGATGTCCTGAGCCACGAGGGTGACGAGGGCGGTATGGTCGCCATCGTGGTAGAGCGCGTCGCTGCCGACGATGCGCTCGATGGTCAGACGTGCGGACGCCTCGATCACCTCGGCAAAACGTGGCTCGCGACTGCCGAAAGTGCGCTGGTAGGTGAGCGCGAGGTGCTCGCCGAGCGCGTTGGCCAGCATCTTCGTCACATCGAACATAGCTGGTGCCTCACAGACTGAATGCACGCCGACACTGCCCGCTGTGTCGATCAGCACCATGACATCTTGTGAGCAGCGGCCCATACTGTGGAAACGGCTCGTACAGCATCGAGGCGTCGATCTCCGAGGCAGGCCCGTAGGATCTCATAGCCGCCGTGGCTGCGCGCGCATTCCCCGGCTCGGCCGGTCCAGAGATCGAGGCGCTGGCCGGCACCATCGAGCGCGTCACCTTCCACAGCCCCGAGACCGGCTTCTGCGTGCTCAAGGTCCAGGCGCGGGGTAAGCGCGATCTCGTGCCGGTGATCGGCCATGCCCCCGCCATCGCGGCTGGCGAGTGGATCACCGCCACCGGTATCTGGCACACGGATCGCCAGCACGGCGTGCAATTCAAGGCCGATACCCTCAAGGTCACGCCCCCCACCGGGGTCGAGGGCATCGAGAAGTACCTCGCGTCGGGCCACATGCGCGGCATCGGTCCGGCCATGGCCAAGCGCATCGTCGCGGCCTTCGGGGAAGGCACGTTCGAGATCATCGAGGCTGAGCCGCAGCGCCTGCCCGAGGTCGCCGGCATCGGTCCGAAGCGCGCCGCCCGTATCATCGCGGGCTGGGCCGAGCAGAAGGCCGTGCGCGAGATCATGCTGTTCCTGCATGCCCACGGTGTCGGAACGGCACGGGCGGTGCGGATCTTCAAGACCTACGGCCACGAGGCCATCGCGGTCATGACCGAGGATCCGTATCGGCTGGCCAAAGACATCCGGGGCATCGGCTTCAAGACCGCCGACGCCATCGCGATGAAGCTCGGGCTGACCCCGGAGGCGCCGCAGAGGCTGCGCGCGGGTATCTCGTTTGCCCTTCAGAGCGCGACCGATGGCGGACACTGCGCGCTACCTGTGGCGGAGTTGATCAAGCTCGCGGGCGAACTTCTCAGCGTCGATGCCACGCTGATCCGTTCGGCGTTGCTCGACGTGCTGGAGATCGGCGAAGTCGTGCAGGACATCCTCGGCGACAAGGCGTGCATCTTCCTGACCGGGCTTCACACCGCCGAGCGAATGATCGCCGAGCGGTTGCTCCGCCGAACGAAGGGCGCGCCGCCCTGGCCAGAGATCGACCTCGCCCGCGCAATGCCCTGGGTCCGAGAGAAGACTGGAAAGACGCTCTCGCCCTCGCAAGGGGAAGCCGTGCGGCTCGCGCTCGGCGCCAAGCTCGCGGTGATCACCGGCGGTCCGGGCGTGGGCAAGACTTCGACGCTCGACACGATCCTGCGCATCCTGCGGGCGAAAGGCGTGCAGGTGCTGCTCGCCGCCCCAACCGGCCGGGCGGCCAAGCGCATGACTGAGCAGACCGGGCTGGAGGCCAAGACGATCCACCGCCTGCTGGAGATCGATCCGAAGCACGGCGGCTTCTCGCGCAACGAGGACAACCCGCTCGCCTGCGACCTGCTAGTGATCGATGAGACCTCGATGGTCGATGTGCCGCTGATGAACGCCCTGACCAAGGCGATCCCGGAGCACGCTGCGCTGCTCCTCGTCGGCGACGTTGACCAGCTACCTTCTGTTGGGCCTGGGCAGGTCTTGGCGGACGTCATCGCCTCGGGGGCTATCCCGGTGGCGCGCCTCACTGAGGTGTTTCGGCAGGCGGCCGAGAGTCGGATCGTCATGAACGCGCACCGGATCAACGCCGGCAAGATGCCCGAGCCAGCCGCCCGGGGCGCGGACAGCGACTTCCACCTGATCGAGATCGACGAGCCCGAGCCCGCGGTGGCGACGCTGATCGAGGTGGTTACCAAGCGCATCCCGGCCCGCTTCGGCCTCGACCCTGTCCGCGAAGTGCAGGTGCTGACACCGATGCAGCGCGGCGTGCTCGGCGCGCGCAACCTCAACCATGAGCTCCAGGCGGTGCTGAATCCAAACCCCCCTGTTTCGGTAGAGCGGTTCGGCTGGCGCTTCTCACCTGGGGACCGGGTGATGGAGAGCCAAAACGACTACGACCGGGAGGTGTTCAACGGCGATCTCGGCACGGTGGCACGCATCGATCAGGACGAGGGGGCGGTGATCGTCGATTTCGACGGGCGGGAGGTGATCTACCCCTATGGCGAACTCGACACGCTGGTACCCGCCTACGCCACGACCATCCACAAATCGCAGGGCTCGGAGTACCCGGCGGTGGTGATCCCGCTCGCCATGCAGCATTGGACCATGCTGGCGAGGAACCTCCTGTACACGGGGGTGACCCGCGGCAAGCGACTCGTCGTCCTGCTCGCACAACGCAAGGCGCTCGGGATCGCGGTTCGCGGCGGCAACATGCGGCCGCGCTGGACCAAGCTTCGGGAATGGCTCATGGCAACAGCACAGCCGCTGTAGCGGCTGTCACGAATGACCAAGGGCATCGCCGCCGAGTTGGGCAAAAAGCGTTAGGGGCAGCTCGCCTCAGTTGCACAGCTGGTCAGGGGACGTCGTCGATGGTGAGGCCGCCGCACCCTGATCGTGTTCGGACAAGAGCCCTGGACTTCTGGTTAGCGCGGAGCGCCATAGCTTGCGTAGCTGGCCTTCAATGGCTCGTTGTGAATGACTTCTCGCTCGGACCCCGCTGGCTCGCCCCAACGCTCGAACTCGTGCTGCTGGTGCCACTGTCGGCCGCCACGGCTCGGAACCAGGGTCGGGCGCGGCGCGCCACGACAGACGCACACTGGGCCGAGGTTCACCACCATCATCGCCTGATCCGCATGATGGCATTCTTCATGACAGCGCTTGTCACCATGGCGAACACCGCCGCCCTCGCAGCCCTGGTCCACGCCCTCCTGAACGGCAAGGCAGCTGGCGGCTCAACCTTGCTCGTGGATGCCCTCAATATCTGGGGCACCAATGTCGTGATCTTCGCCCTGTGGTTCTGGACGACAGATCGCGGTGGTGCGGCTCTAAGAGGCCACCCGAGCGCGCGAGATCCCGACTTTCTGTTCCCGCAGATGACCTTCGGATCGGCTGAAGCGCGGGCGCAATTCGTTCCGGGCTTTATAGATTACTTGTTCTTAGCGTTCACCAACGCGACCGCTTTCTCACCCACTGACACGCTGCCACTGACGGCGCGCGCCAAGTTACTGATGATGGCCGAGGCGCTGGTCTCGCTGCTGACCGTGGCGCTCGTCGCCGCCCGCGCCGTCAACATTCTCGCCTGAACCCAGCTTCGGCGCGAAACCTATTCATACTGACCCGGCGCCGCACCCAAACCAAGGAGCGGCCATCAGCTCGGACTTAGCTAGACCCTGCTCAAAGGTACGGTTCCAGCGTTTCGGTTTGCCTGACCTCGTCCTCCCCTCCCCTGCAAACTTGCTGCGTTGCCGTCCCGAGCCGGTGAAAGCGGCCGATAGGCCGACTGCTGCCAAGCCTGGAAGTGGGCCTGCCAAAGATAAACAAGCCAGCGCTGCAGCTGAAAGCCGCGAAGCAGTAGCTGCCGACGCCGAACTCTTCCTGCATCAGGTCGACGGTGCCGGATCGCGGTCGCTCGACCGCGCAAGCTGGCTGCAGAGGGGCCGGCTTGAACATCCGTAAGGCGTCGGACTCACAGCACGTTGAGGCCATCGCCCTGGCCTAGGCGGCCAACATCCGTATCAGCGGCAGCCTACGGTGTGCAACGATCATGGCCGAGGTTGAAACGCTGAGCGGGCGAAAGCGTTCGCGTACGACTCGCGACCTGTACCTGATCGTCGAGCGAGCCGCACATAATCCAAGTGTCCGAGTTGCGCGCAAAACCGAACGACCGGTTTTGCGCGCATTAGCGATCCGGCATGGCGTAATCTGGCCGTTAGCGGAATGGCTGCTTCGGAGAGGGCGGACCTGAAAAGCGGACGGCCTCCTATCGACCCAACTCAGTCGCCGGAAGCGCTGTCGGCGTTCTCCCAAAGCGGACGTTCGTCAGTCCTCCGCCAACTTCGGTCCAAGGTCGAGGATGGTGGTGCAGTACCTGTTCCCTAGGATTGGCTTACGGCCTCTCGCTGCGGCCGTAAGCCAAGCCCTGTAACGGCTTCAAAAATCGGACGTAGAGACGCCTGCACCCGCCTTCACCGGTGCTGCAGCAGGCGCGCCTCTGGCTGATCCCCCAGCCGCTGCCGGCGCCTTCGGCAAGGCTCCCTGCTGCGTCATGCGTTGCTCGGCGGCTCCCATCGCGCGACCGACCGCCTCAGCGTCGGCTGCCCAGCGCTGGCTCCATGCCACGGCCACGACCTGCATCTTCGCCTTGGACCAGGGATGTTCACCACGCCATGATAAGATGTCGGTCGCACCCTTCAATTGAAGGTCGCCAGCCTGGGCTCTGACCTCATCGTTCAAGGCATCGAGGTTGTAGCTCTGCATCGAGCCGTCGGCCGCCTTCCGACTTTCGTACGCCTCCTTCGACTTCGCAGTCGCTAACACCCGCTCGCTCACGAACCGCTGGATCGCGGCCATTGCCGCTAATTTGGCGCGGCTGATATCGGCCGGCATCAGGCTGGACTGAGGCGCCACGCCGAAGCCGACGATGACCCGTTCCCCATTCTCATCCGTGAAGACGCGTGCCCCCATCGTGTACGCGAGCCAATCTGGGTTGTCGGCCTTGATCGCCTCGAACTGCTTTCGGACCGGTGCCTGCGGCGTCTCCGGCTGAATCTTGAGGGTCGGATTCCAGATCGTCTCCGCAACTCCGGCGAGTTTCGGCGTCCAGATCAGACCGGTAAGGACGCTGTATTTGCCCCCATCCTGCAGGCTCGGGCCCTCGCACTGGACGACTGTAAACGCACCGGAGGCGAACATCTCCGCGCTGCGCTCGATGCTCTGGTTGATCCGCAATTGCTCGGTGGCGATTGCTTCGCGCTTTTGCGCCTCAGTCCCCCCTTTCCAGTTGGGATCGAATTTCTTGATCTCGGCGTCGAGGGCCTTGTCCGTGAGGACCAAAGATTTGTCGACGATGGACAGCTGTTCGACGACCGGTCGCATGGACGGCGGTGCATCGTCCCCGCCTAACAATCTCGCGGTCACCGACCGGTCCGACTGTATCGTCGTGCGCATTGCTTCCGCCAACGACCTTCGAGCGCTAAGCTCAGCGTAGGTGAAAGCCGCGTTCCGGGCTGGAAGCCAATTGCGCGACCCCACAGGCTCTTCCACGGAAGCTTGGCTTTGAGCGACGTAGACAAAATATCCGTTCTTCTCTTCGTTTTTT